>CALHUA010000185.1 GCA_938039915.1 uncultured Anderseniella sp.
AGTTCGTTATGACTCAAAGTGGCTGGGATGAGGCTATTGAATCAGCAGCGAAGTCCCAAGGCAGGCGCGCTTGGAAAATGATTGAACCCGGGATTGTTGCTAAAGATGGCGATACGTTTGAGGTGGGCGGCAACATATTCCGCGTCTATGAAACACCTGGACACACATGGGGCACAGCTACCTATACGTATGACGTCAAGGATGGTGAAAAAACGTATAGAGCAGTTACCATCGGTGGATTGGGTCTGAATGCCATCGAGGGTCCCGAACAAGTTGAAGCTTACATCAAGAGTGTCGATCGCATCGGCACGCTTGCGGATCAGGGTGGCGAGAAGGTCGAGGTCCACCTGACCACGCACGGCTTCTCTAACAACATGGAAGAAGACCGCCTAGAGCTGGCCGAACGCAAGGCGGGTGAGCCCAACGTGTTTGTCAATCCGAAAGGCTTGATCGATCAAGTTGCCGGTCTTCGTGGCCGCGCCGTCAAACGCTTGGAAATCGAGAGAAACAAATAAGCTGCGAAAGGAACAACTGGGGCAGCAACCAGCGTCGCTAGTTGGAACGTCTGATGATTCGAGCAATGTCGGTTTTGTCCACTAAGCCGACCTTGAAATTTAACTCGATCTAATGGGCCCTGATCCTAACTCTGCAAGGCCGGCACATCCTTGAACAGGTCGAGTGCCTCGGCGTTGGCCAGTGCCTCGACATTCTTGACCGCGCGGCCATGCACCACGTCTCGCACGGCAAGCTCGGTGATCTTGCCGGACTTTGTGCGCGGAATGTCGGCTACCGCGACGATCTTTTCCGGCACGTGGCGCGGTGAGGCGCCGGTGCGGATCTGGGTGCGGATTTTCTTTTCCAGCGCGTCGTCCAGCACGACACCGTCTGCAAGGCGCACAAACAGCACCACGCGCACGTCATTGTCCCAGTCCTGACCGATGGCCAGGCCCTCGATGACGTCGGGTATCTGCTCGACCTGGGCATAGATCTCAGCCGTGCCGATGCGCACACCGCCGGGGTTCAGGGTCGCATCGGAACGGCCATGGATGATCATGCCGCCGGTGTCGGTCCACTCGGCAAAATCGCCCTGGCACCAGACATTGTCGAACCGGGCGTAATAGGCGTCGTGATAACGCTCGCCGGTGTTGTCGTTGAGAAAGCCCAGCGGCATGGACGGGAACGAGTTGGTGTTGACCAGTTCACCCTTGCCGCGTGCCATCGGCTTGCCGTCATCGTCAAACACCTGAATGTCATGGCCCAGGCCCGGCGCCTGGATTTCACCCGACCGGACAGCACCGAACGGATTTATGCCGACCAGGCAGCCACACAGATCGGTGCCACCGGACATGGACGCCAGATGCACATCGCGCTTGATGGCATCGTAGACAAACTCGAAGCTCTCGGGCACCAGCGTCGAACCGGTTGACATGATCGTCTTCACCGTTGCCAGCGAGTGGGTGTCCATCGGACGCCAGCCGGTTTTCTTCACCGCGTCGATGAACTTGGCCGACGTGCCGAACACGTCGAAACGCTCTTCATCGGCATAGTCGAACAGCACGGTTTCAGACGGCGCAAATGGTGATCCGTCATACAGCATCAAGGTGGCCTCGGATGCCAGCGCGCTGGCCAGCCAGTTCCACATCATCCAGCCACAGGTAGTAAAATAGAACACCCGGTCACCGGGATTGATACCGCCATGCAACTGGTGTTCAGCCATATGCTTGAGCAACACACCTCCGGTGCGGTGGACAATGCATTTGGGAACACCGGTGGTGCCGGATGAAAACAAAATGTAAAGCGGGTGATCAAACGGCAGCATCTCATAGTCGATCGGGGCCGGCGAATAAGCTTCGATGAAATCATCAAACGTGACCGCGTCGGGCAGTCTTGCGGCCGTTGCGGCGGCGTTGCCGGTATAGTTGACGACAATGACCTTTTTCAGCGTCGGCAGGCCTTTTACCACCGCAGCGATCTTGTCGGTGATATCGAAGGTCTTGCCGTTGTAATAATAGCCATCGCACACAACCAGGATGCTTGGCTCGATCTGGCCAAAGCGATCCAGAATGCCGCGCTCGCCGAAGTCAGGTGAACAGGAAGACCACACGGCACCAAGCGAATTGGCGCCGGCAAAGGTCATGATGGTTTCCGGCATGTTCGGCATAACCGCACACACCCGGTCACCCGGCTCCAGGCCAAACTTGCGAAAAGCCTGGTGCAGCCTGGAGACCTGATCGGTCAACTGGCGCCAGCTGACGTCATAGCGGACCTTGTCTTCGCCCCGAAAAATCATCGCCGGTGTATCGTCATTGCGGCGGATCAGATTCTGGGCGAAATTCAGTTTCGCATCAGGGAAAAACTGCGCGCCGGGCACCTTGTCACAATCGACCAGCACACGCTCGCCTCTGGTCTCGGCCTTCACCTCACAGAAGTCCCAGACATCGGACCAGAAATTGTCCGGCTCGCGCACCGAAAACCCGTGCACATCTTCATAGGTCTTCATGTCCATATCTCTGGCTGCGTTTACTGAGGCCATGAACTTTGTCAGGCGATGGGCGGCAATGCGGGCTGCATCGGGGGACCAGAGAGGTTCAGCAGACATGAATAACTCACAAAATCAGTGTGGAATTGGATTGGGGCAATAACCCCGGACGACGGCTACAATAGACACCCGACCGGCAATCCAAAACCATTTTCTGTCCCTGTTGGAGAGTTCGTTGAACCTTGAGTTGAAATGTGGCGCTCTCATAACCCGGTGTGATCTGATAGAATTAATCCTATGAAACGAATCATTATTCCAATCCTGGTCCTGGTGCTGATTGCGACAATCGCCATCGTGGCCATCCCGTTGTTCGTGCGCGGTGACTTCGCAACGGCCCAGCTCGCCAGTGCGGTCGAGAAAGCGACCGGGCGCAAGCTGACCTTGCTGAAACCGCCTGAAGTGAAACTCTGGCCGAACCTGAGGCTGGAGGTTGAAGGCGCAACCCTGTCCAACCCGCCTGCGATGTTTGACGGAACCACGATTTCCGCCGAGGCCCTGAAACTGCAGCTGTCATGGTCGGAACTGCTGTCGCGTCAGATCAACTTTCAGGAACTGACCCTGGTGCGTCCGCGCCTCAACCTGGTGGTGGACAAGCAGGGCAAGGCCAACTGGGACTTCAACAAGGATGGCGGCAAAAATGACATCGGCGCCGAACCTTCCACCGCTGGCGGCTCTTCAGGCATTGAAAGCGTGCAGGTCGCGCCGATAAAAATCGAAGATGGCGAGATCGTCTATGCAGACGAGCGTTCCGGGTCCGAATTCCGGGCCACCGGGGTCAATGTCGTCGTCAGCATGGCCAATGCGCAAGCCCCGGTCGACGTCAGGGGATCATTGATCTGGAACGGACAGCGCATAGACCTGCAGGTATTTGCCAAATCGCCGACGCGCCTGGCCACCAAGGGCTCGCCTGTTGAACTGTCAATCCAGTCAACCAACCTCACAGCGGCACTGTCGGGCCTGGCCCGGTTCGGCGACGGTCTGAACCTGGCCGGTAACCTGGATGTATCGTCGCCGGACTTGCGGAAGCTCGCGCAGTGGGCAGGTAGCGAGATCGGCGGGCGGGCCGGACTGAAACAGTTTTCCGCCAGGGCCGGTGTCGATCTTGGCGGACAGACGGTCAAGCTGAACAAGGCCACCGTTGCCATGGACGGCATGAATGCGCAGGGCAATTTGGTGCTGACACTTGCCGGTAACCGGCCGCGCATCACCGCCAGCCTCGGGCTGGACCGGCTGAACACCAATATCTACACCGGCAAGACATCGTCGTCATCCAGCGACGCACCGCAAGCAGACTGGAATGATGCACCGATAGATTTCAGCAGTCTGAACTCGCTCGATGCAAAACTGAGACTGCGTACAGGCGGCATCGTGTATGGCGATGTGACTTTCGGGGAAACCCTGCTTGATATCGACATGGCCTCGGGACAGCTCAGCGCCAACCTGAAAAAGATAACCGCGTATGGCAGTACGGCCACCGGCAGGCTGAACCTTGACGGCTCTACCCGGGTGCCGAAGCTGACCGGACAGTTTCAGGCCAGTGGTCTGAACGCACAGGCTTTGCTCAACGACTTTGCCGGCACCTCGCGTTTTGAAGGGACACTGGCAACCACACTCAATCTGGCCGCCACGGGCCGGTCGCAGCGCGAACTGGTATCAACACTGGCTGGTACGGCCCAGTTCAGGCTGACCGACGGCCTGATACGCGGCATCGACATGGCGCAGATGGTGACCGGTGTGCAAAGCGCCGTGCTTGGCGGATGGAACAAAAGCGACAATGCCGGTACCAAATTCTCGTCCCTTTCAGCCAGTTTCAAATTTACCGACGGCATTGGCAAGAATGACGATTTGAGCCTTGTGGGTCCGCAGGTGCGGGTGACGGGACAGGGCACTGTTGATTTGCTGCGCAAACGGCTGAACTACAAGGTGGCACCAAGTGCGGCATCAGCACCGGGTGCTGAGTTTACCGGCCTGGTAGTCCCCGTCATCGTGAAGGGCCCCTGGGCCAACCCGAAAATCTACCCGGATGTACAGGGTATTCTGGAAAATCCGCAGGCAGCGCTCGATGCGCTGAACAAGCTTGGCGTGTCGACAGGCGACATCAATGTCGAAGCCGCCGGCAACCAGTTAAAAGAGCAGGCCAAGGGCAAGGTGTCGAAAGCCATCGAAGATCAGGCACGCGGTGTGGTTGGAGACGAAGCTGCCAAGGCGCTGGGAGAACAAGGTGCCGGCGAGGCGGAAAAACTGTTCAAGAACCTGTTCAACAAGCCGCAGCAATAGGAATTGGCAGCAGATGATACGGGTACAGGAAGAGCCGTTCGACATCGCCGCGGAACTGCGCGGTGTTCGTGACGGCAATCACAAGATTGGCGGTACCGCTGTGTTTGCCGGGTCGGTGCGAGACCTCAATCTGGGCGAGCAGGTGTCCGCCATGACACTGGAGCACTATCCCGGCATGACCGAGAAGGCACTGGCCGCGATCGAGGCAGAGGCGAATGAGCGCTGGCCGCTGGAGGCAAGCCTGATTGTACATCGTTATGGCCGCATGCACCCCGGCGAAGACATTGTGCTGGTGATTACCTGTTCGTCGCACCGCGAAGCCGCCTTTGAAGCCTGCCAGTTTCTGATGGACTGGCTGAAGACCAAGGCACCGTTCTGGAAACTTGAAGAAGGCGACAACGCTGAAGACGCCAAATGGGTGGACGCGCGTGACAGCGACAGCAAAGCTGCCGGGCGCTGGAGCAAGACGCAAGAATGAGACGCCGGGGGCGCCCGTTATGGCGTACGGGCCTCGATGTGCTGGTGGTTGTTGCCCTCACCGTGCTGGCGCTGACCGTCATGGAGCTGCTGCCTGGAACCAACGTTGCCGGCAATATGCGGGTGATCGACGGCGACAGCCTGCGCCCGAGCGACAACAGCCACGACATCCGCCTGCAGGGCATTGACGCCCCCGAGCTTGGCCAACGCTGCCGCGACAAGGCAGGGCGTGATTATGACTGCGGACGCAAGGCCAGAGCCCATCTCAGGACAATCGTTGCAGGCCGCGATGTCACGTGCCGCACCATGGATGTCGACCGCTATCAGCGGTCGGTTTCCGTATGTCATGCCGGTGATACCGAACTGAACCGGCAGATGGTGGCCGACGGGTGGGCGGTGGCCTACAGGCTGCCGGCCTATGTTCGATCGGAACGCAGCGCCAAAAAGGCCCGCAAGGGAATATGGCAGGGAGATTTCGACGAGCCGGAAAACTGGCGACGACTCAACCGGTCTGACAGTGCCGGCAGTGCACCCGAACCAGACTGAATCCAAACATTTTTAACGCCAGAACGAGCGTGACAGCACCACGAGCACGGTGAAAAACTCCAGCCGGCCCAGAAGCATGGCCACGGTCAACAGAAGTTTCGCACCGGGGTCCAGGTTGGCATAGCTGCCGGCAGGTCCGACAATATCGCCCAGGCCCGGACCAACATTAGTGATGGTCGCGGTGGCGCTGGACAGGGCGGTGATCAGGTCGAGATTGAAGAATGACAAGGCTATGGTGAACACCATCACCGACAGGAACATGACGGTGACATAGGCCAGCACCGAGGTGGCGATTTCATTGGTGATCCTGGTGTTGTTGAAATTCAGAACCACGATCCGGTTCGGGCTCATCAGCTGGCGAATATAACCCGATGCCGTCATCATCATGACCTGGAGACGGAAGGTCTTCAGTCCACCGGTCGTCGACCCTGTGCACCCGCCGAGGAACATAAGGGCAAAAAACAGGCCCATGATGCCACTGCCCCAGTTGGTGTAATCGCCCAGCGCGTATCCGGTCGTCGAAATGATCGAGACCACATTGAAGCTGACCACCCTGAGTGCGTCCAGGAACGGTTCGTCGTGACGCACATAATACCACAATGTCACGGTGAAGACCGCGAGGCCTGCAATCTGAACGAAACCGCGGACCTGGGCGTCATTCCACACCGCCAGCGACCTGGAACTGACCATCTTGACGTACAGCACCAGCGGCATGCACGAGCCCAGCATGAAGACAATGGCAATCCAGTGAATGGCCTTGTTGTCGGCAAAATGCGCAAAAGACCGGTCATGGGTCGAAAACCCTGCCGTAGAGACGGTCGTCATGGCGTGATTGAGCGCGTCAAACGCATTCATGCCGGCCCAGTAGTAGGCAAAGCCGCAGGCAAACGTCAGGCACAGATAGGTGACCGCGATCAGGCTGATGACCTCGCCGACGCGCGGCATGAACTTGTCGGAGCGGTCTGAATTTTCAGTCCGGAACAACTGCATGCCGCCGACGCGCAGGAACGGCAGCATGACCAGCGCCATGACGACGATGCCGACGCCGCCGATCCACTGCAGGATGGAGCGCCACAGCAACATGCCGGGCGGCAGGTGATCGAGGCCGGTCAGCACCGTTGCGCCGGTGGCAGTCAGCCCGGACACCGCTTCAAACAAGGCATTGGCAACACTGGCGTCACGGCCCAGGAACATGAACGGTATGGACGCCATGACGCACAGCGCGATCCAGCTCAGCACCGTCAGCACGAAGCCTTCCTTCAAGGTGACGTGGTCCGACCAGCCGCCGCGGCTGACCAGGACAAGCATGAGCCCGAGAAAACCGGTCATGAACGCCGATGCTGCAAATACGCTCCAGTCATTGTTCCGCGCGACAAGATCCGAGACCAGGGGTGGAAACATGAACAGCGTCAGCACCAGCATCATCATGCCGATGACAAAGAAAACGCGCGAAAGCTGAATTCCCTGATCTGCAAATCGGCGTTCGGTTGATTGGGTCTGCTTGAAAATGTCTGCCATGAAAACCTTTTAACCCGAGCATGCAGGGATATCCAGCCAACAAGCGCACTGATTGACACTCGCGCGCGGAGTAACGTAGCGTTATTTGATGAGGACGGGTGGCAGCGGCGCAATGGTCTGGGCAGGAGCAGACATCAGGGGGGGCTTAAGATGAAGCATGGCTACATTGGCACGCGACTGCGCAACGCACGGGTTAAAAGAAAGATTTCAGTTCAGCAACTGGCCCGCGACATGGAAATTGCGATTGAAACAGTTCTGGAGATTGAAGCTGGAGCCACACTTGGCCACTCCTCAACGATCATTGAAATGGGCGCGGCATTGGGTCTGTCGCTGGCAGATCTGTTCGGTCCGGCCGAGGAATCCAACATAATCCCGTTTCCAAAAATTGAACGCGACAAATGACAAATGCCTTATCCAGACAGGTCCGTGGTGATCAATACAACTGGATTGATCGCGGTCACGTCGTTCGGGATCTGACAGGATATCCGTTCGGCGACAATGATTTGCCGTTTCGCGGGTTCGGACTGGTGTGCATGAGACCGTTCATGACGGCCAGTGGTGCATACGCGACCGAGGTCCGGTGGGACACCGCTTACGCCGCGCGCGACAGCCTGCAGTTTGCAGCAGCAAACCTTGGTGCCATGCCGGCACCCTATTTTCTGAACTTCTACAATCAAGGCTGGTTTGCGGAGCGTTTCGACACCGCAAACGGCGCCTCTGACCGGATGGCATTTTTGCAGGATCTGAAAGTTTCGATGCTGCAATCCGCGCTGCAGGCGCCAAGAGACCCCGGTTCGATGCCCGACTATGCCCGGCAGGCTATAAAATCGCCGGGCCTGATTGCGTCCCGGCTGGTATTTTCAAGAGACGATCCGGACTCAGGATTTCCGATCCATGAAGTCGGAACGCACACACCGCTTGGAAAGATCATGGGGGTGGACTGGTGCCAGGGACGCCGGTTCCAGCTGGATGAGCGTTTTGCCCAAACCGAAAGCCATGTTTATGACAGGTACCTTGAAGTGTCGGAAACACGCCAGGTTCTGTTTGATGAATGCATGGCGCTGATACCGGCACAGCGCAAGGCGGAAGCCTACTGGCTGCGTTATCACCGGGTTCTGTTTCCGGTACGGAATGGCAACAAGATCAGCATCGGGTCACTGCTCATGCAGGGTGAGACCCGCCCGAACCGTCTGGAGCCGTTTGGCCGTTCCGGCTACGAGGTGCCGGTAGATACCTGATAGCCTGGATCAGGTTTATCGGTTCATTTGACCTCCTGATACTCCTGGCTGACAGCAGCAAGATCCCTGGTGATCTGGTGCCGGGGTTGGTAGCACAGGGTTTCACGATCCTGTTCCACACACACGGGCCGGCGCCTCCAGACAATAAATCCCTCCTCCAGGTGATTATAGTAGATGCGGCGAAGCATGCCTCGCTGCGCCCTGCTCTCGGTCGTCAACCCCCATATGTAGTCCGGTTTCCAGTAGCCCCAGACCAATGCGTGATGCAGCAGTGAAATGTCGTTGATCAATCTGCTTTTGGGACCTCCGCGCAGCGACTGTGACATGAACAGTTCACCGCGATAGGCCATGCGGCCGCCCAGTCTCGAAACCGGCTCGGACATCGGTTCGGATACCGCTTCAATGTGTACGTCTTCGCCTGCCCTGGTGTGCGCATCCATCAGCCATGCCCGGCACCAGTGATTGAACGGTCCGCTTGGCTCATAGAGACGGTAGGCTTCCACGTAGACCGGTTCACCGTCCTTGCGCCCCTCGATCCAGAAGGCTGATTGCGACAGTTCCGGGCCATTGTGCTGCGGATCGAAGTAGGGAGAGATGGCGTCATCGCGCAATTGTGCCCTGACCGATGCAAAACGGTCAAAGTCGGTACTGGTCGCAATCTCGATGCCGTGTACCGCAACAACCTGCATGTGCAGCCGCGTCACAATCTGGTTGATCCCCAGCGGGTCCAGTTCCTGCATTACCCCCTCAAACATTGCCGTAATACCAAAGGAGGTAATTATTGACCCATTTGATGGAGTCAAATCCGTTCATTCTGGCAGGCGTGGTGCGCAGCGCGATGTGGTGCATCGGGCAAGCGCCACAACGCACCAGATGGACGGATTTGGCCCACCGAAGGCCGGTTTTTCACGCACGCTGGACGTCGTTATGCTTCACTTGTGGTCCGCCAGACCAAGGCGTGAAACATGCCTAGCCAGCAAACGCGAAAAATCGGTCAAATGGGTCAATAATTACCTCCTTTGGTATAATCGTGTTTTACGTGACTTAAAGCTTACGCAACACACACAGACTTACCCAACAATGAGAGGTAAACGATGCATCAGTACTGTAATATTGTCATTGCCGCCGACTTGTGCTGACCAATTGTGGCGCACTTGCTGCACGTTACAGTTGCGCGGTGAAATCAACAACTGAAAAACCAGTGTTTTCAGCGTTTCTCAAACCTTCATCGGGAGCTAGCGGTCTGCGTGGGTCATTTTCTGCCGGGTTCAATGTGGTGATGCAGCACAAGCTGAAAGCCCTCTTCGGCGGACGGTGCCACGAATTGTGCAGTGATGAGATCAAACTGTTCATCAGTGACCGCAAAGGCATGCCTGCCGGCGGCATTGCGTTTGTGCAACCGGTCCCGGCATACATTGTCGGCAACATCCAGAAAGTGCATCTGGTGCGCGCAGCCGGCTTTGTCCAGCAGTCCACGAAGCCATGTCCGCATTGCAATTGTGTTGGCAGGAAAATCCAGAACCACGGAGACACCGGACTGCAACAGCGCAATCAGATGAGGCTCCATGGCGGATCGAAGCCGGGCAGAACAGCGCACATAGTCGCCGACTGAGTTCAGTTCATCTTCAAACAGAGCGGCAAGCCATTGGTCTTCGCTGACAACGACAGTGGCAGGCGCCTGCCCCAGTTCAGCCGCCAGGGTCGACTTTCCGGCCGCAATTTTTCCAACCAGCAGGTGCAGCGTAGGATTGTGCCCGGTCATTTGACGCACCTTCGTTCAAGAAATTTCAGAGTGCCGTTCCGTCCACAGCTGGCCCGGCGATGTTGACATGGGAAACGGTGTGACGGCGTCCCGGGCGACCGACGCCATGCATTCCCACTGCGTCATTGATGCACCGGAACAATTCCGTTTAAGGACAGTACCTTAGACATAAACCATCGTCAATCTTACTGGACCCAAGGTAAGGTTTGTGACACGTTTTCAATTCGTTTCCTGGGTGATTCGATTGAAGGGGGGAGAAATCAAATACCATTTTCGTTCAGGACGCGTGCGGGACAGCGCGAACCTTGGTTTTTGGTATTTTGGAGAGTTGGAATGGGTGAATACAGATTTGGGGTCCTTAGCGTCCTCGTCGGTGTTTTGTATTGTATGGTTGCAGTTGGCAGTGCTGTGCAAAGCGCGGAGACCCGCCAACAGATTATTCAACGGGTAAATTCCACCACTGTTACAATCGTGGCCGGGGGCCTCGACAGCACCAGCGCCCGTCTCGTTGAAGATCTGGGCACGGCACTCAACAACGGCGAAAACCAGCGAATTCTGCCGGTGCTCGGTTTTGGTTCGGCTCAGAACATTTCCGACATACTGTACCTCAAGGGGGTTGACGCCGGTATTGTACACGCAGATGTGCTCGATGCGGTTCGCACGGACAACTTCATCCCTGATATTGATCTGACGCTGCAGTATATCGCCGAACTCGGCACTGAAAACATTTTCATCGTTGCTGGAAAAGACATCGGCGACATCAGCGATCTGGCCGGCAAAACAGTGAATTTCAGCGCGGGTGCAGGTGACGAATACACACCGTCTGCACTTCTTTTCAAATCACTGGGCATTGATGTGAAAAGCACCAGTCATCCAGACACAGTCGCACTGAAAAAAATGACAACCGGCGAGATATCGGCAACTGTGGTGTTGGGAAACAATCTCAAAAAAATTGCAGCCAGCCTTGGTTCTCAGGATAATCTCCGCCTGTTGCCGATATCACAGGCGGGATTGTCTGAAAACTACGTCCCCTCCACGGTCACTGCCAGCGAATTTCCGAACATGATGCCGGCAAACAGCAGCATTGATACGGTAGCCGTACGACTGGTGCTGGTCGTGAACAACTGGCCCGCAGACCATCCCCGGCACAAGAAAGTCGTGCGGTTTGTTGAGACATTTTTCTCCGGGTTCAAGACCCTGCAACAATCGCCCTACGATCCCAGATGGAAGAATGTGAATCTGGCAGCGGCCCTGCCCGGCTGGACAAGATTTCCGCGGGCGGAAGCCTGGGTCGCCGAGCATGAAGGTGAACAGACCGTTGCAGTGTTGAAAGAGAAATTCGAAACATTTCTGCTAACGATCAACGGCTCGACGGCAAGCGTGACGGCTGAGCAAAAAGCTAAAATGTTCAACGACTTTCTGGCCTGGACCAATAATGGATCCGAAGCAAAAATTCCTGTTCGCCTGACCAGCGCTCGTGGAGTGGGCAAAAGGCTTGGCACGCTGACCATCAAGAACACCGAGATCGTGGTTGGCGACAGAACGGAGACAGCACTTCTGGTGGAGCCCGATATAAAGGGGTTGAAATCAGGCAAATACGCTTTTCATATCCACCAGAAGCCTGACTGTGGACCAGCACAAAAAGATGGAACCATGGTTCCGGGCCTGGCAGCTGGCGGCCACCTGTGGCTCACCTTTGAAGGTCAGACCCTGGGCAGCCATCTTGGCGATTTGCCCGACTTTACGGTCGACGCGGACGGCACCGCGACAAGGCCTATCGTGGCTGCGCGCTTGTCTCTCGCTGATGTGGTGAACCGCGCCATCATGATCCATTCGAGCAGCGAAGACACTTCCGGGCGCCTGGCTTGTGGTGTGATCAAATAGGTGTTTGTGCGCCATTTCAAACCGGCCTGCAGCAATTGCAGGTCGGTATCCGGCGTGGATTGCCAACAATGGATGGCAGAAGCGCCTGATTAGCCGCGAATTACTTTGGGCGTCACAACTGCAGCCGAACGATAGCGGCAGCAATCATCATTGCAAACGCAATCCAGCTCGCTGCAATCAGAACACGTCTGACGCTGTCGAGATCCACAATACTTGCTCCCCATATTCGTGTGCGGATTATGCAAGAGCTTTTTGAATATTGAAACACCTGATTGGCGGAAAACAGCAAAATTTTCGGATAGTCGATGGTTTACCCTACGTTTTGCTCAGGTTGCGCCGCAGGCAGACCATCCTGGCGGAGACAGAACGGGAACCACCCCCAAGCGCCTTCCCAAAACCAAATCGCCTGCAATCGGCAAGTTGAAAAAACATCAATTTTCTGGGGAAAATCTGGTGCTGTCGGAGAGAATTGAACTCTCGACCTCTCCCTTACCAAGGGAGTGCTCTACCCCTGAGCTACGACAGCATGATCGGGCAGTACCCGGCGATATGGCAGGCGTAATGCCACAGCAACTGAAACTGTGCAAGCATGATTGAACCTGCATGACAATAAGTTGGCTGAAGCCTACATATTGAAGGTTCATTAATTGCTAATCGGGAAGCGATTCAAGGCATGGCCGGTGAGACAGCTTCGGAACGTGAAAAACGCCTTGCAGAGGCGCTCAGGCGCAATCTCGCCCGGCGCAAGCAGCAGGCCCGCAGCAAAGGGTCTGCAACCCGCGCTGAGAAAAACAAATCCGACAAGGGAAACGGCTGAAATCAAAAGATTTTTCACAACTTCATATGTCTTCTTGCCGGAACTGGCATTTTAGGTGCATGAAAGCGCCACAAAGCACGACTATCGCAGCATACTTCCCAGATCGTATCAAAAAGGCACGAAAACAGCATGGACCGGATCAGAATCGGCGGCGGTAATGAATTGAATGGCGAAATCCCGATTTCGGGTGCGAAGAACGCCGCCTTGCCGCTGATGATTGCCAGTCTTCTGACTGCCGATACACTGACGCTGAAAAACCTGCCCAGGCTGGCCGACGTGCAATTGCTGAAGCGCATTCTGCACAATCACGGCGTTGACCAGCGCACTGACGGCAAACGCGCCGGCCAGAACAACCAGGCAGGCGAAACCGTTCATTTTACCGCTGCTGAAATTGTCGACACCACGGCGCCTTACAACCTGGTGTCCAAGATGCGGGCCAGCTTCTGGGTTCTCGGGCCATTGCTGGCGCGCTTTCATGACACAAGGGTATCGCTTCCAGGTGGCTGTGCCATCGGCACCAGGCCGGTTGATTTCTATCTGATGGCGCTGCGCGAACTGGGCGCTGAACTTGACATCGAAAACGGCTATGTGGTGGCCACGGCACCCGGCGGCCTGAAAGGCAGCAGGATCACCTTTCCCATGGTGTCTGTTGGAGCAACCCACACCGCCATGATGGCTGCTACACTGGCCAGGGGCGAAACGGTGATCGAGAATGCCGCGCGCGAGCCGGAAGTCATCGACGTTGCCGAATGCCTGGTCAAGATGGGCGCCAAGATCGATGGTATCGGCACCTCGACACTGACTATTGAGGGTGTTGATGAACTGCATGGTGCCACACACGAAGTGCTGGCTGACCGGATCGAAACCGGCACCTATGCCATGGCGGTGGCCATGACCGGCGGCGACGTAACACTGCGCGGCGGGCGTCCGGACAACCTGGCCAGCATGATTTCAGTGCTGGAACAGGCAGGCGCCACGATCGACATCGAAGACAACGGCATGCGGATCAGGCGCAACGGCAATGGCCTGAAACCGGTTGACGTGGAAACCCAGCCCTATCCCGGCTTTCCGACCGACCTGCAGGCGCAGTTCATGGCGCTGATGACGCGGGCCGGCGGTACGTCGGTCATTCGCGAGACGATTTTCGAAAATCGCTTCATGCATGTCCAGGAACTGGCGCGACTGGGAGCCGACATTTCGCTCAGTGGTGATACGGCAACCGTCACCGGCGTAGACCAGCTGCATGGGGCCGAAGTCATGGCAACCGATCTTCGCGCGTCCGTGTCACTGGTGATAGCAGCACTGGCGGCAGAAGGCGAAAGCATGCTGCACCGCGTCTATCACCTGGACCGCGGTTTCGAAACACTGGAAGACAAGCTCAGCGCGTGTGGCGCGGATATCTCGCGCATCTCCGACTGAATCGTTTTCTTGCTCTCCCTTTCACTTTCCGGTTTGCAAAACCGCTGCCACTTTCCGTGCAACATGCTATAGACAGTCCTCATTCCTCAAGGGCTGAAGGCAAGAAGCGACAAACAAGATGGGCGACACACCCGCTATAAAACTGGCTGCGCTGGACGAAGAAGACCTGGCCGTCATTTCCGCCCACCTGCAGGACGCCGTATTGCCGGTGGGCGATCTTCGCTGGATGAAGAACACCGCCAAGCTGTCGATTGTGGCCAATCGCTATGTTCACTTTGGCAACAAGGGCGGTGCCGGCGAGCGGCGGCTGTGCGGGGTGCAGATATCCAGGGTCCGCCGCGTGAGCGCGCGCAACATCGTGATGAGTGACAAGACGGCCATTGTCTCCCTGCTTGCCATGACATTCATTCCAGGAGCAGAGGCACCGGAAGGCACCATCGAGCTGTCGTTTGCCGGCGGTGGAGCGATACGCATCGAGGTCGAGTGTATTGAAGTGGCGATGGCAGACCTGAGCGAGGCCTGGCCGGCACGGGCGCGGCCGGATCATGACGCAGAGGACACAACCAAATGACACGCCGGTTGAACATCAATGATGCCGGGTTCGAGGCTGACTTCGCCAGGCTGCTGGGCGACAAGCGCGAACAGGCAGCAGACGTCAATGACGTTGTGGCCGGCATTCTGGCCGATGTCAAAGCCCGCGGCGATGCAGCGGTGCGCGACTATACGAAACAGTTCGACGGATTTGACCTGCCTGCGAGCGGCGCCCGCATGACGGCGGATCAGATCAACGAGGAAGCCGATAAATGCCCGGCCGATGTACTGGCCGCGCTTGAGGCAGCGGCAGCGCGCATCCATGCCTACCACGAGCGCCAGGTGCCTTCAGGCGAACGCTATACGGATGCATCAGGTGTCGAGCTTGGCCACCGCTGGAGCGCGGTTCAGGCCGCCGGGCTTTATGTGCCGGGCGGGCTGGCTGCCTATCCGTCTTCGGTACTGATGAATGCCATCCCGGCGCACGTGGCCGGCGTTGAGCGCCTGGTCATGGTGGTGCCGACCCCGAAGGGCGTCATCAATGCCCAGGTTATCGCGGCAGCGCGCATTGCCGGCGTCACCGAGATCCACACCATAGGCGGCGCGCAGGCAATTGCAGCACTTGCCTACGGTACTGAAACCATTGAACCGGTGGCCAAGATCGTCGGTCCCGGCAATGCCTTTGTGGCCGCTGCCAAACGGCAGGTGTTCGGCACCGTCGGCATCGACATGATTGCAGGACCTTCGGAGGTTCTCGTGATGGCTGACGCAAGCGCCAATGCGGGTTGGATTGCCGCTGACCTTCTGGCCCAGGCAGAGCATGATCCATCGGCCCAGTCGATCCTGATATGCGACAGCGAACAACTGGCCCATGACGTGGCGCAAGCGGTTGAGGCACAGCTTGCCACCTTGCCCAAGGCGGACATTGCCGGGGCAAGCTGGCGCGAGTTCGGCTGCATCATCATCGTCGACACCCTGATGGACGCCGTGCCGCTGGTGAACCGGCTGGCGCCGGAACATCTGGAGATCGTGTGCCGCAACGAGGACGAGATTGCCGCTTCTGTGCACAATGCCGGTGCCATATTCCTGGGTGCGTTTACGCCGGAGGCTGTTGGCGATTATGTCGGCGGACCCAATCACGTGCTGCCGACAGCGCGCAGTGCCAGGTATTCTTCCGGGCTCAATGTGCTCGACTTCATGAAACGCACGTCCATCCTGAAATGCAGCGCGGACGCGTTGCGCGCCATTGGCCCGGATGCCATTACCATAGGGCGCGCGGAAGGGCTGGAAGCCCATGCACGCTCGGTCGCCATGCGGTTGAACTTGCCCTGACCCGGCAACCTGTGCGAAGCGAATAAGGCAGTTAGAACAACAACCGCTCTGGAAGCCCGGGACATGGACACCGACAACAACAAGCTGGTCGCCGTCAACCTGGACAATACGCTGTCCAAGACCTTCTCTGCCGACGTGGACCACGAGCGAAAAGTGGCAATCTACGATCTGCTCGAGAGCAACAGTTTCGATGTGGTCGGCAAGCCGGGCGGACCTTACTCCCTCAACCTGTCCATCGACGGGACCAAGCTGGTGTTCAATGTGTGCAGCGAAGCCGGTGACACGCTGAGCGTCATTGCGCTGGCGCTGTCGCCGCTGCGGCGCATCGTGAAAGATTATTACGGCATCTGCGAAAGCTACTACCAGGCCATTCGCACTGCCACGCCGAGCCAGATTGAAACCATCGACATGGCCCGGCGCGGGCTGCACAATGAGGGCAGCCAGGTGCTGATGGACCGGCTGGACGGCAAGATCATCGTGGATTTCGACACCGCGCGGCGATTGTTCACGCTGGTGTGCGTGCTGCATTGGCGCGGATGAGGGTGCGGGGCTCAGGCACATGAGCGCGGACCTGCCAGGTGCTGTGCTGTTCTGCTGCTCGCACAACGCCATCCGTTCGCCCATGGCCGAAGGGATCATGAAGTATTATTACGGCCACCGGGTGTTTGTGGACAGTTGTGGGGTGCGGCCTACCGAGCGCAACGACTTCATTGTCGAGGTTCTGGACGAGATCGGTGTCGATATCTCCAGGCACAAGGCCAAGTCGTTCGACGATCTTGTCGATTCCAGCTTTGACCTGGTTGTGTCCCTGTCGCCCGAAGCCCATCACAAGGCCATGGAACTGACCCGCACCATGGCCATTGACGTGGTGTACTGGCCGACCATTGACCCGTCCCTGGAAATGGGCAGCCGGGAGCAGGTGCTGGATGCCTACCGCACCTGCCGCGACCATCTGGTCAAGCGGATGCGCGACCGGTTCGGCGATACCGGCCTGCCGAAAGTGAGATAGGGTGCGATGTATGTGCGTGGTGCTGGACAATGACCCAGAATCTGTAGCACATACGCGTCAATCCAATGCGCTTTGCGAAATGTGGGCAACGGTTTTCGGATCAAAAAGCGCGTCAATCCAGAATGAGGGTTCAAAAGGCTCAAGCACATGTCGATTACCGATGCAAAGCTGGTACTGGCCAGCTCGTCGCCGCGCAGGCTGGCACTGATTGAACAGGTGGGCATTTATCCGGACCTGCTCAACCCGGTGGATATTGACGAGACACGGCGCAAGCGCGAATCGCCCAGGGCGCTGTCGCTGCGCCTGGCGCGTGAGAAAGCCCAGGCCGCGCGTGCCGCCCCCCTGGTGCGCAATCTGGGCGAAAACGTCTTCGTGCTGGCAGCCGATACGGTGGTCAGCGTCGGCCGCCGGGTGATCGACAAGCCGCAGTCGACCGACGAGGCGCGCGATGCGCTGAGGCTGCTGTCGGGGCGGTCACACCGGGTGTTTACCACCATTGCCGTGGTGTCACCGGACGGGCGCGAACGCTCCCGGGTGGTCGACACCAAGGTGCGCTTCAAGCGGCTGATGCGGCCGGACATGGATGCCTATCTGATGAGCGATGAATGGCGCGGCAAGGCCGGCGGTTATGCCATCCAGGGCAAGGCTTCCGCCTTCGTGCGCTGGATGAGCGGGTCGTACACGGGTGTTGTTGGCCTGCCGCTGCATGAAACCGCGCAGATGCTGCAGGCCGGCGGATATCCGATTTACGGAAAGTGGGTTACGGAGACCTGATATGAGCGATCCACAAGGCCCGGGCGGCAGGAAACCCGAACCGCCGATAAGGCTGCGCACCAGGCGTCCGTGTCCGTTGTGCCAGCAACCTTCGAAGCAGAAGTATCATCCGTTCTGTTCAGCCAGGTGCGCCGACGTCGACCTGCACCGCTGGCTGGGCGGCCAGTACGCCATTCCGGCCACCGATCCGCCTGATTTCGACGAGACCGGAGAGACCCTGTCACCCAGGCGCGACGATGACGGCGAGAGCAGCTGAGACACGCGTCACAGCGCCGACCGCCAGGCCTTAACAAAACCGTCACGATGTATGTGGGATGATGCTGGACAGGTGCCGGACGATCACCTATAAACCGCTGCGGTCGCATGAGGGATTGTTCGTGCCGGCCCGGTATGCCCAGGTAGCTCAGTTGGTAGAGCAGCGGATTGAAAATCCGCGTGTCGGTGGTTCGATTCCGCCCCTGGCACCATTACCTCTTCCTATTGGCGAGTACACCAACTCAAAAATGACCTATTTTCAATATGTTGAGACGCATTCCATCTTCATTTGTGCCCCTAACGGATGGATGTTATGATCAGCCAGATCGTTTGC
>CALHUA010000186.1 GCA_938039915.1 uncultured Anderseniella sp.
GGCTGGTAATACGGCCAGTGCATTGCATACAACAGGCCAAGGCTTTCCGTGGTGCGGTCGTGCAGGTATTTCTTGTTGGACTGGAACGGATGCACCCGGCGAATATCGACATCGGCCACATCCATTGGCGGGTGGCCGTCCCTGATCCAGTCGGCCAGAACCCTGCCGACGCCGCCGGACGACTGGATGCCGATGGAATTGAATCCGGTGGCCATAAACAGGTCATCGACGAACGGAGCCTCGCCCAGGTAATAGCGATCATCCGGGGTAAAGCTCTCAGGTCCGTTGAAAAACAGGGCAATGCCGGCGGTCTCCAGCAGCGGCATGCGTGCGACGGCCTTTTCAAGCACCGGTTCAAAGTGATCATAGTCTTCCGGGAATGTCTCAAACTCATGGTCTTCGGGAATGCCGTCCATGCCCCATGGCTTGGCGACCGGCTCGAAGGCGCCGAGCAACAGCTTGCCGGCATCTTCCTTGTAATAGGCCCATTCGTCGGGAATGCGGACAACCGGCATCTCCCGCGGCAGGTCGGCATGAGGTTCGGTGACCACATAGAAATGTTCGGCTGCATGCAGTGGAATCTGGACTCCGACCTGCTGGCCGAGTTCACGTGACCACATGCCACCACAAATCACTGTCTTGTCGGCCATGATGGTGCCGGCGGTGGTTTCCACACCTGTTACCCGGTTGCCGTCCTTCAAAAGCCGGGTGACCTTGGTGTTCTCAAACACTTTTGCGCCGCGTGAGCGAGCACCGGCGGCATAGGCCTGGGTGACATCAATCGGGTTCACCTGGCCATCACCCGGCAGGTAAACTCCGCCGGTGACTTCGTGGGTGGCGAGATGAGGCAGGCGTTCCTTCACTTCTCCAGCCGATATCACCTGCACATCCAGTCCGAAGTTCTTGGCCATGGAGGCGCCGCGACGAAACTCTTCGAACCTGGCGTCGTTAAGGGCGACTGAAATAGAGCCGTTCTGCTTGAAGCCGGTGGCCTGACCGGTTTCAGCCTCGAGACCCTTCATCAGTTCGGAAGTGTACTTGGCCAGTTCGGTCATGTTTCGGCTGGCACGCAATTGCCCGACGAGGCCTGCTGCATGCCAGGTCGTGCCGCTGGTCAGCTGCTTGCGTTCCAGCAATACAACATTGGTGATGCCGATCTTGGTGAGATGGTAGGCCAGCGAAGTGCCGATGACACCGCCGCCAACAATGACAACATCCGCCTGTGTTGGAAGTTCCTTGGCCATGTAGAGTATCCCTGATGAAAAAGTCCCGAACCGGCGCGCAAACTAGCAAGGCTCCGTCCGGCGGGATAGAGCCAGAATGAGAAACTCGGGTTGAGCAGATTTCACCAGTTGGCAAATGGAAAACGGGCGTGCTTACAAGGTCTTGTGAGCTTAGCATTCTGTGCCGGGAGTGCATGGCGATATCCGGGTTGCCGAACGGGCACAATGTTCGTCATAAGGGACACAATGTTCTTCTTACAATACGCACAGGCGCGGTGTATAAGGAGCGTCGCACAATTCAGTAACCGGTAAGCAAGGTGATCGGGCATGTACAAGGGTGACGTCAATCCGCAGGAAGCATTTGAGCAACTTTCCAGCAACAGCAATGCGGTGATGATTGATGTGCGCACGCGCGCGGAATGGGCATTTGTCGGCGTGCCGGCGGTCGAGCGAATGGCGACCATTTCCTGGCAGCAGTTTCCCTCGATGCAGGTCAACGAAGAATTTGTCGCCGCCGTCGGGGAATTCGGGATCGGCAAGGACGCTGACATCTATCTGATCTGCCGCTCCGGCAGCCGGTCTGCAGCAGCAGCCTCTTTGTTGACCGAAGCAGGGTTTTCTACCTGCTATAATGTCGCTGAGGGTTTTGAAGGCGACCTGGATGAAAACCGTCATCGCGGCAAGACCAATGGCTGGAAGGCCCGCGGTCTTCCCTGGATACAGCAGTGATACCATGAAAAAATCTGTCAAGAACCAAGCAAACCCGTCCAAATGGGGCGAAGCGACCAGGCTGGTGCGCGGTGGCCTGGAGCGGTCGCATCACGGCGAAACTGCCGAAGCGCTCTATCTCAATTCAGGCTTTGTCTACGAGGATGCGGAAACTGCCGAGGACCGGTTTTCCGGTGATGCAGAGGGCTATGTCTATGCGCGTTACGGCAATCCGACCGTGACCATGTTTGAAGAACGCCTGCGCCTGCTGGAAGGGGCTGAAGCCTGTTATGCGACGGCATCCGGCATGGCGGCGGTATGGGGCGCGCTGGCGTGTCAGACCGAGGCAGGCGATCATATTGTGGCGTCGAAGGCGCTGTTCGGGTCGTGTTACCAGATACTCACTGCCATCCTGCCGAAGTTCGGTGTCACATCGACACTGGTCGACGGTAATGACCTGGATGCCTGGCGGGCTGCAATCCGGCCTGAAACCAAGGTGTTTTTTCTGGAGACGCCGTCCAATCCCGGATTGCAGGTGTTTGATATTGCCGCGGTTGCCGACATCGCCAGGGCTAACGGTATCTGCGTGGTGGTGGACAATATTTTCGCAACGCCGATTGTCCAGAAGACCTTGCCGTTAGGTGCTGATGTCATTGTCTATTCCGGCACCAAGCATATGGACGGGCAAGGCAGGGTTCTGGGCGGTGCCGTGGTATCCACCACCGAGTTCAAGAACGAAAAACTCAAACCGTTCCTGCGCCACACCGGCCCGTCGCTTTCGCCGTTCAATGCCTGGGTGCTGGTGAAGGGGATGGAGACCCTGAAACTGCGCGTCGGCGCCCAGTGTGAAAGTGCCCTGAAAATCGCCTCGGCACTTGAGGGCACGCCGGGTGTGGCAAGCGTGACCTATCCGTGGCTGGACAGCCATCCGCAGGCCGATCTGTGCCGCAGACAAATGACTGCCGGCGGCACCATGGTGACATTTGAACTGGCCGGCGGCAAGCAGGCCGCCTTCGACATGCTGCGCAAGCTGGAGATCATCGACATTTCCAATAACCTTGGCGATGCAAAGTCCCTGATAACCCATCCGGCCACGACCACACATCGCAATATCGGCCAGGAGGCACGCGATGCCATGGGGGTTACCGATGGCATGGTGCGGCTGTCGGTCGGGCTTGAAGATACTGAAGACCTGATCGGTGACCTGACGGACGCGCTGAAGGGCTGACGGCGGTTAAACGGCAATCAGCCGCTCGCCATCGGCAAATACCCGGTTCCAGCAAAGGATCTGAACCGACTTGCGCAGTCCGGTTGGCCACAACGGGTCTTTCTCAACCAGCCTGCGGACGGTTGTTTCGTCAGTTGCATCCACAAGCCACATTCCGCCGGCGCCCGCGCCGGTGCCGTTTGTCAAAGGCCCGGCCGCCTTTATCTGTGAACTGTTCTGCTGGAGAAAGGCGAGATGATCCGGCATATGACGGGTTCTGATATCGGCGCCTGCGCCTGGGTTGTCTTCGAACAGAACGGCGAACAGCATGATGGAAATCCTTATCCTGGAGATTGTCCTGCAGCCATCATATGTTCGCAAATTTGCAGCTTGAAGGCGTGTTTTTGCAGTTTTAAACTGCAAACATGCA
>CALHUA010000187.1 GCA_938039915.1 uncultured Anderseniella sp.
TCGCGCCAGTAGGGTTCGTGCGGATGACCGGCATAGCGCAGCAGGTTCTGTTCGCTCATGCGGAACGGAAACGCATGCACCGGAAACTCTTTCTGGCCATACAGGAAGGCTTCACGGGCCAGCGAGAATAGTTCCTTGATATGATCATCGGTGATCGCATAACACCCTGCGGACCGGCATCCGCCATGCACCATCAGGTGAGTGCCGGTTCGGCCGAGCGATTTGTCAAACGCATTGGGAAAACCAAGATTGAACGACAGGTAATACTGCGATTTCGGGTTCATCTGGCGTTGCGACACCATGTAGAAACCTTCCGGTGCCTGCCGGTCGCCTTCCTTGTATTTCGGACCCAATACACCGGACCGGCTGCAGATTTCGTAAGTGCGAAACAGCACATGGGGTCCGTAAGCCTGCTGCAACCAGACTTCCATCT
The DNA here is from genome assembly GCA_938039915.1 of uncultured Anderseniella sp. GTDB lineage: Bacteria > Pseudomonadota > Alphaproteobacteria > Rhizobiales > Aestuariivirgaceae > Anderseniella. The sequence goes on from CALHUA010000187.1 coordinate 434, forward strand.
GGTTTTCTTCCTTGAACACGCGGACAAACAGCGGCGCGCCTACTTTCAGGTTCTGGCGCTGCAGATCGGCCATCACCTGCGGTGATAAAGGTTCCAGCGCCTTGTCGGTACTGCTGCAGGCCGACAGAGCAACCAGCGACGTCAAACCGGTGGCGCAGAAGCCACGGCGCGTCAGTCCCGTCGTGAATGTCTTGTCACTGTTCATTTTTGACAAACCCAATTTCCGAAACCGTCCTCACATATTCCATTTTGCAGCACAACACGCTAACGCTCAATTAACCACGTAGGATTTGTCTGCAACCCGTACCCGCGGCACTTTGCGTTCACGCTCGAAAACATCATATCCCTGCTTCAGCATGACCCAGAAATCGTGCCATTTTGTGCCCTTGTGACTGTCAAGCGCGGTTTGTTCCAGCCGGAACGGAAAGGCATGCACCCGCACAGCCTCCTGGCCGTTGTCCAGCGCTGCCTCCACAAGCCTGTAGATCACTTCAACCTGATGATCACGCACCGCATAACACCCGATGGACGAACACCCGCCATGCACCATGAGAAATGACCCGGTGCGGCCAAGTGAACGGTCATAGCGGTTGGGGAATCCGAGATTGAACGAAAGATGATGCCGGCTGTTCGGGTTCAGCCGGCCTTTGGTAACCGTGTAAAAACCTTCCGGCGACTGCTTGTCGCCTTCCTTCAGCTTCGGCCCCAGATTGCCTGACCAGTTGCAGATCTCAACGGTCCGGTACAATTCCCACCCGGCCTTGCCTTCCAGCCACAATTCAAGCTCGGAACTCTTTTTGAAAATGCGGATGAAGACGGGCATGCCGGGTTTGAGTTGGCGGGCATCCAGTTCCGCCCATGCCTGCTTCCTGAAGACTTCAGGATCGGGGTAGCGCAATCGTTCCACGATACGGTTTCCTTCGCCCGTACGATAAAGCGCATAGCCGGTGGACGCCATGATGGCCAGCACCAGCATTAGTTTGAATAATCGCCGCATAAATCCACGTAAGCGCCATGATCATTGATCCGGAGGCAAGATCGCCGAGCAAAACGGCAAGTTTGCGGCGGATTTATGGGCACAAGGGCGCTTACAGCCGTGACTGGAGTTGCCGCTGCTGGGCTTTAGAGTGGGTCTAACCCGCCAAAGTTCGCCCGATCGCCAGGAATTTCTCACGCCGCTGCTGACGCACCTCATCTTCCGACATGTGCTTGAACGGCATCAGGGCAGTTGAAATTGCCTCCCTGACCGACTGCATGGCAGCGTCGCGTCCCCGGTGCGCGCCGCCAACCGGTTCCGGCACGATTGTATCAATGACACCGAGTTCCTTCAGATGCGCTGCGGTGATCCGCATGGCGGTGGCCGCTTCACTGGCACGTGCGGAATCATGCCACAAGATCGACGCCGCCCCTTCCGGCGAGATGACCGAGTAAATCGAATGCTCAAGCATCAGCACTGAATTCGCCGTCGCAATGGCCACGGCGCCGCCTGATCCGCCTTCCCCGATAATGGTCGAAACGATCGGCGTTCCCAATCCAAGGCAGCAGTCGGTAGACCGGGCAATGGCCTCAGCCTGGCCGCGCTCTTCCGCGCCAATGCCGGGATAGGCACCTGCTGTATCCACAAACGTCAAAACCGGCAGGGCAAACCGCTGTGCCAGTTCCATCAGCCGGACCGCCTTGCGATACCCTTCCGGGCGGGCCATGCCGAAATTGTGCTTCAGCCGAGACTTGGTATCTGCACCCTTTTCCTGGCCGATCACAACCACAGGATCTCCGTCAAACCGCCCCAGACCGCCCAGAATGGCGTCATCTTCGGCAAACTTCCGGTCTCCGGCAAGCGGTGTGAATTCGGTGATCAGTGCATTCAGGTAATCCTGGGTATGGGGCCGGTCCGGGTGCCGAGCGACCTGGGTTTTCTGCCAGGGTTCAAGGCTCGCATAAAGGTCGGCAAGTGACTTTGAAAGCTTGGCTTCCAGCTGCTTCACTTCATCGGCGATCGATACCGAACCATCATCTTCATTGATGGATTTCAACTCGGCGATCTTACCCGCCAGCTCGGCAATGCGTGTTTCAAAATCAAGAAATGTCTGCATGTTTCAACTGACCGCAACTGCTGGAACCGCGGTGCCCGCCCTCGCCTGAGCCTAACTGACTATGGGCTGCAAACTGGCGTTACGCCGATACGATGTCAACCTGCTATTTAGTGTGCACAACGAGCAACTTACCGGTTGAGCGGGTGATGACTTTCAACTGCCTCACGCAATTTTTCCGGCATGACATGGGTATAGATCTGTGTTGTGGAAATGTCCGCATGCCCCAGCATCTGTTGCACCGACCTCAGATCTGCCCCGCCCTGCAGCAGATGACTGGCGAAGGCATGGCGTACGACATGGGGGGAAACGGTGTCTGGATCAATTCCGGCAACACCCGCCAATTGCTTCAGCATCAGCGCAAAGTGCTGGCGTGTCAGGTGTTTCTGCCTGCCGCCGGATGCAAACAGGTATTGCGCCGGCTCAAGATGCACAATGTCGGCTGCCTGTTTCACGGCGTCCATATAGGCGTTGATGGCCGCGCGTGCGGCAGGAGAAAGCGGCACAAGACGTTCACGCCCCCCCTTGCCGCGCACCGTGATAAACCGGTCATCGGCGGAAACCATGCCGACCGTCAGGCTGACCAGTTCCGACACCCTCAGGCCGGTGGCGTACAGGACCTCGGTCAGGCACATCATGCGCAACGCTTTCAGCCGCGTCTTGCCATGCGCGCTTATCACCTGCTCACGCGCTGCAATCAGCAGTTTTTCCGCCTGCCCCACACTCATTGTCTTCGGCAGGGTGCGCGCCTTGCGCGGCGCCGCGATACCACTTGCAGGATCATCGCCCACAATGCCTTCAGCGTACGCAAACTTGTGCAACTGGCGCGCGGCGGACAGCCTGCGGGCAATGGTGGACTTGGCCAGCCCTTCTGCCTGCAACTCGCTCAGCCAGGCACGGACTTCATCGCTGCCGGCGCCACCGAGAGCGCAGCCACGCCTTGTCAGGAAGCCGCTATACTGTTCAAGGTCACGGGCATAGGCGGAAAGAGTGTTTCTGGATGCCCCGCGTTCGGCGCTCATCATCTCCAGGAACAGTGCGATGGTCCGGTTTGCGTTGATGGGTGCATCCGGGCCGGAACCATTGTGATCATCAGTTTTCGAAGACACCATTGGAGAGCTGCTTCACCACTTCTTGCTGTTCGGGCGGGAACGTGGCCAGACCCCAAACTGCGCCATACCCGGCACCAGCCAAGCATAGTACGATTAACAGAAAGCGAAGACTGTCAGGCATGACGGATAAAATGTTCCTCAAACAGATAGTTAGGATTTGCTCATTACGACCTGCAATGTGCAACAATCCGGGCTAAATCGCAAAGTGTTTGCACGCCACCGGCCTGCCGCAACGGCTGCGCCAGGGCAGTTTACCCTGCACTTTCCTGAAATCGCGCATGTTCTATGGCATCAACCGGCATTTTCTCCTAAAACAGAAAAAACAGAGCGCCAATGGAGCTCAATACGCAAATTGGGTTCAAACAGCAGTGACCGAAACCAGCAAGTCCAACGACAACATCATCACCATCGTGTCTCAGCTCAAAGGTCGCAGTATCGTACTGATCGGACTGATGGGTGCAGGCAAGACCACCATAGGCAGGCGTCTGGCCAAAAAGCTGAAACTGCCGTTCGCCGATGCCGACACCGAAATCGAAAAGGCGGCCGGCAAGACCGTTCCGGAAATTTTCGAGGAACATGGCGAGCAGTATTTCCGCGATGGTGAGCGCAGGGTCATTGAACGCCTGCTGAGCGAGCAACCACGCGTGCTGGCAACCGGAGGCGGCGCTTATATGAGCGACGAAACCCGCGCGACAATTGCCGACAAGGGAATTTCCATCTGGCTCAAGGCGGATTTTGAGCTGTTGATGAAGCGGGTGCGCAAGAGGTCGAACAGGCCGTTGTTGAAAACCGACGATCCGGAAGCGGTCATGCGCAAACTGATAGCCGAGCGCTATCCCGTCTATGGCAATTCCAACATCATGGTGGAAAGCAGGGATGTGCCCCACGACCAGATCGTGATCGCGTGCATTGAGACCCTGGCCGATCACCTGCGCCAGCAGGAAACGGCACGCGCATGAACCGGGACACGCTACCATCTGCCGACACAGCCAGGGCCGAAGTCAACGTCTCGCTTGGTGAGCGCAGCTACGACATTACGATTTCCGACGGGTTGCTGGCCCATGCCGGGCACACGATCGCCCCTTTGCTGGCGCGTCCGGTCACAGCGATCGTGACAGATGAAAACGTTGCACGGCACCACCTGAAGACACTCACCGACAGTCTCGACCAGGCCGGCGTGACCTACACCACAATCATCGTGCCCGCCGGTGAGCAGACCAAAAGCTATACGCGGCTCGCTCAAGTGTGCGACGACATCATCGCAGCCGGCATGGAACGCAATGACCACATAATCGCCTTTGGCGGCGGTGTTATAGGCGATCTTGCCGGTTTTGCAGCCGCAGTCGTCCGTCGCGGCATCGGTTTCATCCAGATACCAACCTCCCTGCTGGCACAGGTCGACAGCTCCGTCGGAGGCAAGACCGGCATCAACTCCAGTCACGGCAAGAATCTCGTCGGTGCGTTTCACCAGCCTGTCGCCGTACTGGCAGACATAAACGTGCTGAACACCCTGCCCGCCCGCGAGCTCGCAGCCGGGTATGCTGAGGTGGCCAAATACGGCCTGCTCGGTGATGCGGAGTTCTTCGGCTGGCTGGAAGACAATGCCACCCGGATTTTCGCCGGCGACGCACAGGCCCGCATTCGCGCCATCCGCACATCCTGCCAGGCGAAAGCAACCATCGTGGCGCGTGACGAACGTGAAACCGGTGATCGTGCATTGCTCAATCTCGGGCATACATTCGGCCATGCGCTGGAAAGTGCGACCGGATACTCCGACAAGCTTCTGCACGGTGAAGGCGTGGCCATCGGCATGGCGCAGGCATTCCGGTTCTCCGAACAATTGGGCATCTGCAGGCCAGGAGCCGCGGCGCGCATGGAAAAGCACTTGAGATCGGTCGGTTTGCCGACGGACGTCTCCGGTATCCGGGCTCATCTTCCAGACGCAGGTAAACTGGTGGACATCATGCGTCAGGACAAGAAAGCCGAGGCAGGTCGCATTAACTTTATTCTGGTAAAAGATGTCGGCAATGCCTACATCGACAGAACCATAGAAGAGGACGGCCTGATCAAATTCCTTGAGGCCGAATTAAAACTACAATGACGCTCGCACTCGGCATCATGGCCGGCGCAGCCTTCGGGCTGATTCTTTTATCTGCCTTTTTTTCCGGATCCGAAACAGCGCTGACAACATCGTCGCGCCCGCGGCTTCACGAATTGGAAAAGCGCGGCGACAGGCGCGCGCGCACCGTGCTGGACTTGAAAGAACAGCCTGAACGCCTGATTGGCGGTATTCTGCTCGGCAACAATCTGGTCAACATTCTGGCTTCTGCGCTGGCCACCACGGTGTTCCTTCAACTGTTCGGTGAGAGCGGCGTGATCTGGGCAACCCTGGTTATGACCGCCCTTGTCCTGGTGTTCGGCGAGGTGCTGCCGAAGACCTATGCGATTGTCTACCCGGAGCGGTTCTCGCTGGCCGTTGCCGCGATCATAACCGTGCTGGTCAGGATTTTCGGACCGGTCGTCATCGGTGTTGAGGTCATCGTCAAGAACGTGTTGTCGCTGGCCGGCGTCGATCTGGCCAATGCCGGCAACATCCTGTCGCCCCAGGAAGAGATCCGCGGCGCCATAGATCTGCATCACAAGGAAGGTGCCGTGGTCAAGAACGACCGGGACATGCTCGGTGGCGTTCTCGACCTGTCTGAACTGGAACTGTCTGACCTGATGGTTCACCGGACAAAGATGTTTTCCATCGATGTCGACATGCCGAACGATGAAATAATTTCTGAACTGCTGAAATCCGGGTTTTCCCGGGCCCCGGTCTGGCAGGAAAATTCAGACAACATCATTGGTGTGCTGCATGCCAAGGACGTGCTGTCAGCCCTGCAGTCACATCACGGCGATGCATCAAAACTGGACATCAAGGCGATTTGTTCAGATGCCTGGTTCGTGCCGGACACCACGACGGTGAACTACCAGCTTTCCGCATTCCTGCGGCGAAAGTCGCACTTTGCCCTGGTGGTGGATGAATACGGAGAGGTGATGGGCCTGGTCACCCTGGAAGACATCCTGGAAGAGATCGTTGGTGATATCGCCGATGAGCACGACGTGATCAGTGCCGATATTTCACGCGAAGCGTCCGGCTCCATGGTGGTCAACGGGTCACTGCAGATCCGCGACCTGAACCGCGCCAATGACTGGGAGCTGCCGGACGAGGAGGCCAATACCGTCGCCGGCCTTGTCATTCACGAAGCCCAGATGATCCCGGAAAAAGGCCAGGCCTTCACGTTTCACGGGTTCCGGTTTGAGGTTGCCGGCAAGAAACGCAACCAGATTACCCGCCTGCGCATCACGCCATTGAAGAAAACCGGCTAGAGCCTTTCAGGCTTCCGGCGCGCTGGCGGAAATCGCCAGGGCATGAACTCGATCGTTCAACTCCTCGGCCAGCACTTCATTGACCATGCGGTGACGCTGGATCAGCGACTTGCCGGCAAACGCTTCAGCCTGGATCTTGACCCTGAAATGGGTTTCTCCTTCGGGCCGGGCGCCGGAGTGGCCGGCATGAAGATGTGATTCGTCGATCACTTCCAGCGCATGTGGCATCAGCGCTTTTGACAGTTTTTCAGTGATTGTCTGTCCGACCTGACCGAGCTGCATTGTATATTTTTCCTTTTCCTGCACAAATTTCGACATGCAGGTCCATATTGATGACTTGTTCGTAATTTATGGGCTAATTGAATTCCAAATGTCCACCACATTGGGTTATACTGTTGCGCTGCCAAGGCAGCCATCATTGTTCACGCACGACAAAAACCAGGCGACAGATGAAACTGAACTCGAAATACTTCGACGGCATCCGCATTAAAAAAGGCGGCAAGGCGGAACCTGAGACATTCACATGCGAATGGCCGGACTGTGAAGCCGTGGGCAATCACCGGGCACCGAAGGGCCGCAATGCGGAGGGCGAGTACTTCCGTTTCTGCGTGAACCATGTGAAAGCCTACAACAAGTCCTACAATTATTTCGACGGCATGGCCGACAATGACGTCGGCGCCTGGATAAAGGCATCGCAAACCGGCCATCGCCCGACCTGGAAACTGGGTGACAGCTCGTGGGCGGAAAACAAGCGCTCGCGCGCCACCAAATCGGCATCCGGCAAGTCTGCGCGCAGCGGTTATCGTCATGACAGTGATGTCAACGATCCCCATTCGATTTTTGAAGAGGCTGCCGGCACCCAGCGGGCAGCGACGTCACGCCGTCGCGTCGGCAATGCCGAACGCAAGGCGCTTGATACGCTCGGACTTGATCCCGGCGTGACCGCAGACGAAATCAAGGCCAAATACAAGTTGTTGGTAAAGCGGTTTCACCCGGATGCAAACGGCGGCAGCCGCGAGACCGAAGACCGGCTTCGCGACATCATCACCGCCTACAATTATCTGCGTGATGCGGGTGTGTGCTGAATTGCAGCAAAAGTGCCCCTTGCTAGGGCTGCATTACTCGGACTAAAACCTCTTTGTATATGACCCTTGAGCCCCGGTTTTCCATGTGCGAAGACCGGGTGTTGATTTCCCGGAGACCGCTTTCCAATGAACGCAAACACAAAGATCGATGCACCAGGCATGCCTGATACGACCGTTCCGGTGCGGAAGGTCTTCGACATAGATTCAGATCTGAAAGTTCCGGCCTATTCCAAAGGCAATGAATATGTCCCGGAAATCGATGAGGACTACTTGTTCAACCCGGAAACCACACTGGCGATTCTGGCCGGTTTCGCGCACAACCGCCGGGTCATGGTGTCGGGTTTCCACGGTACCGGCAAGTCAACCCACATCGAACAGGTCGCGGCCAGGCTGAAATGGCCACTGGTCCGCATCAACCTGGACAGTCATATTTCGCGTATCGACCTGGTCGGCAAGGACGCCATCGTCATCAAGGACGGCAAGCAGATCACCGAGTTTCGCGAAGGCATCCTGCCATGGGCCTATCAGAACAATGTGGCGCTGGTGTTTGACGAATATGATGCAGGCCGTCCCGATGTGATGTTCGTGATCCAGCGCGTGCTGGAGAGTTCCGGCCGCCTGACACTGCTTGACCAGGCGCGCGTGCTGAAACCGCATCCGGCATTCCGCCTGTTCGCTACCGCCAACACAGTCGGCCTCGGCGACACCACAGGCCTCTATCACGGCACCCAGCAGATCAACCAGGCCCAGATGGACCGCTGGTCGATCATCGTGCAGTTGAACTATCTCAGCCACGAGCAGGAGTGCGGCATTGTTCTGTCCAAGAACAAG
>CALHUA010000188.1 GCA_938039915.1 uncultured Anderseniella sp.
TTGCCTCATCTTCCACATCACCGGCTTCGCCGTCATCACCTTCCATGGCCCGGCGCATCTTGACATAAGCCACGCGCTCATCAGACGTGGCGTCGAAGCCACGCAGAACCGTCATTGAGATAACCTCGTCCCCATCGGCCAGGTTTATACCGCGCACACCGACCGAATTGCGGCCAGCGAATACGCGCACGTCGGTTACCTTGAACCGGATGGCCTGACCTTTTGCGGTAGTCAGCAGCACATCATCCACGTCCGTGCAGGTTTCAACACCGACAATACCGTCACCGTCATCCAGCTTCATGGCAATCTTGCCGTTCTGGCGAACTTCCACGAAGTCCGACAGCTTGTTGCGCCGCACCGTGCCCCGGGTTGTCGCGAACATCACGTCCAGGTTGGCCCACGTCGTCTCGTCTTCAGGCAACGGCATGATGGTGGTAATGCGCTCACCGTCTTCCAGCGGCAGAAGGTTGACCAGCGCCTTGCCCCGGGCCTGCGGCGCGGCCATCGGCAGTCGCCAGACCTTCATCTTGTAGGCCATGCCGCGAGACGAGAAGAACAGCACCGGCGTGTGGGTATCAGCCACAAACAGCCGGGTGACGAAATCCTCATCCTTGGTCTGCATGCCGGCACGGCCCTTGCCGCCGCGGCGCTGTGCCCGGTAAGTGGTTAGCGGCACCCGCTTGATGTACCCGGTGTGCGACACGGTTACGACCATGTCTTCCTGGGCAATCAGGTCTTCATCATCAACTTCACCCAGGTAGTCGGCAATTTCGGTCCGCCGCGGCGTCGCGAACTCTTCCTTCACGGCGATCAGTTCGTCACGAACGATCGCCTGCACCCGCGCCCGCGACCTGAGAATTTCAAGATAGTCGGCAATCTCGGTGCCCAGTTTTTCAAGCTCTTCGCCGATTTCATCCTGTCCGAGGGCCGTCAGGCGCTGCAGGCGCAAATCAAGAATGGCGCGGGCCTGTTCTTCCGACAACCGGTACATGCCGTCTTCGCTCAACTGGTGGCGCGGATCGGCGATCAGGCGGATCAGGGGTGCCATGTCCTTGGCGGGCCAGTCGCGGCCCATCAGGCCGGCACGGGCGGTTGCCGGATCAGGTGCGGCCCGGATCAACGCTATAACCTCGTCGATATTGGCAACGGCAATGGCGAGCCCGACCAATACATGCGCCCGGTCACGGGCCTTGTTGAGCAGGAACTTGGTTCGCCGGGTGACAACCTCTTCCCGGAAGGCAACAAATGCAACCAGCATGTCCTTCAGCGTCATCACTTCCGGACGGCCGCCGGTCAGGGCCACCGAATTGACGCCGAACGAGGTTTGCAGTTGTGAATACTTGTAGAGCTGGTTCAGCACCACGTCGCCAACACCGTCACGCTTGATCTCGATGACCACCCGCATGCCGTGACGATCAGATTCATCCCGAATGTCCGAGATGCCCTCGATCCGCTTGTCACGCACCAGTTCGGCAATCTTCTCGATCATCGAGGACTTGTTCACCTGGTACGGGATTTCGTGAATGATGATGGCTTCACGATCCTTGCGGATTTCCTCGATCGTGGCCCGGCCGCGGGTGACGACCGACCCGCGTCCTGTTGTCTGCGCCAGACGGATCCCGGCACGTCCGAGAATTATCCCGCCGGTCGGGTAATCCGGCCCCGGAACTATCTCGTTGAGCTCGTCCATCGAGATTGCAGGGTTTTCCATCGTTGCGATCGTCGCATCGACAACCTCACCCAGATTGTGCGGCGGAATGTTGGTGGCCATGCCGACGGCAATACCGCCTGCCCCGTTCACCAGCAGGTTGGGAAACCGCGCCGGCAGAACCGTCGGTTCTGTTTCCGTGGTATCGTAGTTGTCCTGGAAGTTGACGGTATCCTTGTCGATGTCTTCCAGCAGCGCGTGAGCTGATTTGGCCATGCGCACTTCGGTATACCGCATGGCAGCCGGCGGGTCGCCATCGACGGAACCGAAATTCCCCTGCCCGTCTATCAGGGGAAGGCGCAGCGAAAATTCCTGCGCCATGCGTACCAGCGCATCATAGATCGACTGATCGCCATGCGGGTGATATTTACCGATGACATCGCCCACCACGCGGGCAGATTTACGATAGGGCTTGTTCCAGTCATAGCCGTTTTCGTTCATCGAATGCAGAATGCGGCGGTGCACCGGCTTGAGACCGTCACGAACATCAGGCAGCGCACGGCTGACGATCACGCTCATCGCATAATCGAGGTAGCTGCGGCGCATTTCGTCTTCAATTGTAATGCTGCTTACGCCGGCCTCGTCCATGGGTGGCGGAGGTGGCGGTGTGATCTCGTTGTCGTCGCTCAAGCGGCGGCTCCTCGTGGCGTGTCACACCTGCGCTAAGCGGCATGACAACAATGCGATTCTATCGTCGGAAACCTAGCAAATATGGCGGCTGCAAGCAACTTTGCCACAATCTTTGCGGGGATTAAAACTGGAGCCGTAATTCATTGTTTTATATGCACAAAACGAGCCTATTTCGGCAACTCTACCGAAAACTCCTTGCCGCCGGTTCCGTGAACGGAATCATTGGCTCGAATCGTCACGGAAACGACGCCATCGGGAACGCTCACACCGCGCAATGACCTTGTGAAAGGTTGCTCCGTTTCATGCGGATGATGCAGCGTTCGGGTTCCCAATACGGTACCATCGGGCGCCACCACATCCCAGCGATTTGCATAATGATCCCAGCCCTCGTCGGCGTGCGCAACGGTGACGTCAAATGTCCATGTGCCATCAGATGACTTGGATGCCTTGGCATCTACGACATCAGCTTCCCCGGCAATACCGGCACCTGACATCATGAGCAGAACAACCAGTGCTTGTACCAGACATTGTATCCTCATGGGCTTTCCCCTAGTTTTTGCACGCAACCTCAATTCGAATCTTAGCGGCTCCAGTGAGCCTCCCGCAAATCACAAAACCGGATCAGGCAGACACCATGGCGTCAGGAAGTTCGCAGAAGGTTATCATTGCAGCCCTGCTCGGCAATGGTGCAATTGCCTGCACCAAGTTCGCAGCATCTGTTTATACCGGTTCGTCAGCCATGCTGTCGGAGGCCATTCACTCCCTCGTCGACACCTGCAATCAGGGGTTGTTGCTGTACGGATTGAAAAAGTCAGAACGCCCGGCTGACAAGACCCACCCGTTTGGCTACGGCCGTGAGCTCTATTTCTGGGCCTTTGTGGTTGCACTGCTGATTTTCTCGGTCGGCGCCGGGGTTTCCCTGTACGAGGGCATTCACAAGGTCATGCATCCCGAAGCAGTCACCTCGCCCATCGTCAACTATATCGTTCTGAGCCTGGCCATGGTGTTTGAGGGCGTTGCATTTTACATTGCCGCTAAGGAGTTCAACCGGCGCCGGGGCAAAATTCCGTTTTGGCGTGCCGTCCGGCAAAGCAAGGATCCTGGTCTGTTCACCGTGCTGTTCGAAGATGCCGCGGCCATGGCCGGTCTGGTAATCGCATTTGCAGGACTGCTGGCAGCCGAATATCTGGACCTGCCCTGGATGGATGGCGCGGCTTCCATCGGCATCGGACTGCTATTGGGCAGCGTGGCCATTTTCCTGTGTTTCGAAACAAAGGGGCTGTTGATCGGTGAGGCCGTATCCGAGGAGTTTTCAGCCAGCCTGAACGCCGTCATCAATGCGTCAGACGCCGTCAACCAGATCAACGAACTGCGCACCATGCACATGGGGCCTGAAGACGTCCTGCTGGCCGTGTCGCTTGATGTCCGCGATGATATGGACACAGGCACGCTGGAGGATGCCATCTACGCCCTTGAGCGCAACATCCGCACAGCGCACCCTGAAGTAAAGCGCCTGTTCATTGAAATCCAGTCTGGCGAGCACCACACCGAGCAGGTCTGGCTGTCCCAACTCAAACCGGTCTGAAACGACCGGCAGAGGCTCAACAACTGCTCAGTACTTTGAGAACGTGATGCCCGCGACCCGGTAGGAATTGCCTGACTTGGTAACGGCCGAACAACGGGTTGCACCATTCATCCACTTCTTGAACTTGATGCAAAGCTGGTTCTTGGTCACGCGCCAGATGCCCGTATCACGTTCACCGTCCCACTTGGCTGACAGGGATCCACCACGGTTCATGCGCATGGTGACTTTCGAGCCCATGACTTTCGCCTTGGCACGACCTGGAACGAATTTTTTGATTTCCTTGGCGGACAGCATTTCGCCTGCCGCTGCTGAGCCCGTGTTGGCCGCAAGGATGAACGCGCCGCACGCAGCGGCGATCACAAACTTCTTCATTTATTTAAACCCCGGTTTTATTTTCACTCCCTGCAGATCTCGCATCCAGGAAGTCAGTCCAGTATTTTTACCCTGACGAAACGTTTGAGCACCAAATGTGCTCATCTTGTGGCAATGCGAAGTCGAAAATGCCGCAGTGCAGCATTATCCATGGTTACCAACACGTAAGTCCCGGTATGGTTGCCGAATGGTTAAGGAAATCGGTTCAAATCGACAAATTCACGATGCAACGATTGCCGGGTCCCCTCTAAAACGGAACCTCGTCATCCATGTCATCACGGGCAAATGAGGGAGCATCATTCCCTTTCGGCGCGCCACCACCTTGCGGACGTTGCATCGGACTTGACCGGCCGAAGTCGGCACCGCTGTCCTGACTGTATCCGCCGCTGTCGCCGGCACCACCCTGCCTGCCATCCAGCATGACGAGCGTCGAGTTGAAGTTCTGCAGCACGACCTCGGTGGAATAGCGGTCATTGCCATCCTTGTCCTGCCATTTGCGTGTCTGAAGCTGGCCTTCCAGATAGACCTTTGAGCCCTTTTTCAGATACTGCTCCACGACCTTGCAAAGCCCTTCGGAGAAAATCACCACTCTGTGCCACTCTGTCTTCTCCCGGCGCTCGCCGGAATTGCGGTCACGCCAGGTCTCTGACGTCGCAATACTCAGATTGGCAATCGGGCGACCATCCTGCGTGTGACGGATTTCCGGATCAGCGCCCAGATTTCCGACCAGGATCACCTTGTTAATAGAACCCGCCATATTGCTCACTCCTCATAACCTGTTTGTCGCCAGACCCTAGACTTTTCGCCCTTGCCCTGCCAGCGTACTGGATACCTTGTCCACAGCCCCGCCAGATAATTTTGTTCATTTTTTGTTCTACACCGTTTCAAGTCGATAATCAAGTAAGTGGAGTCCATGCCCATGCCCGTGAGAATCAACACAAAAGACGCCCCTGCCCCGTTTTCCAGATATTCCCAGGCCATGCGCGTCAGTGCCGGCAAGGACCTGGTATTTGTTTCAGGCCAGGTGGGCGTCAACCTGAAGGGCAAGCTGGCTGACAGTGAGAAAGGTCAGCACGAACAGTGCTGGCGCAATGTGCTGGCCATCCTGGCCGACCAGGGCCTTGGTCCGAAGGACATAATCGAAATGACGGTCTACATCACGACACAAGAAGGCGTACCCATTTACCGCGAAGTGCGTGATGACATGCTGCAGGGCCATGAAGCAGCGTCAACCCTGCTGATCATTTCCGGTCTGGCAAACCCGGACTGGCTGGTTGAGATTGCTGTCATCGCTGAAGCCCCTGCCTTTGTCGTTGAACCCGAAGACTGAACGATTTGCAGGGATAGGCAAGCACCAGAAACATAACTTTTGTTTATGTAATTATCCGAATTAAAATAGAAAAGTAATTGAAACCCGATCATGGATGCGGGTTGAATAATGTGGCGCAAAGTCAACAAGGCGGTGGCATCCGATGATGCTGCCGATCCGACTTTCCGTTCCTGGCACCCCGGGACATTCCTGGCAATTGATTGGGATACACTTATGAAAAAAATTAGCACCCCCCTACTCGCTCTCCTGGCAATGTTGGTTGGCGGCACCGCCATTGCACAAGAAAAGACCTATAAAGTGGCACTGGATGGAACCTTCGCTCCCCATGCCATGCCCAAGCTCGACGGTGGCGTCGAAGGATTTAATGTTGATCTGGCCGATGCACTGGCGACGGAGCTGGGCGCCAAAATGGACCTGACAGCGGCCCAGTGGTCCGGCTTGTTGCCGGGCATGCAGGCCGGCACCTATGATTTCCTCGTGGCGCCGACGACAGTCACGGAAGAGCGCACCAAGAACATGCTGTTCAGCGAGGGATACCTCAACACCGACTTTCAGTTTGCCGTCAAGGCAGACGCACCGGATGTCGATTCTCTCGAAGGCTTCAAAGGCAAGACGATAGCGGTCAACAAGGGCTCAGCCTACGACAAGTGGGCGCGCGACCTTGAAGGCAAGATCGGCTGGACCGTTGAATCCTACGGGACAAATGCGGATGCCGTACAGGCAGTGGTCTCCGGAAGGGCTTTCGCCAATGTCGCTGGTAATACGGTAACCGCCTGGGCAGTGAAAAAGACCACCGGGTTGAAACTCTCCTACCTGCACTCGACAGGCAAGGTTTTCGCCCTCCCCTTCCGCAAGGGTGACGAGGAGTTGCGCAAAACCGTTGAAAGTGCGCTGGAGTGTCTGAAAACCAATGGCACGATCGCCAAGCTGCATGAGAAATGGTTTGGATATGCACCTGCCGCAGACTCAGCAGCCATGACGGTTTATCCCGGATTTGGGGTGCCCGATCTCGCCGGCTATGACGCAACCGCCCATCAGCCGAACTGCAAGTAAACCCGACCCGAATTGACCAGCGGGTGTGCTCCACCAGCGCGCCCGCCGGTTTCGAAATCCATTCCTCACATTCGCGGCAAATCAAGTGACGCAACCGATCCTCAGTGTTCGAAACCTGCACATGTCCTACGGCGACCTTGAAGTGCTTCGTGGTATCGATATTGATGTGGTTCCGAGCGAACTGGTGTTCATTATTGGCCCGTCCGGTTCCGGCAAAAGCACCCTGTTGCGCTGCTGCAACCGTCTGGAGGAACCGGACTCCGGCGAAATCATCGTTGACGGAAGCTCCATTACGGCCAAGGGCGCCGACCTCAATGCCATCAGGCAGCGCATTGGCATGGTGTTCCAGTCCTTCAACCTGTATCCGCACCTGAGTGCCGGCGGAAATGTAATGCTGGCCCTGCGCAAGGTTCTGGGCAAACCCAAGGCCGAGGCACGCCAGATTGCGGAGGCAGCCCTGGAGCGTGTCGGCCTCGCCGACAAGATCGACAATTACCCAAATCAACTGTCCGGCGGCCAGCAGCAACGAGCAGCGATCGCGCGCGCCCTCGCCCTCGAGCCCAAGATCATGCTGTTTGACGAGCCGACCAGTGCCCTGGATCCGGAGCTGGTCGGTGATGTGCTCAACGTGATGGCGGAGCTCAAGCAAGCCGGCATGACCATGGTCGTCGTCAGCCACGAAATGCGTTTCGCCAAGGCCGCCGCAGACCGGGTCATCTTCATGGATGGTGGTGTGATCGTGGAACAAGGTGCTCCTGCCAACCTGTTCGCAAATCCGCAGCATCAAAGAACCCGTGATTTTGTCAGGCAAGTCGAGCACTGAGGCAATACGGTCATGACCCAGTACGAGCGCTTCCTCGATACATTCTTCAACCCCGAGGTCATGGCCAACTACTTTCCAAAGATCGTGGAGGGTCTGCTTGTCACCTGCCAGATTGCCTTCCTGGTCGTGATCAGCGGTATTGTGTTTGGCCTGGCGCTGGCTCTGTTGCGGTCGTATCGCTGGACGCCGGTGAACCTGGCCATCATCTTTTTCGTGGACATGTTTCGTGCCTTGCCGCCGCTGGTTCTGATTCTCATCCTGTACTTCGGCCTGCCTAATGTCGGCTTTACCCTGTCAGGCTATGTGGTGCTTTGGCTGGTCCTGACCTGCGTGCTTGCGGCATTTTCCGAGGAGATATTCTGGGCCGGCATTCTGTCAGTCGACAAGGGCCAGTGGATGGCGTCGCGGTCCACCGGCATGAGCTATACCCAGACACTGCTCAACGTGGTGATGCCCCAGGCTATCCGGCTGACCATTCCGCCGCTGACCAACAGAACCATCGCCATCACCAAGAACACCGCACTTGGCATGGTCATCGGTGTTGACGAGCTCTTGAACGAAGCCACAACGGCCCAGGCGTTTTCCGGAAACGCGACACCGTTGATGATGGGCGCAATCGCCTATCTGATACTGTTCGTGCCGGTGGTGTATCTGGGGCGCTATATCGAGCACCGGTTTGCCTGGAGAAAAGTCTGATGGACGCTCTCCTGCAACAGTTCTTCAATTTTGACATCATGATGCAGGCATCCCCGATCATCCTGCGTGGTTTCGGCATGACCCTGCTGCTTTGCCTGGTGGTCATACCCATGGGCCTGCTCGGCGGCCTCGCCGTGGCGCTTGCCAGCCTGTCGCCAATCCGTGCAGTACGCTGGATCACCATCGTTTTCGTCGATCTGTTCCGGGCAATTCCACCTCTTGCCTTGTTGATTTTCATCTCTGCGGGCCTGCCGTTCGCCGACATACGGATCAGCCCGTTCACCGCGGTCTGCATATCTTTCCTGCTTAACAATTCAGCCTATTACGGAGAGATTTACCGTTCAGGCATCGAGAGTATCGGCAGCGGACAGACCGATGCATCGCGATCAACGGGCCTGAGCGCCACCCAGACCATGGCCTATGTGATCCTGCCACAGGCCGTCCGCAACGTGCTGCCAGATCTGATCAGCAATACGGTTGAGGTCGTCAAGCTTACCTCGCTTGCGAGTGTCGTTGCATTCGCGGAACTGCTTTACGCCGCCGACATGGCGCGCTCTGTCACCTACAACGCCTCGCCGATCACCTTTGCGGCAATACTTTATCTCATTGTGCTGTGGCCCGTCGTGCGGCTGCTGAGCCGCCTTGAAAACAAGATGCAAAACTAGTTAGTCGGAGGAACAATCAATGCGCGAAGTAGTCACTGCCTCGCTTCAACTGGGGGCCATTCAAAAGGCAGAAAGTCGTGGCGACGTCATCGCCAGAATGATCGCATTGCTCGACGAAGCAAAGCGGGCTGGCGCCAGTCTAGCCGTGTTTCCGGAACTTGCCTTCACCACATTCTTTCCGCGCTGGTACATGGAAGATCAGGCTGAGGTTGATACATGGTTCGAACACCAGGTACCCGGACCTGATACTGCACCTCTGTTCGAACGCGCCCGTGAATACGGCATCGGCATGTATGTCGGTTACGCGGAGATCACCCCGCAGGGACAACATTTCAACACCGCCATTCTGACATCACCTGACGGCGAAATCATCGGCAAGTATCGCAAGGTTCACCTGCCCGGCCACGATGAATATGACACCGAGCGGGCTTTTCAGCATCTTGAAAAGCGCTATTTTGAACCGGGTGATCTCGGCTTTCCCGTCTGGCATTCACAAGGCGGCATCATGGGAATGTGCATCTGCAATGACCGGCGCTGGCCAGAAGTTTACCGGGTCATGGGACTGCAGGGTGTTGAAATGGTCATGCTCGGTTTCAACACGCCGTCGGTCAATTCGCAAAGACCTCGTGAAGGTCTCGAAGACCGGCTGTTCCATCACCGTCTTTCAGTTCAGTCCGGCGCCTACCAGAACTCCACCTGGGTCGTCGCAACGGCAAAGGCAGGTGTTGAAGATGGCCACCCGCTCACAGCAGGCAGCGTCATCGTCGACCCCAACGGCAAGATCGTCGCCGAAACCCAAACTGAAGATGACGAGATGATCGTGCACGCCTGTGATCTGGATGCCTGCAATTTCGGCAAGCAGACCATCTTTGACTTTGCCCGTCACCGTCGCATTGAACACTATGGCCTGATCACGTCTCAGACCGGTGTCAAAGTTCCTGCAAAGTGACCGCATGCAGATAGATTTTGGCAACATAACCGCGCATGAGAGGTACAAACTCCTCACAGCAGCCGTTGTACCCCGGCCGATTGCGCTGGTCTCGACGCTGGCTCCGGACGGCACGGTCAATGCCGCACCCTTCAGTTTCTTCAATGTATTTTCCGAAGACCCGGCACTGGCGGTACTGGGCCTGCAGCATGCCCCGGATGGCACAATCAAGGACACCACAAGACACATTCTGGATCGGGGTGAATTCGTGATCAATCTGGTGGACCGGCAACTTGCGCAGGCTATGGCGGTCTGCGCTGCCCGGTTCCCGGCCAATATTGGCGAAGTAGAAATTGCCGGCCTATCCGTGTCCGGCTCTCAGCACATCAAAACACCGCGCATAACCGAGGCGCCGGTCAGCCTCGAGTGCCGGACATGGGAAATCAGAAAGATCACACCCACACGACATCTTGCGATCGGTGAAATCATTGCGTTAAGCGCGCGCGATGGTCTGATTGACCCGGAAACATTGTATTTCGACATGAATGCTTACGATCCTGTCGGGCGCTTGGTCGCCAACAGCTATTGTCATACCGATGATAGATTTGAACTTTCAATACCGACCTGGCCTGATGATTTTTCCGACATGACACCAGACCAGCACCAAACATTCAATCAGGCATCTCCCAGAGGAAAACCATGACGGAAAAACTCACCGAAGACGCGCACGGCGTCTATATCATTTCTGCAACACCGTTCACCGAGGCCGGTGAACTGGACCTTGAAAGCGCCGACAGCCTGGTCGAGTTCTATCTCGAAAAGGGTGTCACCGGCATGACCATACTTGGCATGATGGGTGAAGCCCCGAAACTGGCACCGGACGAATCCGTCACATTCCTTGAGCACATGCTGAACCGGGTAGCAGGCCGCGTCCCGGTCATTGTCGGTGTGTCCAGCCCGGGCCTCGACAATATGGCACGCCTTTGCAACGCGGCAATGGAATCCGGCGCCGCCGGTGTGATGATTGCCCCTGCAGGCGGCTTGAGTACCGAGGACAAGCTGTATGGGTACTTTGCGCAGGTGTTTGAGAAACTGGGGCCGGATATTCCGGTCTGTTACCAGGATTTCCCCATGACCACAGGCGTCAACATCTCCACGCAACTGTTCAGCAAGCTGGTGAGCGACTTTCCGCAACTGGTCATGCTCAAGCATGAGGACTGGCCGGGACTCAACAAGCTCACCGCCGTGCGCAAACTGGAAACCGATAACGACACCCGCCGGGTTTCAATCCTCACCGGCAATGGCGGACTGTTCCTGCCGATGGAGCTTGAACGCGGCGCTGATGGCGCGATGACCGGCTTTGCCTATCCGGAAATGCTGGTCAAGGTGGTTGACCTCTACCGGGATGGTGACCGGCAAAAGGCAAATGACATTTTTGACGCCTACCTGCCGCTGGTGCGCCATGAACAACAGCTTGGTGCTGGGCTGGCAATTCGCAAGGAAATCCTGCGCCGGCGCGGCGCAATTGCCTGTGCCGCTACCCGTGCGCCCGGCCCACGTTTATCACCGGCCGACCATGATGATATAAGCTTTCTGACCACAAGGCTGGAACGGCGTATGAAGGAACTTGGTGATAGATCCTGAACGTGCCTGACCATCATGCCCCGATTTAAAGAAATGAGAATGCAATGAC
>CALHUA010000189.1 GCA_938039915.1 uncultured Anderseniella sp.
GATTGCCTGAGAGCCTTGGGGGGACGGGACGCGTTAATTTCAAACTATCTAGTGGAGCAAAAACAATGACCTGGAACACCAACAGACGCCAATTTAACATGATGCTGGCTGCTGCAGCCGGCGCAACGACGCTGGGCGCGAAACCGGCCTTTGCAGAGACAATCAAGGTTGCGGGTATTTACACCCAGCCGATCCAGCAGAAATGGGACGCGCGCCTGCACCAGGGGCTGGAAGCGGCCAAGGCAAAAGGCGATATTGAGTACGTGTTCTCGGAGAAGGTCGCCAATACGGACTATATTCGCGTGTTGCGGGAATATTGCGAGTCGGGTGTAAAGCTGATCGTCGGTGAGGCGTTCGGCATCTCGAAGGAAGCTCGCAAGGTAGCCGATGAATATCCCGACATTGCCTTCCTGATGGGCGATCCGTTCAAGCCGCACGGCTCGAACTTCTCGGTGTTTGACAATTACATTCACGAACCGTGTTTCCTGATGGGCATGATTGCCGGTGCCATGACCAAGACCAACAAGCTCGGCATGGTCGGCGGTTACCCGATCGGTGAAGTGAACCGGCTGTTCCACGCCTTCATTGACGGCGCAAAATCGGTCAATCCGGACATCCAGTACAAGGTCACATTCATCGGCTCCTGGTATGATCCTCCAAAGGCCAAGGAAGCTGCCTTTGCGCAGATCGAAGCCGGCGCCGACATCATGTATGCAGAACGCGCAGGCGTTGTTGATGCGGCCCGTGAAAAGGGCGTCCTGGCGTTCGGCAACGTCAACGACATGAACAAGGAAGAAAACGGAACCGATGTTGTGGTGACGTCCGCGCTCTGGCACATGGAAGAAGCCATTGCCCATGCCATTTCGCTGGTGAAGGCGGGTACCTTCAAGGCTGAAAACTACAAGGAGTGGACGATGATGCGCAAAGGCGGTGCCAGCCTTGCGCCTTATTATGAGTTCGAAGACAAGATACCGGCTGAAATCAAGGCCAAGGTGGAAGACACCAAGGCGAAAATTCTCTCCGGTGAGTTTGATGTGACCATCACGGACACCGAACCAAAGTCCTCCTTCTAGACGTCAGACGGACAGAGTGAGCAATCCGCCAGTACTGGAGTTCCGGGGCGTTACCAAGCGCTTCGGAACCCTCACCGCAAATGACGATGTGTCACTGACACTGCAGCAGGGCGAGGTGCTCGCCCTGCTGGGCGAGAACGGTGCCGGTAAAACCACTCTTATGAACATCCTGTTCGGTCATTACCAGGCTGATGAGGGTGACATACTGGTTGACGGCGAGGTGTTGCCTTCAGGGTCCACGCAGGCCGCTATCAACGCCGGTATTGGCATGGTGCATCAGCACTTTACCCTGGCCGACAATCTCACTGTGCTGGAAAACATTACCCTGGGCACCGAAAGTCTGTGGTCCTGGCGCCAGGACCAGGCAAACAGCCGGAAAAAGCTCGCCGCCATGATCTCTGACTATGGTCTGGTCGTTGATCCGGATGCCATGGTCTCTGAACTGTCCGTAGGTGAGCGCCAGAGGGTTGAAATCCTCAAGGCGTTATATCGGGATGCCCGCATTCTCATCCTGGACGAACCTACCGCGGTACTGACACCTCAGGAGTCCGAACGCCTGTTTGCGACACTCAAGTCGATTACCGCGAAGGGGCTCGCCATCATCTTCATTTCCCACAAATTGCACGAGATATTGGCAGTCAGCAATCGCATTGCAGTCCTGCGCCGCGGCGCCATCGTGGGCACGCTTGAAACGGCAACATCCAGACGCGAACAACTGGCGGAACTGATGGTCGGTCGAACCGTGACCCGTCCCAAACTTTCAGCCATCAAACCCGGCGACCTGGTTCTTGAGATAAACGATGTGTCAACCGGCGGAACCGGTGCGACAGAGCTTAAGGAGATTGACCTGACGCTTCATCAGCACGAAATCGTTGGTATTGCAGGTGTTGCGGGAAATGGTCAGGGCACACTTGCCGACATCCTTTCCGGTTTGCGGAGCGACTTTTCCGGCACCATTGAACTCAATGGTCAAATGCTGGCTGCGGGCAATCCGCGCGCGATTGTCGCCTCCGGTGTCGGGCGGATTCCCGAAGACCGGCATGCACGAGGCGTGGTTGCGAACATGGACATCTGGGAAAACCTGATATCCGAGGATCTTCGCTCTGATGAAATCTGCCGGGCCGGATTCATTATCGATGGTGCCGGCGCACGGGTGCGGGCAGAGAAACAGATCGAAGACTTCGATGTGCGCTGCAAGGGGCCGGATGCCGAAACCAGGCTGCTGTCGGGTGGCAATATGCAAAAACTCATTTTGGCACGGGCGCTGTCGAACACACCATCGTTCATCCTGGCCAACCAGCCGGTGCGCGGGCTTGACGAGGGTGCAATTGCGTATGTGCAGGAGCAATTGCTGGAAGCCCGCAAAAGGGGCGCGGCGATCCTGCTGATTTCGGAAGACCTGGATGAGCTTATGACGCTGACCGACCGGATTGCGGTGATGTCGCATGGCATGCTCAGCAGCGCCCTGCCGACCGGTGAGCGCTCAATCGCCGAGATTGGCCTGATGATGGCAGGCCATGGCGATCAGGGTGGTGCAAAGCCTGGGAGCCTGGCCGATGGTCATTGAACCGCGTGAAACAGTTTCCGTCTGGCGCGCCGGGTTGGCGCCTGTGTGGGCCATTCTCGCCTCTCTGGTGATTTGCGCGGTGCTTATCTCGTGGGCGGGGGCATCCATCCCGACTGCCTATTCGCTGCTGTTCAAGGGCGCGTTCGGATCGGCATTTGCGCTCAATGAAACGCTGACCCGTTCGATTCCCCTGATTTTCACAGGCCTTGCGGTGTCGGTGGCTTTCCGGGCGAAGTTCTACAATATCGGGGCCGAAGGGCAACTCTACGCCGGCGCCCTTGCTGCGACGTTCTTCGGCACAGGTCTGGTCACGCTGCCACCTGCGCTCATGGTCCCGTTTCTTGTCATCATGGGGGCTCTGGCCGGTGGTGCGTTGCTGATTGTGCCGGTGTTGCTGAAAACCCACCTCAAGGTTGATGAGGTGGTTACCACGCTGCTGCTCAATTTCGTAGTGCTGCTGGTGGTCAGTTACCTGATTGAAGGACCGTGGAAGGATCCGGCATCTCTGGGCTGGCCGCAGGCTGCCTCCATCATTGATGAAGGCGTGCTGCCGACATTGCTGGCAAAGGGCAGGCTGCACTTCGGCCTGATCATAGCCTTGTTCATGGCGGTGATCATCTGGCTGATGATGCGGTTTACCGTGCAGGGTTATGAAATCAGGGCAGTTGGGCACAACTCCAGGGCAGCCGAATTCTCAGGTATCAAGGTCAACCGCACGGTGATCATGACGGCGATGATTTCCGGTGGCCTGGCCGGCATGGCAGGCGTCAGCGAAACCGCCGGTCTGAAGGGGTATCTGACGCTCGATCTGTCTCCCGGGTTTGGCTACACCGGCATTGCCGTGGCCATGCTTGCGCAACTCAATCCACTGGCCGTGGTGCCGGCCGCGATTTTCCTGTCAGCCGTCTATGTTGGGGCCGATGCCATGTCGCGTGCGGTCAACATTCCCACTTACATCGCCGACGTCCTGGTCGGCGTTTCAATATTGGCTGTGCTGTGCAGTGTCATGCTGAGTCAGTACCGCATCAGGTGGCGCGCATGAGCGATTTTATTGACATTCTGCTGACGGCAGGCTTCTGGGCAGCCACCATCCGTATTGTAAGCCCATTGATATTCGGCACGCTGGGTGAACTCATCTGCGAACGGGCCGGGGTTCTCAACCTTGGTATTGAAGGCATCATGACGGTCGGTGCCATGTCGGGCTGGATGTGGGTTTATCAGGGCGGAGACTTGTGGACCGGTGTGCTGTTTGCCGCCTGTATGGGCGCGGTGTTCGGGCTGCTGCATGCGGTGTTTACCGTGCACCTTGGTCTGTCCCAGCATGTGACCGGTATCGGCATTACACTGTTTGCATCATCGCTCAGTTACTTCGTCTACCGGATGCTGCTGCCGGATGCCACGACCCCACCGAAAATCGTGCCGTTCCAGCCCATTGCCGTGCCATGGCTGTCTGACCTGCCGATCATCGGCGAAGCCCTGTTCACCCAGTCGGCACTGACCTACCTGGCTTTGCTGGTGGTGCCGATGGTCTGGTACGTGTTGTTCAGGACGCCGGTCGGGCTGGCGGTGCGCATGTCCGGGGAAAACCCGGTGGCTGTCGAAGCCCAGGGCATCAACGTATTGGCGGTGCGAACAGGTGCGGTCATGGTCGGAAGTGCGTTTATGGCTGTTGGCGGGGCCTTCATTACCATGTCGTGGTTCGATGCGTTCTATTTCGGGATGATCAATGGGCGTGGCTGGATTTGTGTGGCGCTGGTCATCTTCGCCTCATGGCGACCGGGCAGGGCGTTGCTTGGTGCACTGCTGTTTGCCGGACTTGAAGCGATCCAGGTCCGCGCCCAGCAATCAGCCGGCGCGTTTATCCCTTACCAGTTCTTTCTCATGTTGCCATATGTCATGTCGATCCTTGCCATGATCGTGATGGCGCGGAAAACCAAATATCCCCAGGCCTTGCTCGTACCGTTTCGGCGCGGGGAAAGGGTCTAGGATACTGACCCGGCGGTACTGACCTAAAGGAGAACTCCAAATGCTCAATGAAACTGACCGGAAATTTCTTCGCGTGGCTTATGAAGAGGCCAAGGCAGGGTTCGACGAAGGCGGTTGTCCCATTGGTTCGGTATTGGCGCGAGATGACGTACTGGTGTCGCAAGGGCGCAATCAGCGGGTTCAGCAAGGTGATCCGATAGCCCATGGTGAAATGGACGCGCTGCGTAAAGCGGGTCGGCAACGATCATATCGCGGCATGACCATCTATACGTCATTGAGCCCGTGCATGATGTGTAGTGGCACCATCATTCAGTTCGGTATTCCACGTGTAGTAATTGGTGAGAATACAACGTTTGGTGGAAATGAAGAATTCCTGCGATCAAGAGGTATTGAGGTCTTGGTTGCAGATGATCCTGACTGTATCGCTCTGATGACACGTTTTATTGCCGAAAAACCTGAACTTTGGAACGAAGATATTGCCGAAGATTGATGTGTAAGGCTGTGAGAACAAAACAAATTTAAAAAGTGCAATTGCCCTGAGGTGCGCGACATCCGAATATTAGGCTGGATGTTTGTGAAATTGGTGTCATTTTGTAAAAGAGAGGTATACGGTGCAATTCACGGAATTGGTGAATGCGGTAGGGGTGCCGTCGCTATGTTCTCAATGCAGCCAGAGACGCTGTTCAAACTCGAGCAACAATCCTGGAGGCTCGCCGGGGTGTGGCCCGGCGCTGCGAAGCGCAGGCTGTGGCTTTCGAAACCGGTTGTGCCGGCTGATTCAACTGAGCACTATCTCACCATGTTTGCCATTGTCCGCAACGAGGGCGTCTATCTGGGCGAGTGGATAGAGTTCCATCGCATGATGGGGGTAAGTCACTTCTTCATTTATGACAATGGCAGCAATGACGGTACGTCTGATCTGCTGTCACCTTATGTAGATGAGGGGCTGATCACGCTTGTTAAGTGGGCTGATTTCCTGGAAGGCTGGGAAGGTGTTGCCGGCACAAGCGGTCGGACGCAGAAACTGGCAATGTTGCACTGTATCGCCAATTTTGGCCATCTTGCCGAATGGATGGCGTTCATCGATGCAGATGAATTCCTGTTTCCCTCGACGGAGGGCTCGCTGGTTGAGGTACTGCATGGATATGAGGATCTCGATTCCCTGTCCGTGTACTGGCATATGTTCGGTACGTCCGGCCACACCCGTAAACCGTCGGGCCTGGTAACCGAGAACTTTACCCGCAGGCTCAGACGCCCCCGGACGTCGTGCAAGCATCTTTCCCGGGTCAAGACCATCGTGCGCCCCAGTGCCGTGCGTGGGGTGCATAATTCTCATGTGTTTATGCTCAGGCACGGATACCCGGAGTCGTGGACAGAGCGTCGCCGGAAAATCGGACATGCCGACCATCGCCTTACCGCCC
>CALHUA010000190.1 GCA_938039915.1 uncultured Anderseniella sp.
CCACTGCTGTCGCGCGCGGCCTACAGGCCGAAACTGACCCGGGAGGGTGAGGTGTTTTACCGGCAGGCGACGCGGGTCATGCAGCAGATGCAGCAACTCGCCAACATGGCCAAAAACTTAAGCGCCGGGCAGGAGGCGGAAGTGTTCCTGGCTGTGACCGCCACCTTCCCGCTGAAACCGGTGCTGGACGTTGTCGGTGCTGTACGGACGCAATATCCAGGCACGCATATCCGCCTGGCGCGCGAAAGCATGGGCGGGCCGGTAGAACAGCTGTTGCGCAATGATGCCGACATCATCATCGCCACCATGGACGGCGTGCCGGTCGACCAGGTCGAGGCGACCCCGTTTGCCGAGGTGACCATCATGCCGGTGGCGCACCGAGACTATGAGCCGGCGCGCGGCGCTCACATGAAAACCATCTCTGAAATGCAAAGCTACCCCCAGATTGTCGTGGCGGACAGCAGTTCCGGCGGCTTTACCCAGAGCAGGGGGCTGTTGCCCGGCGGCCTGCGCTGGACGGTGTCCGATTTCGCCGCCAAGAAGGAAATCCTGCTGGCTGGGATGGGGTGGGGTGGTATTCCCACCCACATGATTGACGATGAGCTCGAAAGCGGAGACCTGGTGGCGCTGAATGTCGAAGGCTACCAGCCGCTGCGGTCCCGTCTGTTCCAGATCCGCCGCCGAGACCGTGAGGCCGGTATCGTCGCGCAATGCATCTGGGAGAAACTGCTGGCGCGTTGATTGCCAGCAAAGCCAGGACCATTTCTAATCAATGCGGGTAAAGGTGGCGGTGCCAACCTGCTTGAGGCCGGTATTGTCGAGAAAGTGCGGGCTTGCAACCAGCCGGATGGATTCGGCGGGCTGGTTTGCATCATTGTCCGAGGCATAGGATTGACCGCGGTCGGTTCCTGCATCCCAGGCCCACAGCACATGGACCGCCTTGTCCCGCCAGCCTGCATCGTTACGCAGTTTCACGCCGGCCAGCCCGGTAAACCAGTCCGGGCTCGGGGCGATCATGGTGACGAAGGAGACCCTGGCATGGGTCTCGCTGACTGCAATCGTTGCGGAGATGCGCCCCGGTACCTGTTTGATGCCGTTGGCCTCAAAAACATGCTTGACCCGCTTGCGCTCGATGGCCTCGTCCAGTTCGGCGCGCAAGATACGTTGCCGCCCGCGCTCTGCAACGGACTTGACGCCGCTGCTTGCGGTGTTGCCGTCAGCAAACATTACATAGCGTCCGTGGTGCGTGGCGCCGATCAGCCCCGACATGTGCCCGCCGTTCGCAGGCCAGTCATGGGGATGGGTGTCACCGCTCCAGCTGATGTCGAGGTCCAGTTGATACCGTACCTCTTCGGCCAGTGCCAGCGGGCTGAAACCCAGTGTGAGCAATAGTATTGAAACTACCCGGATCATTGAAACTGTCTCCCCATAGTGCCGATCTGTTGCCGGCTCTAATGTCCATACCGTGGCTGTCGTCTCCGGAAGGCAATGTATCTGATCATTGTCCGGTTGTCCGCAACAGATCTACGCAACTCACAGGTGTACGTTCACAACGGCATGGTCAGTTCATTTGCCGCCCCTGAAGCCTTGAAGTCGATCCACGCCTTAGTCAACTGAGCGGCGGATTTTTAGACGACTGAATATTCAAAGATTGCTTCATCCAGTCTGCATATTCGCTCAACGCGGCTTCGTTGCGTGTGCAGTAAGTCCATTTATTCAGGCGTTGAGTGTTGATGAAACGGGCACGCTTCAGCAACTCCAGATGCCGGGAAATGGTGGGCTGGCTAACCTCAAAGTGTTCCGCAATCAATTGCATGCAAACGCCAGTGTCCACAGGGTCTGCGGATTGCTGATGGCTGAAGTGGCGCGCAGGTTCATCCAGCGCACGTAGAATTTCCATTCTTATTTCGCTGGCAAGAGCCTTGATCTGATCGCTTCTCTCTGTCATACGTATTGTCATATAGCATATTCGCTAAATAACAATATGAAAGATGTGTAAATGCTGGAATTAAGTGAACGCTTTTCGTTCAAGGGACACTCAATTGCCTGGGGCGCAATCGGTGACGGAGAGCCGGTTATCCTCATTCACGGTTTTCCGTGGTCGGCGCAGGCCTGGCGCAACATCGCCCCGTGGATCGCACGATCCCGCAAGGTCTACTTCTTCGACATGCTGGGCTGTGGCCAGTCGGACAAGGGCGAAGACCAGAATGTAACCGAAAGTGTGCAAAGCGACCTTCTGGCGGCACTTGTCAGTCACTGGGGCCTCGCGCGGCCTCAGGTTGTCGGGCATGACTTCGGCGGGCTGGCAGCCCTGCGCGGTCATTTCGTCAATGGTCTTGAATACAGCAAGCTGCATTTGATCAACGCCGTTGCGATACTGCCGTCAGGATCGCCGTTTTACGCCCACACAGCCCATCACGAAGCAGCCTTTGCCGGCTTGCCTGATTATGCCCATGAAGCGCTTTTCCAGGCCTACATACAGAATGCTGCGCATTATCCGCTTCGCGAAGAAGCCGTGAAAGTCTACTATGAACCCTGGTCAGGCCCGGTCGGCAGGCCTGCCTTCTATCGGCAAATTGCCCAATCAGACACGGACCACATTGAGCAAGCACAGAAGCGCTACAAGGCGACCGAGTTCGACACCCACCTGATCTGGGGAGTACGCGATACGTTCATTCCGGTTGAACACGGCCGACAACTGGCTGCACTGGTCGGCGCAAAAAGTTTCACAGGAGTTCCCAACGCGGCTCACATCGTTCACGAAGACGCGCCTGAAGCGCTGGTTGGCTGCCTGCTTCGCGGTATGTGAATGGCCGCTGCCGGACGAAAGACCGGCGTGTGTCTGTTGCGGACAACCGGACAATTGCGACCGGTAGGCCGCTATCGTTGTCCAATGCATGTGAGAGAAACTGCCGGTGCAGCGACCGCCTGTACCGGCAATCGGTATGAGATTGCGGCAAGATCAGATGGGTAGCTGCATGGATGACAAGATTGAGATCGTAGATGAGTTCGGCGACGTGCTGAAAACCGTCAGGGTCCAGGAGGGTCAGGATGGGTTCGAAGGCGTGTGCCGGTAGGCTACAATTTTATATGGCGCAGAGCTTGCTGGTGCCAACTTCAAGGGGGCGCAACTGCAAGGTGTCGATCTCAAGGGGCATCATGTGTCGGGACAAGCTTCCACAATGCCAACCTCGGGCGTGACAACATAGGAGGAGGTGCGCGTCTTCAGGGCGCAAACCTGACCAAGGCTATACTGAACCGCGCAAATCT
>CALHUA010000191.1 GCA_938039915.1 uncultured Anderseniella sp.
TGAAAGTCCTGATACACGTTGAATTTTCCCTGGTCAGATTTTCTGTTTCAGATAACGGGCCTGCACATCGTCGACCCAGTTTCCCACATTCCATGATCCGTAAGCGCCCATGCCGCCTTACTCGTCGGTTCCGGCATAGACCGGCACATGCACCAGCGACAGGCCGTCATGTTTGCCCGCCTCGTCCAGTGCCTTGCGCAGGCCGTCCCGGTCATATCCGGCGAACACGGCTTTCACACCGGTAACCGATGACGCCAGTTGCACATAGTCAACCGCAACCTGGTCATTGGTGCGGAACTCCTCACCATATTGCGCGTGTTGCAGGCCGGTGATGGCGGCCATCCGGCGATTGTCGAACAGCACGATCATGCCCCTGACGCCGTGTTCCACACCATCGATCAGGATTTGCGGGTTCATCATGAAAGATCCGTCCCCGGTGAACGCTACGCCGAAACGGGGTTCATCGGCCACAGCCGAAGCCAGCAGCGCCGATACGGAAAACCCCATATAGGACGCACCGGTCTCGGTGTATGTGTCCCCGGTCCGGTCATCTTCCACAATCTGAAAGCCGTTGGCCTGAACGTCGCCGGCGTCAAAGTACTTTGCTGCACCGAGTGCGTTGGCATGATCTGCCGCAATCTTGATAGCGACAGGCTGGGTCAGCACTTCACGCCCCCACACGGCGTCCGCCATGGGGTTGGCGGCAAACCGTTCCGCCTTGAACTTGCTCCACGCCCGTTTTTGCGCCGCGCAGGTTTCAAGCCAGTCCGACCTGGCGGCAGGATCAACCGAGTTTGAACCGACCGCCAGCTCCAGCAGTTTCGACGTCACAGCGGATATGTCGCCCGACAGGCCAACCGTGTTGGCATAGTGCATCAGGTCGGACAGGTCGCCATTGATGTTGATCACACCTTGAGCATTCGGATAACCGACCCCGGAGCAGTCCGCCTGGCACACCGCACGCGTGCCCATGGCAATCAGGAGGTCGGCATTTTCCATGGCGTAATTGCCGGAGATGGAGCCCTTGGAGCCGCCCACATGCATGTTCTGCGGATGGGCATCCGGCAGCACACCTGTTGATCCGGGTGACTGCACCACCACCGCGCCAATGCGTTCAGCCAGCCGTCGCACCATCTCGTCGTGACCGCGCGTACCGCCGCCTGCCTTGATCACCGGACGTCTTGATGCAGCAATCGCGTCCAGCGCGTCTGCATAAGCATTGTCGTCGGCAGGCGCGGTTGCCGGAACACTGAGAGCGCCGGGCAAGGTCGCCAGATTCACCCGGGTTTGCTGTGGCTGGGTGTTCAGAGGCAGCAGCACATAGAACGGCCCCGGCTTGTAGGGGTGATGCACACACGCCGTGCCGCGCCGCATGCAGTCACGCAGCGCGCCCGGTGTATGCAGCACATAGGACTGCCCCATCAACGCACCGATCTGGCCGAACAGGCCCTGCTGCTCCTTGGGAATCTGCTGCATGTTGTAGCCTTCACCCTGTGTGGTCTCGTCACCATAGATGTGGTAGACGCCGACACCGTTGGACGCAGCCGCCAGGGAGCCTGCCATCGCCTGCAGCGCACCGGGTCCGATAGATGTCACAACGGCGCATGTTTCGCCGTACTGCCACGCCAGCGCCGTGGCGGCGTGGGCCATCTCCACCTCGTTGCGGCAATTGATCGTGCGGGTCACGCCTTCTTCGTCATAGATGCGCAAGACCTCGCCAAGGTCCGTCGAACCGTGCCCGAAAATCGCAAAGTATTTTCGCACACCCTGCCTGAGCAGGCCCAGAACCAGGCCCTCCGACAATGACACATCGACGATGTCGTCAATGTCGCCACCGGCCAGAGCCTTGTCGATGCCGCCGGCCTTGCCGATGGCCCTGGCACGCAGTCTTGCTGTCTTACCCATATCTGTCTCTGGCGCTAGCATGTGCTTCAGTTCGCCCCCTGCTGTTGTGTTTTCTTGCCATTTGCCGCATCTCGCGTCTTCTTTGCGTCACGCACCTGGCCATAGAAATGAAATCCGATGACGCCGATGGTCAGAACATAGAAAATGACCGCAGCGGTGGACGAGAAGAAGACTCCGAAACTGCCTTCCGACATGATGACCGCAGTGCGGAACTCCCGCTCCAGCGTCGGTCCCAGCACCAGGCCGAGAATGATCGGCGTGATCGGTATGCGTGCCCGCATCAGCAGGTAGCCGACCAGGCCGACACCGACCATCATGTAAACATCGAGAAACGAATTGCGGATGGCGAACGTGCCGACACCGCACATTATGAGAATACCCACCGCCATCAGATGCGGCGGCACTTTCAACAGCCTGACAAAACCACGAATGCCGAAATACTGGAACACCACAACGGTAATGTAGGAAACAAGGATGGCCAGGTAGATCAGGTAGACTTCCGGCTTGTTGTTGGTGAATAACATCGGGCCGGGCACCAGCCCGTGGATCAGAAACCCGCCCAGCATGACGGCGGTTGCCGGATCGCCGGGTATGCCAAGTGACAGCAGCGGGATCATGGCGCCGCCGGTGACGGCATTGTTGGCTGATTCCGGCGCCATCACGCCGTCAAGCTTGCCCTTGCCGAACCGCTGCGGCTCTTTCGAAAACCGCTTGGCATGATCGTAGGCCAGGAAGGCGGCAATCGGCCCGCCGGTGCCGGGGATCGAACCGACCGCGGTACCCAGCGCCGAACAGCGGAACATCAGCCAGAACGAATTGCGCAATTGCTTCAAAGTCGGCAGTTCGCTGCGCACACCGGATGCATTCAGCCTGAACGCCCGGTCGAGCTTGTAGTCGATCAGCGTCTTCATGATCTGCGGCACCGCAAACAGCCCGACCATGGCCACCAGCAGATCGACCCCCTGCAAAAGGGGCGTCCACCCGAACGTCATGCGGGCAACACCATCCATGTCATCCAGGCCGATG
>CALHUA010000192.1 GCA_938039915.1 uncultured Anderseniella sp.
GCAAATCAACATTGTTCAACAGGTTGACCGGCAAGCGCCTGGCGCTTGTCGATGATCGCCCCGGTGTAACCCGCGACCGGCGCGAGGGCGATGCCAGTATTGGCGGACTGAAGTTTCGCATCGTCGATACCGCAGGCCTGGAAGACGCAGGGCCTGAAACATTGGCGCGGCGCATGACCGAACAGAGTCGCGAGGCCATTCAACAGGCAGATGTCTGCCTGTTCATGATCGATGGTCGTGCCGGTGTCACGCCGTCGGACGAACATTTCGCCGAACTGGTCCGCAAGACAGGCAAACCCGTCATTGTTGCCGCCAACAAGGCGGAAGGCGGCAAAGGCGAGACGGGCCGCCTGGAAAGCTATTCACTGGGACTGGGTGATCCGGTCGCGATTTCGGCGGAGCATGGCGAGGGGCTGGGCGATCTGCATGACGCGCTGGAAGAAGCCTTCAGATTGCATGGCCCTGTTGTCGAGGAGGCTGAAGGCGGTGCTGACGCCGACAGTTTCGACGATGTTGTCGCCTTTGACCCCGACGATGAGACGGCTGGTGATGGATTGAGTCCCGACAGGCCTTTAAGGCTCGCCATTGTCGGCAGGCCCAACGCCGGAAAATCAACGCTGATCAACCGTCTGGTGGGTGAAGAACGTATGCTTACCGGCCCGGAAGCCGGTATTACCAGGGACGCGATTGGTCTGGACTGGGAATGGAACGGCCAGCGCGTGAAATTGTGGGATACGGCAGGCATGCGCAAGAAGGCGCGTGTCAACGACAAGCTGGAAAAGATGTCGGTGTCCGATGGCCTGCGCGCCATCAAGTTCGCCGAGGTCGTTGTATTGCTGATCGATGCAACCCAGCCGCTGGAAAAGCAGGACCTGCAGTTGGCTTCGCTGATGGCCCGCGAGGGCAGGGCGATGGTGCTGGCAATCAACAAGTGGGATCTGGTCGAGGAAAAGGATGCGCTTCGCCGTGACATCGAGCTTGAAGTCACGCGGCTGCTGCCCCAGGTTTCCGGTATTGCCGTTGTCACATTTTCAGGTCTCAGCGGCCGCGGTGTTCACAAGCTGATGCCCGCCGTCATGGAAACCTACAAGTTGTGGAACATGCGGATACCCACCAACAAGCTCAATGGCTGGCTGGAAGAGCAGATCCAGCGGCATCCGCCACCGGCGCCGGGCGGCCGGCGCATCCGGTTGCGTTACATTACCCAGGTGAACGCCCGTCCACCGACGTTCGTGGTGTTCTGCTCCAACGCGTCAAACATGCCGGAAAGCTATAACCGTTACCTGATCAACGGTCTGCGTGAAGATTTCGGCCTGTGGGGTGTGCCGGTGCGCATCAATTTGCGCGAGGGCAAGAATCCTTACGCTCACAAGGCGAAGAAACAGCGATGATACCAAAGGAAGTAGTTATTGACCCGTTTGACCGGCTTTTCGCGTTTGCTGGTTAGGCATGCTTCACGCCTTGGTCTGGCTGACCACAAGTGGAGCATAACGACGTCCAGTGGGCGCGAAAAACCGGCCTTCGGTGGGCCAAATCCGTCCATCTGGTGCGTTGCGGCGCTTGCCCGATGCACCGCATCGCGCTGCGCACCGCGCCTGCCAGAGTGAACGGATTTGACTCCATCAAATGGGTCAATAACTACTTCCTTTGGTATATGCTGTTGTATTGAATCTACTTATAGCGCGCGCTGACTTCGCCCAGTTCAGCGCAGGTGCTGATGATCTCATCACCCGGTTCGACATAGACAAGACCGGTTACGACACCGGTTGTGATCACATCCCCCGCCTTTAGCATCAGTCCATGGCTGTTGAGATAGTTCGCCAGCCAGGTAAGCGCGATATCCGGCCCGCCCAGGGCGTTGCTGCCGACACCGGTCGTTGCGGGCTGGTCGTTCTTGCTGACATTCAGTTCCAGCGCTGCGTAGCCGCCTGCCGGCAAAACGTCATTTGCCGGGCCAAGCACAAACGCATCATTGCATCCGCCATCGGCGATGTTCCACATATTGCCGTCTTCAAGGCCGCCCGGCAGCCGCCGGTTGACCAGTTCCAGTGACAGGTGAACCGATGCGGCCGCGCCAATGACGGCGTCCACTGAATGTTCTGTGGCCCCGGGCGCCAGGTCGTACGCCATGGTGAAGGCGATTTCCGGTTCAACCAGCCGAATGGCTGACTGGCTTACCGGCACTTCGCCATCGTTCCCATACGTGCGCTGTTCATAGACAGGGCCGGGAAACGGGCCGTCTGCGCGCAACATGTCCTGGGCCAGTTTGCTGGTGCAGCCGATCTTCCAGCCGGTTTGGCGCCACCCGGTCAAGGCTGTGGCCTCGCACTGGAGCGCAAACGCAAGCGCTTCGGTTTCCGGCGCATCACCGGGATAGGCATCCAGCTTGCGGCCTTGGGTGCGGGCGTCGGCCAGCGCCTGTGCTGCTATATTCATATTTTCAACTCCGCTGTTTCAGGACACCGTCCTTGAAATCATGAACGGCACCGTTGCCGGTTGCATCAGGTGAGCATAGCGAAATCATGGCATCCGCCAACTGTTCCGGTGTCGGCAGGGTTGCCTGATTCTCACCAGGCATCGCCTGCCGCCGCATGCGGGTGGCAACGGGGCCGGGGTTCAACAGGTTGGCAGTGGCGCTTGTTGTCTCAAGTTCTGCAGCCCACGTTCGCACCAGCATTTCCAGCGCTGCCTTGGAAACCGCATAACCGCCCCAGTAGGCGGTTGCCTTGTGAGCGGCTCCCGAGGTCAAAAAGATCGCCCGGCCGGCATCTGACGCCTTGATCAGCGGTTCCAGCGACCGGATCAACCGGTAGTTGGCCGTAACATTGATCGCCATCAACTCTTCAAATGTTTCCGGTTTCAAATGCTGCAGCGGGGTCAGCGAACCCAGTATGCCCGCATTGCCGACAAGGATATCGAGTTTGCCCCAGCGTTCCGCGACCGGTGTGCCCAGCCGGTCGATACCTTCAAAGTCCTTGATATCCAGCGGCACCAGTGTGGCGGTACCGCCGCCAGCCTGAATTTCGTCATCAAGCTCTTCGAGGCCACCGACGGTGCGCGCCGTGGCAATCACGTGGGCACCTTCGAGTGCAAGTTTCAGCGCGATGGCCCGCCCGATACCCCGTGACGCGCCGGTAACAAGCGCAATGCGCCCATCCAGTGTTTTTGCCATGGATTGTTTCCCGAAGTTCAAATGAGAATTGATACCAGCGTCAGGGCGAGATCAACCGGCCTCGGCCAGCAAGGACAATTGATGCGGATTGCCGCCATCGCTATAGTCGGTCAATGCGGTTGGATAGTCACCGGTAAAGCAATGATCGGTGAATTGCGGACGCATTGCGTCGCGGTTTTCATAACCGGTTGCGCGGTAAATGCCGTCAACTGACAGGAAGGTCAGCGAATTCACACCGATATAATCGCTCATTTCTTCAACTGTGTGGGTTGCGGCGAGCAGGGCCTTTTGTTCAGGCGTGTCGATGCCGTAGAAATCAGGATGCGTGATGGGAGGCGAGGCGATTGCCATGTGGACCTCCCTGGCGCCGGCATCGTACATCATCTGAACGATCTTGACCGATGTCGTCCCGCGCACAATTGAATCATCCACCAGCATGACGCGCTTGCCTTCAATCACCGCCCGGTTGGCATTGTGTTTGAGTTTTACACCAAGTGCCCGTATCTGCTGGGTCGGCTCGATGAAGGTCCGGCCCACATAGTGATTGCGGATGATGCCGAGTTCAAAGGGAACGCCGGCTTCCTGCGAATAGCCGAGCGCGGCAGGTACACCGGAATCCGGCACCGGGATCACAACGTCCACGTCCGCGCCTGCTTCTCGGGCCAGTTCGCGGCCCATTTCCTTGCGCACCTGGTAGACCGAGCGCCCGCCGATCACGCTGTCAGGCCGGGAAAAGTAGATGTATTCGAAAATGCACGGACGCGCCGGTTGTGGCGGAAACGGCTTGATGGACTGAACACCGTCTTCGGTAATGACCACCACTTCCCCGTTTTCAATTTCCCTTACAAAACGAGCTCCGATGATGTCCAGCGCACAGGTTTCGCTCGACAATATGTAAGCGCCGTTCAGTTCACCCAGAACCAGGGGCCGGATACCGAGCGGGTCACGCACACCGATCATCTTTTTCGGAGATATGCAGACCAGCGAGTAGGCGCCTTCCAGTGCCTTTATGGCATCTATGAAACGGTCAACCAGATGCCGCTGGCGCGACCGGGCCACGAGATGCAGTACGGCCTCGGTATCGGATGTCGACTGGCAGATTGCACCGTCGGCAATCAGCGAGCGGCGCAGCGCCAGGCCGTTGGTGATGTTGCCGTTGTGGGCCACGGCAAAACCGCCGGTGCTGAGTTCAGCGAACATTGGCTGTACATTGCGCAGCACCTGTTCGCCTGTAGTGGAGTATCGGTTGTGACCAACCGCGAGGCGGCCCTTGAGGCGCTCCATGGTGGATGGTTTGGAAAAGGCATCACCAACCAGCCCGATACGGCGTTCGGAGTGAAAGCGCTTGCCGTCGAACGAGACGATACCGCACGCCTCCTGGCCGCGATGTTGCAGGGCATGCATGCCAAGCGCGGTCAGTGCGGAGGCATCATCATGGCCGAATACGCCGAACACGCCGCATTCCTCGCGCAAGCTGTCGCCGTTCATTTCCAGTTCGAAGGTCAGTGGGTCGTGAGCGTCCGTCATCATGCTCTGCCTTTCAGTATCCTGACTTTAGTACCTGGCCGGAGACTGTACCATTTACTGCTGGCCTTGCGTGCTTTCAATAATCTGGTCGAGAGTATTGCGCTGGTTCGACTGATATCCGGTATTGCCTTCACCGCTGTTACCGCGGGTGGCTTCGCTGTTCGAGCGGGAGCCGCCTGAAATCCTGATCTTGCCGTTCAGATCTTCCGCAAGAGCCGGTTGCATCCAGCCTATGGTCAGCATGGTGTCCACAAGGAAAAATGATGATTTCTCTACCAGGGGCAGCATGGCTGCGTCGCGCAGTTCATTGGGCACTTTTTCGCGCGGGATGTACCAGACGAACAGCGTGAACATGATAACCATTAGGGCGAGGCCGCGTGTCAGCCCGTATAAAAACCCTAAAGACCGGTCAACCGGGCCCGCACCGGACTCAAGCAGCGAATCAGACAGTTTTACCGTGATGATCGAGAGGAAAATCAGCATCACCAGGAATACAATTCCGGCAATCGCAATGATGATCAAGGTGTCGTTATTGTCCAGGTAAGGCTTCAGGATATCCGATGCCTGCTGGCGCAGTTCCGGTACAGACAGCACCAGCGCAGCCGCACCTGCTGCACCGCCCCAGGCCACAAGCGACATGATTTCGCGGAAAAACCCTCGCATGACTGCCAGAAAACCGGAAATCAACATGATTGATACCAGTACTACATCGAGCCAGGTGAAAGACATATTCCAAAAACTCCCCCGGCATGAGCCGGCGCGGTCAAAGCGGCAAACGCACGTCCACATAAATCATCATGACAAGACAAGCTCGCCAACTGATCAGCAAGTCGGGTCTGTGTGACATGGAAGCCCGTCAAAATCAATGTGACAGAGTGGTTACACACATCGTAATTTGGATAATTTTTGTACAGCAGTTCAAGTTTGTCCCTTCCCGGGTCGTGACCCTGACCTGCAGGACGCAGGGTCAGCCTTTGGGAAGCCCCGCAATATAGGCAACCAGATCCGCCACGCTGGCCATCTGGCGCAAGTCCGGTGCCGCGCGCTGCTTCATCTCACCGCCTTGCGCGACAATGGCGGTTTCCAGACCCAGCTTGGCGGCTTCCCTGGCACGCTGATTGCTCTGGCCCACCGGGCGCAGCGCGCCCGAGAGCGCAATTTCACCGAACAGCGCGCATGATGGCGGGATCACTGCACCGGTCAGGGACGATACCAGCGCTGCTGCCACTGCCATGTCCGCTGCAGGCTCCTTGACCCGGAGACCACCTGCCACATTCAAATAGACATCCTGCTGGCCGACATTCACGCCACCATGAGCTTCCAGAACCGCAAGCACCATGGCCAGACGATTCTGATCCCATCCGACCACGGCGCGTCGCGGCGTACCAAGCGCTGATGGCGAAACCAGTGCCTGGACCTCCATCAGCAGCGGCCTGGTTCCTTCCATGCCGGCAAAGATCGCAGAACCCGGTGTCGGGGTTTCGCCGGAGCCCATGAACAGCCGCGATGGATTGTCCACTTCAAGCAGCCCTGCGTCAGACATTTCAAACACGCCGATTTCATCGGTCGGACCGAACCGGTTTTTAACGGCGCGCAAGATGCGGAACTGATGGCCCCGGTCGCCTTCGAAATACAGCACTGTGTCGACCATGTGTTCGACGACCTTTGGTCCCGCAATCTGGCCGTCCTTGGTAACATGACCGACGAGCAGAACCGCCGCGCCTTTTTGCTTGGCAAAGCGGATCAGCGCTTCCGCACCGGCGCGAAGCTGCGAGACGGTGCCCGGTGCACTTTCAATGACCGGAGACCACAGGGTCTGGATGGAATCGATCACCACCACGGCCGGCGGTTCACCTTCGCCAAGTGTTGCCAGGATATCGGAGACATTGGTTTCCGCAGCCAGCAGGACAGGGGACTTGCCAAGCCCCAACCGGCGCGCGCGCAGACGCACCTGGTCAATCGCTTCCTCGCCTGAAATATAAACCGCCTTGTGTCCTGCATTGGCGACGCTCGCCAGCGCCTGGGTCAGCAGGGTGGATTTGCCGATACCCGGATCACCTCCGATCAGGATGCCTGACCCCGGCACGAACCCACCACCGGCCACCCGGTCAAGTTCGGCAATGCCGGTCATGATGCGTTCCGGCATCGGCGTCTCGCCCTCAAGTCCGACAAGCCGCGTTGCCCGGCCTTTGGGCATGGTGGCACCCTTGGCGCCTGACACCGGCACCTTTGTCGCGGTATCTTCAGTCAGCGAGTTCCAGTCACCGCAGTTCTCGCAGCGCCCGGCCCATTTCGAATATGCAGCGCCACAGCCCTGACAAACGAATCTCAGTGTGATCTTTCCCATGCCGCGTCATAGAACAAAAAGAGAACAATGTCGAGTGGGTTTCTCGATTGCCTATAGGCTGATGCATGGCGGCAGGTGAATGACGGATCACCCGTTTCGCTCACAACAGCGTTATTGGCGGGGGGAATTCCGTTACGTGAAATGCCGGCATCTGCTGGCCGGCAGCGTGCGTTGAACGGTTTGCTTGGGACAATCAACCTTTCTGACAAACAAGGAATTCATCACATGACACGCATTCGTTCTCTTTTGACCGCCACAGCCGTTGCAACTTCACTGGCATTCGGCGTTGTAAGCGCCAAGGCCGCCGACATTGTCGACACCGCGGTTGCCGCAGGCTCGTTCAATACACTGGTTGCTGCCGTTCAGGCCGCAGGCCTGGTGGACACGCTCAAGGGCGATGGCCCGTTTACCGTGTTCGCGCCAACCGATGAAGCATTTTCCAAGCTGCCGGCTGGCACCGTGGAAGACCTGCTGAAGCCTGAGAACAAGGAAAAGCTGGTCGGTATCCTCACCTACCATGTAGTGCCGGGCAAGGTGATGGCAGCTGACATTACCGGCAAGGAAACAATGGCGAAAACCGCACAAGGCTCGGAAGCCAAGATCGTTGCAAACGACACCGGCGTCATGATTGACGGCGCCAAGGTCGTCACCGCCGACGTGGCTGCCGACAACGGCGTCATCCACGTCATCGACAGCGTGATCATGCCGAAGTAACTCTCCAGACTTAAGGTCTGTATCAGTGCCCCGGATCGGATGAAGTCCCGATCCGGGGCACTGCAACTTGCAAATTCATCCTGGTTCCAAACCGTGCCCGCAGCCTCAGCACCGGTGTTATCAATGTTGATGATTTCGCTTTGCCAATCGAAACAGTCGTGGAATATTTCCTGAACACGCGGTGATCGTTCATCGCCTGGTGTGATCTGAAACTGCTTTGAGCAAGGTGGTGTCATGGCTGTTGATGCGTTGGACCTCGTCGATCTCGACAAATATCCCATTCATTCGCCGTCATCCGGCAAATTTCGAACCTTGCTGGCTCAAACGCAGGCTCAACTGAGCGATGACGGATGCGCCGTATTGCGGGGCTTTGTGCGGCCTGACCGGATCAGGGATCTCGTTCAGGAAGCCGACCGGGTTGCAGACAGGGGGCATCGTTCGTTCAACCGGACCAACGTGTATTTCACCACGGACAATCCCGACTATCCCGAAAGCCATCCCTTGAGGCGGTTCTTTGACCGCTCCAACTCGTTTGTCCCGGCAGATAATTTCGGGCCGGACAGCAGCATCAGAAGTATCTATGAGTGGCCGGTGTTTTCAGCGTTTGTGCAGCAGGCCCTGGGCGAGGAGCGATTCTTTCGATATGCCGATCCACTCGCCGATGTCATTATAAATGTTGCTGAAGAAGGCGCCGGATTTCCGTGGCATTTTGACACCAACAATTTCACCGTCACTCTGGCAATCCAGAATGCTGAACAGGGCGGGGAGTTCGAATATTGCCCCAATTTGCGAAGGCCGGATGATGAGAACTATCCAGGCGTTCAAGCGGTGCTGGAGGAACAAAGCCCGGAGGTGAAAACACTGGTGCTGCAGCCGGGTGATCTGCAGGTTTTCAAGGGCAGATATTCACTGCACCGCGTTTGCCCATTGTCGGGCCCGCGCCGGCGCTACGTGGCGATCTACTCATTTGTTGAACAACCTGCCATGGTCGGCAGCCCGGAAAGAACCCGGCAATTGTACGGGCGCGTGCTGCCTGTTCACATGGAGCGTGCAGGCGTACGGGCGGATACCCTGGTTGACTGAGGTAAACGGGGCTGCCTTGAACTACAACTCAATCTCAATCGGTCCTTCTTCGCGGCCGTGGATGAACTGGTCCACGTAAGGATTGTTGCTCCGGTCTATCTCGTCCGCCGGGCCGCACCAGACTATCTTGCCCTTGTAGATCATGGCGATGTCATCGCCGATCTTGCGGGCAGATGCCATGTCGTGGGTGATGGTGATGGTCGTTGCGCCCAGGCGTTTCACGCTGTCGACGATCAGATTGTTGATGACGTCGCCCATGATCGGGTCCAGGCCGGTGGTCGGTTCGTCGAAGAAGATGATTTCCGGTTCCGGTGCAATGGCGCGGGCCAGGCCAACGCGCTTGCGCATGCCGCCGGACAGTTCTGCCGGTGAAATATCGGCCAGTTCCGCGCCGAGGCCGACCTCGGCGAGCTTGTCGATCGCGATGACGCGCGCCTCGGAGGGCTTCATTTTCCGGCCCTGGATCAGGCCAAACGCCACATTTCGCCAGACGCTCAGACTGTCGAACAGGGCGGCGCCCTGAAACACCATGCCGAACCGGCCCATCATCTGATCCAGCGCTGGACCTTCCAGGCCGATGATCTCCTTGCCACCCACACGGATTGAGCCCTTTTCCGGGTGCAGCAGACCCAGAATACATTTCAGCGTCACTGATTTACCGGAGCCCGATCCGCCGATCACCACCAGCGACCGCCCCTTGCCAACCCCCACATTGACGCCTTTGAGCACGTGCTTCGTGCCGAAGGATTTGTGGACATTTTCAAGGACGATGTGCGGTTCAGGCATTGTCCGCCTCACTCGGAAAACAGCAGCGACGTCAGCGCGTAGTTTGCCGCCAGGATCAGTATCGAGCCGGATACAACCGCGTTGGTGGTTGCCCTGCCGACGCCCTGGGCACCGCCTTTGGAGTTGAAGCCGTGATAACAGCCCATCAGCGCGATAATGAAACCGAATACGGCAGCCTTGATCAGGCCCGAGGTCACGTCTGCGACCTGCACGAAGTCGGTGGTATTCTTGATATAGGCCGCATAGTTGAAACCGAGCGAAGAGGTGCCAACCACGAAACCGCCGAAGATGCCGATGATGTCGGCAATACCGACCAGTATGGGCATGGTGATCACGGCGGCCAGAATGCGCGGGCCGACAAGGTATTTGAACGGATTGGTCGACAAGGTGGTCAGTGCATCGATCTGTTCGGTGACGCGCATGGTGCCGAGTTCAGCGGCGATGGCCGCAGCGACACGGCCGGTCACCATCAGGCCGGCCATGACCGGGCCAAGCTCGCGGGTTATGCCCAGCGCCACGATGGACGAGACCAGGTTCTCTGCATTGTAGCGCGTGCCGCCGATATAAATCTGCAGTGCCAGCGCACCGCCGGTGAAGAATGCCGTCAGTCCCACCACCGGCAGGGAATTGTAGCCAATGCGTATAATCTGCTCGAACAACTGGCGAAAGTACCACGGCGGCAACAGTCCGCGAAGGACCGCATCTCGTGCAAAAATCGACACCCGTCCGACTTCTGCAAACATGGAAAAAATGAAACTGCCGATGGTAGCCAGAAAAGTCACCGGTAAACGTTGCCTCTTGATGCCGTTGGTCGTGGAGCCGCCTTACTGATGCATTTCCTGCAAAATGCACTCAAGACGAGTACACTTTTGCGTAGCGTCTGCCAAGAGACGTCAGAATTTCATAAGCCAGGGTACCTGACCAGTCCGCCCAGTCATCGACACTGATTTTGGAACCAAGAAGTTCGGCCTTCGTGCCTCGTGCGACATGTTTCGGATCCAGGTCAGTGACGTCGATGGTGATCATGTCCATCGAAACCCGGCCGACTATCGGAACCATTTGCCCGGCAATACTGACTTGCGCAGGTCCGTTGCCGAGCGCCGGCCACGACATGGCGCGCAGCAGGCCGTCAGCATAGCCAACCCCGACAATGGCAATGCGTGACTGCCGTTCCGCCTTCCAGGTTGCGCCATAACCAACACCATGTCCGGGTGAAACATCGCGAACCTGCAGCACCGG
Organism: uncultured Anderseniella sp.; assembly: GCA_938039915.1. GTDB lineage: Bacteria > Pseudomonadota > Alphaproteobacteria > Rhizobiales > Aestuariivirgaceae > Anderseniella. The sequence goes on from CALHUA010000192.1 coordinate 10,869, forward strand.
GGCAGCGAGAGACACAACACGGTGCATGGGGTTTGGTTTGCCGGTCAGCGG
>CALHUA010000193.1 GCA_938039915.1 uncultured Anderseniella sp.
CTACTCCCGCGGCAACTTCTTCTCGTCCACCCTCAAGGCATCGGCAAGCCGGGTTTTGGCTGAGCCCGGCCTTAACGGTTTGGGCTGGCTTTCGTGTGGTGACCAGCCGGTGAGGTAGATCATCTGGAAGGTGGCGCGGACGCGGTTGTCGGGGTCTGCAAAGGTCTGGTCATAGTGCGCACATGCCATGGCCATGAGGCCGGGCGTCACCAGCGAGCGGCGGCGCTCCGCCATGCTGTTTGACAGGCCCAGCGCCTTCAGATCCTTCATCAGCGCCAGGCCATTGTCATAACGAACCTTCAGCCGGTCGGTGTCCACGACGGGCAGGGCGAACCCGGCCCGCTGCAGCAGACCGCCGGCATCACGAACATCACAGAAGGGCGCCACCCGCGGAGAGGCTCCCCCGGTCATCATCGTTTCCGCCTGCAGCCAGCTGGCGCGTAATTCATGCAGACTTTCACCGCCCAGCATCGCGGCAAGCAACACGCCGTCCGGCTTCAGAGCCTGGCGCAACCGGGTGAGACTGCCGGGCAGGTCGTTTGCCCATTCAAGACCGGGGCAGGCGAAGATGCAGTCAAACGTCTCGCGAGGCAGATCCGGGCTGTCCAGAAACACCCCGTCTTCGGCCAACATGGATATGTCGGTAATAGTGCCGCCTTCGCTCAACCGGGGCTGGATTGCATCGACGATGGGCGACGCGTCGTGGCTGATGACTGCGACGTTTGAGAACTTGCGTGAAATGGTCTCAAACCGATCGACCAGCTCTGTCATGGCCACATCGTCCAGAAAACCCGGCAGATTACCCGTCTTTGCCGCATGGGTCAGATTGCGCAGCAGGGCTGTCTGGTCAAACAGGTCGGGTATGTCGGAAGCCGGCATTGTCATGAGCGCCAGATAAGTCCAGCATCGTGGATTGCGCAAGTATGCAAATTGAGCTGAAAGCGATATCGTGGCGCAATCAATGCGGTCAACAGTGAGGGCAACTTAACAGCCATGCCGGACACAGTCAGCCATTTTGCCCGCGCCGGCAGACGGTTTGCCGGTGACGTGCTGGACATGGTGCTGCCGGTGACGTGTGGTGTCTGTGAACGCCCCGTGTCAGGTGCCGGCGGGCTGTGTGAAGTCTGCTGGACCGGTCTTGAAATGATTTCCCAGCCTGTCTGTGATGTTTACGGAACGCCATTCGTATTTGACGAAGGTGACGGCGCGGTGTCTGCACGTGCGATCGCCAACCCTCCTGCGTGGGACAGGGCACGCGGCGCTGTCATGTTCAATGACTGCTCGCAGCACTTGGTCCATGCCCTGAAATACCGCGACAGGCATGAAGTGGTGCGCTCAATGGCCCGGATGATGGTTCATGCAGGCCGCGATGTGATTGCGCAGGCAGATGTGATAGCGCCGGTGCCGCTACATCGCTGGCGTCTGTGGTCGCGGCGATACAACCAGGCGGGGTTGCTTGCCGGCGAGGTCGGTGTACTTGCCGGGGTGAAAACCGACACCGGCCTGGTTGAACGGTTGCGCAATACCCGTTCGCAGGTGGGGCTCGGTGAAGGCCAGCGCAGCCGGAATGTGAAAGGTGCGTTTTCGGTACCGGACGCCCGGGTCGCCAAGATCATGGGTCGCAGGGTTTTGCTGGTGGACGATGTGCTGACATCCGGCGCAACGGCCAATGAATGCGCGAGAATGCTAAAACGGGCTGGTGCCGTTCACGTGGATGTGCTTGTTTTCGCGCTTGTCAGTCACGCTGTTTGATATCATATCTGTCGAACCTGAGCGCAAAACCTATCGGAACTACATGACATGAAACCCGTGACGATCTACTCGAGCATGATGTGCGGTTATTGCGCCGCCGCGAAGAACCTGTTGTCGCGCAAGGGCGTAAAGTATGAAGAGATTGATGTGACCTTTGCCCCCGCAAAACGCTCCGATATGACCCGGCGCGCGGGCGGAAAACGCTCGGTGCCGCAGATATTCATCGGCGATGAGCACGTCGGCGGCTGCGATGAACTGCACGCACTGGAACAGGCCGGCAAGCTTGACCCGATGCTGAAGGGCTGACACTTTCGCGCTTGAGTACGCAACAATAGCGGGACACCGATGCTAATGACCAAGCCAATGGAAACACCGTTTATCGCTGCCTGCATTCAGATGTGTTCAGGCCGCAACCCGCAATCCAACCTGGACGTAGTGGCAGACCTTGTGCACCGGGCGGCACATGATGGCGCAGATCTGATCATGACGCCGGAAATGACCAATATCATCGACAGTCCCCGTGCAGCGGTTGCGGCCAAGGTTCAGGCGGAGGAAGACTGTATTGCAGTTGCGAAGTTCGCCGACCTGGCGACACAGACGGGCAAGTACATTCTGGCCGGGTCGCTGGGCGTGCAGGCCGGCAACGGCAAGCTGGCCAACCGATCATTGCTGTTCGCACCGGATGGAGAGGTGCTGGCACGCTATGACAAGGCGCACATGTTCGATGTCGATCTGCCGAACGGCGAAAGATACCGCGAGTCATCGACATTTGCAGCCGGTGACCGGGCTGTTTTCGCGGACCTGCCATGGGGCAGGCTGGGCCTGACCATCTGCTATGACGTGCGGTTTGCCTATCAGTACCGGATGCTGGCCCAGCAGGGCTGCAGCTTCATTTCGGTCCCGGCGGCGTTCACGGTGCCGACCGGTAAGGCTCACTGGAACGTCCTGCTGCGGGCCAGGGCGATTGAAACCGGGTGTTTCGTGTTTGCACCGGCCCAGTCGGGCACTCATGAGGAAGGCCGCAAGACGTTCGGACACAGCCTTATCGTTTCGCCATGGGGCGAGGTACTGGCAGACGCCGGTGATGTGACTACGGGTATTGTCATGGCCGAGATTGATCCGGCGAACGTGGCCCGGGCGCGGGGCCGCGTACCGGCGCTGACCCACGACAAAGTGCTCAGCATTGCCGATGATGTGTCACAGGCAGCCGCGGAATGATCCGCTACGACATATTGTGTGAAGCCGAACACCGGTTTGACGGCTGGTTTTCAAGCAGCAGCGGCTTTGACGACCAGGTGGCGCAGAAGCTGGTTCAGTGCCCGGTGTGCGGCTCGCACAAAGTGACAAAAGCGCTGATGACGCCGGGGGTGCCGGCGAAGGCCAACCGCAGCAGCGAGCCGGTTCCGGCATTGCATGCACCGCTCGACCCCAAGGCAAAGGCAATGGCCGAGATGGTTCGCAAATTGCGATCCCATGTTGAAGAAAACGCGGATTATGTGGGCGACAAGTTTGCCGAAGCTGCCCGGCGTATTCATTATGGCGAAGAAGAACAGCGCGGCATTTACGGAGAAGCCACAATCGATGAAGCGCGTGAGCTTCATGACGAAGGCGTTGAGGTGCTGCCGCTTCCCAAATTGCCGGAAGACGGCAATTGAGCCTGTTAAATTTGCTCAGGCAGCGGTTTTCTGCGCCACGATCATGTAATTCACATCCGTATCGGCAGCTTTGCGCCAGGTGCCCGAAATTGGTGAATAGGTCACACCGACGGTTTCCAGTGCCGGGCAGTCGCCGGTGGCCAGCCAGCCATGCAATTCGGCCGGTGTAATGAATTTTTCCCACTGATGAGTGCCTTTCGGCAACCAGCCGAGCACGTACTCCGCTCCCAGAATGGCCAGCCCAAAGGCTTTCAGGGTGCGGTTCAGGGTTGCCGTGAACATGATGCCGCCCGGTTTGAGCATGGAGGCGCAGGTTGCGGTAAAGGCAGCCGGGTCGTTAACATGCTCGATGACTTCCATGTTCAAGATGACATCGAAGCGAGCTCCCTCGGAGGCGAGTTGTTCAGCCGTGGATGCACGATAATCGATCTCCAGCCCCTGTTCACGAGCATGAACCGATGCAGTCTTGATGTTTTTTTCTGACGGATCGACCGCGGTTACCTCCGCACCAAGACGCGCCATGGGTTCAGACAGCAGACCGCCGCCGCAGCCGATATCCAGAAACTTCAGGCCGGCAAAAGGCGTGCGCTGATGCGGATCGATGCGCAGCCTGGCGGTGACCTGTTCACGGATATAATCGAGGCGGACGGGATTGAATTTATGCAGCACGGCAAACTTGCCGTCCGGGTTCCACCACTCGGCCGCCATTGCCGAAAAGCGCGCTACCTCGGCGCTGTCCACTGAGGAGGCGGGGCCTTTATCTGCTGTTTTTGGGCTGGTCATTGAATTTCCGATTATAGATCAATTTGTGGTCATGGTACTTGCACAAAACGTCAATATTGCACAATGGCGGTGTTTGCGAGTATGAGTTTCTAACGTCAGGTGGCGACTACCTACTAATTGATGGTCGAATGGCTGCTGTGCCGGGTTATACGCAACCGGGTATGAGCGGGTTTTGTTTTAAGAGGCAGGGTGATCTTGGGCCGGCTTGTACTGAAATTTGGTGGAACATCTGTTGCCGACATTGAACGCATCCGCAATGTTGCGCGCCATGTTGCGCGTGAAGCTGCTGCCGGACATGAAGTTGCCGTCGTGGTATCGGCAATGTCTGGAACAACCGATCAGCTGGTAGGCTGGGTCAATGATGCGGCCGCCAGCGGTGGTGCCAATACCGTTTCCACTGATATGAGGGAATATGACGCGGTCGTGGCGTCCGGTGAACAGGTTACCGCCGGGCTGCTGGCAATCGTGCTGCAGTCGATGGGCCTGAAGGCGCGGTCCTGGGCCGGATGGCAAGTGCCGATGCTGACAAGTGATACACACGGTGCTGCGCGCATTCTCGATGCTGACTGCAGTGAGATGATTGCCGCGATGGCAAAGGGACAGGTCGCCGTAATGGCAGGGTTCCAGGGTGTGTCCTCGGCCGGACGCATCACCACCCTGGGCCGTGGCGGATCTGATACAAGTGCGGTGGCACTGGCGGCTGCACTCGAGGCGAAATGTGATATCTATACCGATGTGGACGGGGTCTACACGACAGATCCGCGCATCGAACCCAAGGCGCGCAAGGTTGATCGCATTTCATATGAAGAGATGCTTGAGCTGGCTTCGCAGGGTGCCAAGGTGTTACAGACCCGGTCGGTTGAGCTCGCAATGGTGTACAAGGTGCCTTTGCAGGTCCGATCCAGTTTTGAAAGCCCCGAGGCGGCAGACCAGAACCGTGAAGACGGCACTGGCCCCGGCACACTAGTTTGCGATGAGGAGGACATGGTGGAACAGCAGGTTGTCAGCGGAATTGCCTATTCGCGCGATGAGGCCAAGGTGTCGATACGCCGGGTCAAGGACAAACCCGGTGTTTCAGCGGCGGTGTTCGGACCCCTTGCCGAGGCCGGCGTCAGCGTTGACATGATTGTCCAGAACGTGTCGGCGGACGGAGACACCGCAAATATCACCTTCACCGTCGCCAATAAGGACATTGAACGGGCGATGTCGGTGATCGAGGGTGCCCAGAAAGATATTGGTTTTCTGGATCTTGAAGCGTCAAAGGGCGTGTCCAAGGTCTCTGTCATCGGAATCGGCATGCGAAGCCATGCAGGCGTTGCCGCGGTGATGTTCAAGACACTCGCCGACAAGGGCATCAACATTCAGGCGATCACCACGTCGGAGATCAAGATTTCCGTGCTGATCGACGAAGACTATACTGAACTGGCCGTGCGGGTATTGCACGAAGCCTACGGCATGGAAGCAGCGTGAGGTTTGGTTTTCATATGATGAATTGGCGAAAATGTCCGAAAGGTGAGACCGCGAGCTAATGGTACTTCAAGTCCAGGGCCCGCGAGTTTTGCTCAGACGCATGCGCGAGGTCATGGCACGACCGGAAGCTGCGCAGGCAAGACTCGACAAGATTGTTTCGCTCATCGCGGCCAACATGGTGGCCGAGGTATGCTCGATCTATGTCGTACGCCCCGGCAGCAATGATCTGGAACTGTTTGCATCCGAAGGGCTGAAGGCAAGCGCGGTTCACAAATCTACCCTCCTGGCCGGTGAAGGCCTGGTCGGTTTCATTGCACATCAGGCTGAACCGCTGTCACTGTCCGATGCCCAGGCCCATCCGGCTTTCAAATACCTTCCCGAGACTGGTGAAGAGATTTACTCCTCGTTTCTTGGCGTGCCGATCATGCGCCATGGTATTGTTTCCGGTGTTCTGGTTGTGCAGAATCAGGTCAAGCGCAGCTATGCAGAAGAAGAAGAAGAAGCCCTGCAAACGGTAGCCATGGTTCTGGCAGAAGTCATAGCCACACCTGATGTGCAATCGGAGCTGGAAGCAGCTGGTAATGGTGCGGAACTTACCGGTTCTTATCACATTACCGGCGCTGGCCTTGTTGACGGGGTCGCACTTGGGCACGTGGTGCTGCATGAGCCGCGGGTGATTGTCACCCGGTTCATTGCCGAAGATATCGACGAGGAACGCGCCAGGCTTGATGTCGCGATACATCAGTTGCAGGCCCAGGTGGATCAGCTTGCAGACCGGCGGCCCGGCCAGTTCAGCAGTGACTTTGAAGACGTGCTGGAAACTGTGCGGATGTTCGCCCGTGACCGGGGCTGGTTGCGCAAGTTGCGTGAAGCCGTTGCCACCGGCCTGACCGCAGAAGCAGCAGTTGAACGGGTTCAGTCTGACACTCGCGCGCGCATGGCGCGCCAGTCGGATCCGTATCTGCGTGAACGCCTGCACGATCTGGATGACATTGCCAACAGGCTGCTGCGGCTTTTGACCGGTGCCGAGGAAAAAGCCTCGCGTACCGAGTTGCCGAAGGACTCCATTGTCGTTGCGCGCACAATGGGGCCGGCGGAGCTGCTTGATTATGATCCTTCCAGGTTGCGTGGCCTGGTGCTGGAGGTTGCCGGGTCAACCTCTCATGTGGCTATCGTGGCGCGTGCGCTGGGAGTGACCACCGTCGGGTCCGCAAGGTCGGTGTCGGACCTGGCCGAAGACGGTCAGGAAATCATCATCGATGGCGGATCGGGAGACGTGCATGTACGCCCTTCCCAGGACGTGCAGCAGGTCTATACCGAAAAAGTCCGGCTCTATGCGAAACGGCAGGCCCAGTATGCCAAGATGCGCGATAAGCCGGCCGTCACGCTCGACGGACGTCATATCGATCTGTCGATCAATGCGGGCCTGATCGTGGACCTGCCGCATCTGGAGGCGGCAGGAGCGCAGGGCATCGGCCTGTTTCGGACCGAGCTTCAGTTCATGCTGGCCCGGCGCTTTCCGAGATTCAGCGAGCAGAAAAGGTTCTATGAAAGCATTCTGCAGGGCGCCGGCGACAGGCCGGTAGTGTTTCGAACACTGGATATCGGATCAGATAAGGTGCTGCCTTATCTGACATCGGTAAAAGAGGAGAATCCGGCAATCGGATGGCGGGCCATTCGCATGGCCCTGGACCGGCCTGCCCTGCTGAGATTGCAGCTGCGCGCCCTGATATCAGCCGCTGCGGGCAAGGTGCTGCGGGTCATGTTTCCGATGATCTCGGAGACATCGGAGATGGTGCGTGCGCGTGAACTGGTCGACATGGAATGCCGGTTTCTTGAAGCTCGCGGTTATGAACTGCCGCGCGAGATAAAGATCGGTGCGATGATCGAGGTGCCGGCGCTCGTCTGGCAGCTTGATCAACTGCTGCCGCATACGGATTTTGTCTCGATCGGCTCCAATGACCTGATGCAGTTCATGTTTGCTGCCGACCGGCAGCATCCCAAGCTTGCCGGTCGTTATGATGTCCTGTCACCGGCAGCACTGAAAGTCATGGACACGATACGCGAAAGCTGCGAACGCCATTCCACGGCGCTGACCCTGTGTGGCGAAATGGCGGGCAATTCACTGGAAGCCATGGCGCTGATTGCGTTGGGGTTCCGGTCGATTTCAATGGCGCCAACGTCAATAGGGCCAGTGAAACAGATGCTTCTGAAACTTGATTCGGTGAAAGCGGGCGCTTTCCTGCGTGATCAATTTGAAAGCGACCAATCCTCGCTGCGCGAGCCACTTGTGGGTTTTGCGAGACAGCACAAAATACCGCTCTAGGGTTCAAGAAGCAGCTTCCATGCGAACTGAAACTGCCGTCTGTTTGTCAAATCTTGCGCAAAAAACTGTGGCGTTCACGAATTGCTAACCCTGTTTGTTCATTCTGGACCGCGAATAGTCATGAGCTTCGAACGGTTATGTTCCGGAGTTCGGGTGTTCCGGATGTCAGTATGAGTTGCTTTGACCGTTGAGCAGATGCCACGGTCGCGCACGCTGCACAGGCGCCGGATCAAGCAGGAGTACCCGGCGATGAACCAGCATACGCACGGCAACTTTGACCATAACTACAAGAGCTACCGGACCAAGCCGGACGGTTCCGACGATCCTGCGGGTGAAGCGGGCTGGTTTTTGCAGCGCGAGCGTGAGCGCCGCAAGGTCAGCCTTCGTGACGTGGCCCGGGCGATCAGAGTGCATCCCATTCATCTTGACGCCATCGAACGTGGTGACCTGACCCGCATGCCGCATCGTTCCGATGCCATTGGCATGGTCGGCGCTTATGCGGAGTTTCTGGGCTTTGATCCGCAGCCAATGATGATGCACTACGCTCAACTGCTGCCGAGATCGAGTGCGCCAAGGCCACAGGGCTCGCACAAACCGGCACCGCTTGGCAGTGCCCGGATCATCGAATTCCCGTTGAGCCGCCGCCTCAAGGAGATGGCGTCTGGCGGCGGCGGTGCCGTCGCTTCGGTACTGGCAGCGGTCATATTGTTCGGCGGTGTCAGCTACGCGCTGCTTCCCGGTGGCAGTGCAGATGACAATCAGACTGTCGCACAGGCACCGGCTGCCGTGCCTGCTGCCAAAACACCTGTCACGGAAGACGGCAGTCGTGAAGTTGCCGCTGATGTGAGCAAAGTCGAACAACCACTCGGCGATGCGGCCAAGTCTGCAGAGGCGATTGACCCCGCGACCGACCCGATCGGTGCGCTGCTTGCTGCAGAAGCGGACAAGGCGGCTGACAGCCTGGGCGGTCTCGACAAGCTGATTGCAAACAACGGTGAGATAGATTCCATCGCCGACGCCATTACAACGGCAACTACCAAGCCCATCGAATCTGTCGACCAGCCTGTGTCGCGGGACGGCAAGGGACGCATCTTCGGCGCTGACAACACCGACGCCCGGTTGGTCCTGCGGGCATCCGACCGTGTCTGGGTGCGCATTGAGGACGGCAAGGGCAAAACCATTCTTGTCGATACGCTGAATGCGGGAGATCGATTCAAGGTGCCTAACCAGGAAGGCCTTGTGGTCATTGCTCGCGACGGCGGCCTGCTGGCTTTCGAGATTGACGGCAATCCCGGGGGAACTCTCGGCAATCCGGGCGAAGTACTTGTCAACCGCACCCTCGACATCAACAAGCTGATGAATCGCGGCAGCTGACATTTTCCCATCGCGGACTTGCCGATGCAACCACGCCCCAGCGGCTGGTTGCACCGTCATGTTGTTTGCCTCTTCATCCGGCTCTATACTTTTACTGATGCTGCTGTAGAAGTAGGCTTGGTTCCACCAGCAAAACTACTGTCATGTCCCTCTCTGATAGCCCGCAAATAGACAAGATTCTGCAACGCTTCGATGCTATCGAGGCGGAGCTCGGCTCAGGCGTTGTCGGCGATGATTTCGTGCGGCTGTCCAAGGAATATGCAGAACTTGAACCGACGGTTTCGGTCATCCGTTCCGTGCGCTCCACCGGTGAGGAATTGGCTGGTGTCGAGGAAATGATGCGGTCCGGTGATGCTGAAATGGAAGAGCTGGCACGCGCAGAGCATGATGGCCTGAAACAGCGCATGGAAACGCTTGAGCACGATTTGAGACTGCAATTGCTGCCGAAGGATGCCGCAGATCAACGCGACGTCATACTTGAAATCCGGGCCGGCACCGGTGGCGACGAGGCGGCCCTGTTTGTCGGTGATCTGTTTCGCATGTACCAGCGCCACGCCAGCCTGCACGGCTGGAAGGTCGAGGTGATGTCGGCCAGTGAGGCGGAACAGGGCGGTTACAAGGAAATCATAGCCAGTATTTCCGGTGCCGGTGTGTATGCCAAGCTCAAGTTTGAATCCGGGGTGCACCGCGTACAACGGGTGCCGGAAACCGAGGCGCAGGGCCGGATACATACGTCTGCGGCAACTGTTGCGGTCTTGCCGGAAGCCGAGGAAGTGGATGTCGAAGTTCGCAATGAAGACATACGCATAGACACAATGCGCGCGTCCGGGGCCGGTGGCCAGCATGTCAACACGACTGATTCGGCGGTCCGCATTACTCATGTTCCTTCAGGCATCGTGGTGGTACGGGCGGAAAAGAGCCAGCACCAGAACCGCGCCAGCGCCATGAAGGAATTGCTCGCACGGCTCTACGATATGGAAAGAACCAGGGTTGACCAGGAGCGGTCCGACGCCCGCAAGGGCCAGGTCGGGTCCGGTGACCGCTCCGAGCGCATCCGCACCTACAACTATCCGCAAGGCCGGGTGAGTGATCATCGCATCAACCTGACGCTGTACAAACTGGACATCATCATTGCCGGCGACGGGCTCGACGAGATCATTGACGCCCTGGTGGCAGATCATCAGGCGACGCTTCTTGCTGCCGACGGCGATGAACATGCCGCGTGAGGCTCAGAAGCTGCATCGCGACATTGCTGCCAGGCTGCGGACTGCGGGGATCGATACCGCCAGGCTCGACGGCCGGCTGATTATCCGCCATGTAACCGGCTTGAACGATGTTGACCTGATTGCACAACCGCAGACGCTGGTGTGCGATCGCCACATCGCGCAGATCGACGAGATGATCGATCGTCGCCGGGCCGGAGAACCGATCTCGCGGCTGACAGGATACAAGGAATTTTTCGGGCGCGAGTTCAAGGTTACTCCGGCAACGCTTGATCCACGTCCGGACACCGAGGCGCTGGCCGAAACTGCATTGCTGCTGCTGCGCGGATTGTCCGGCGATGGCCCGGCGCGGGTGCTTGATATCGGAACCGGTACCGGTGCCATCATCATAACGCTGCTTGCTGAAATGCTGTCTGCGACCGGAGTTGCCACCGACAAGTCGGCGGACGCGCTGGAGGTTTGCCGCAGCAATGCCGTTGCGCTGGGGGTCGGCGGGCGCCTTGAGACCTTTTGCACTAACTGGGCGGGCGGCGTCATCGGCACATTTGATCTGGTGGTGTCGAATCCACCCTATATAGCCAGCCACGAGATTGCCGGTCTTGCAGCGGATGTTCGTGATTATGATCCTGATCTGGCTCTCGACGGGGGCGCGGATGGACTTGATGCCTATCGTGCCATATTTGCAGATGCTGCCGGGTGGCTGCGGCCAGAAGGGTATTTGCTGGTCGAGTTTGGCAAGGGACAGCATGGCGAAGTTGTAAACATCGCGGCGCAGGAAGGCCTTACACTGATCGATGACGGTACAGGCCTGGTGCGCGATCTGGCCGGTGTAATACGATGCGCGATTTTCAGAGTTTGCTGATGCAAAACGTCATATGAAAAAAACTACTTGGAAACGCGGTCACAAGCGGCTATTTTCATTTTCAGCGAAGTCATGTGGCGCGGCAATGTGTGTAACTTCCAAATGTACAGCACATTGAGCGCAGGACTTCTTGGAGCGAACGATCGCTGGCGCGGGCAGATATGCGCCAATCTTGTCAAGGCACCTTAAAATCATATTGATATCCAGAGCATTGAAGCTTGGAAGGTGGCATTTGCGGATTATCGGCGGGCAGGGCGTCCGGGGCTAAAACATCGCAGGGGTTATGCAAGGCAGATTTGCTTTGAAAGCTATTTCATGAAGGTTTTCCTGTTTCCGAAAGGGCAGGCTGGCTGGGTTTGTTGTAAATTTTGCAGGTGACATTACGGAATGAGACAAGGACAACAACACAATAAGAACAGATCACGCGGACGTGGCGGCGGCGGTGGAAATCGCGGTGGCGGCGGAGGCGGGCGTCAGTCCAATCCGCTTAACCGGGTGTTTGAAAGCAATGGCCCGGACGTGAAAGTGCGCGGCAATGCTCAGACAATTGCCGACAAGTATCTGCAACTGGCCCGGGATGCGGTCTCATCCGGTGAAAACGTCAATGCGGAAAACTATTTCCAACATGCTGAGCACTACCTGCGGATTGTAGCAGCAGCGCAGGCGTTCAATCAGCAAAACCAGCAGGCCCAGCAGGCACAACAGGCCCAGCAGCGCCGTGATGATGGTGACGGCGACGCTGAAACGTCCTCCGGGGGTGACGGTGACGCAAAGCAGGCGTCGGCCAGCGAAGATGGCGGCCAGGAAAACAGCAGGCAGAACAACCGCAGAAACAGTCGCGGGCAACGCGGCAATGGCCGCCAGCGTGCTGCCAGCGGCGATGAAGATGCTGCAAATCGCGGCACACAGGCACAGCCTGCTGAAGGTGACGAAAACTGGCAGGCTCAGGCGCCGGACTTCCTGCGTCGGGAAACAGGCGAGCGTGACGGCAAAGCAGACAGCCAAGATAGTGCAGGCAGCGAAGATAGTGCAGGCGGTAATGGCGAGGATGCACCTGTAGAAGCAAAACCTAAACGCCAACCTCGCGCCCGCAAGGCGAAACCGGCTGAAGTCGCGGATGCGGCTGACAGTACAAAGTCATCCGGCGACGACGCAGCAGCTGAAGATATCAGCGCGGCTTAAAGTGGTCGGCTTCATGTGTCAGGGCAATCATGTTGCCTATGCAATGGTGACCTGCTGACCGATCTGAAGTACGCGGTCGGCTGTCGCACTGACATAAATACCGCAGTCATCGTGCTGGAAGGCAGACATCAAGGTGCGTGGCAGGTTCATGTCGCGCACGGCTGTCTGCGGATCAACGCTGGTGGCCGCGCATCGTTGAATGCGTTCAGCAACGCGAAACGCCGGTGTTCTATCCACTTGCAGTGTCTTGCTGAGCCAGCCGAACTCGGCCCATGGTTCTGCCCCGTCGATATGAATGTTGGCGCGAAACCGCAGTGGATCGAGCGGCTTGCCGGCAACGCGTTCGACCTCTCTCACACTTGCCAGATTGAGGATCGAGATGAACTTCGCCGGTACATCGGTGAAATGGTGACCATCGGCATGAACGACGCGCGGAGAACCGCGCAGGTCGTCCTTCATGTATGCGGCCATGAACTGTTCGATGATCTGCCGCCCGACCGGGGTCG
>CALHUA010000194.1 GCA_938039915.1 uncultured Anderseniella sp.
TCATCAACAAGCATGGTGTTGATCCAGGTTTCTTCACTGGATGTCACCGCCTTGACGGCATCGTCCAGTGCGGCGCCTTCAAGGCCCTTGCCCTGCAGGATCTGCCTGATCTCTTCACGCTCGCCGTCAGGCTCCTGCCTGATGTGACGCCTTTCGATTTCGCGGTAACGGGCAAGTTCATCAACTTCCGTTTTGGTGCCTGTGTAATTGCTTGCCGCCATCGAGAAGCCGTCTGCCAGCAAATTGGCAAGGCCGAGAACCAGGATGATGTTGGATGACAGGCCGGCACCCAGGACACCGGCAACAATGGCAAAAGTGGTAATGGCCCCGTCAATGCCGCCATAGACCCAGTCGCGCAGGTAATTGGGACGGTTCTCCGCAGCAAGTCTGATCTTGATACCTTCAACGCTGTGATCGTGTTCAAGCTGCATGACCGCGGTTCCAGGACTTACGTGTTGGTCTTGTTCGCGACAGTGTGGTACTGGCCTGTGATACTCCTTGACCCAAATCAAATGGCTGCGGAGCAGCTCCGCGTGAACCCGTAGGGAAGTGGGTTGAACACTGAACGTCTTAGAGTCAATTTGCCGCCATATTGCCTGCATAGCCTGCAGCGGGTCGCGTTGGTCCGAAGCGTGGTTTTGGCGGGGTCAAAACCTGAAGCAATCGGGCGAGAGTAAATTTCGGGGTTTCATTACATGGACACATGCCATGACCGGACACGGTACCATGCCGTGCAGGTTATCGTTCTGGCGATGGTTTTCCTGCTGACTGCAATCACATCGGCAACTTCTCAAACGGTCAAGAAGCCGCAAAAATACAAGAAGATCGTGGGGCCGAATGCCTGTGCGGAATGCCACAAGGAAACCACCGAGATCTGGAAGAAGACTCACCACGCCACAACCTTCAAGAAAATGCCGCGCAGCAAGGAAGCCCGCAAGATTGCCAACAAGATGAAGATCAAGCGCATCAAGTCGGAAAGCTTGTGCCTGACCTGTCATTTCACGACGCAGATCAAGAGAAAGAAGAAAAAACCGATTGCCGGCATTTCCTGTGAATCGTGCCATTCCGAGGGCAAGGATTGGGAAAAAGTGCATAGCGAATTCTCAGGCAAGACCGAAAAAACCGAATCCAAGGCCGAAGAAGCCAAGAGATGGAAGAAGTCGGAAAAGCTTGGCATGATCCGGCCGTCGGCAGTCTACAAACTGGCCAAGAATTGCTACAGCTGCCATGTCGTTCCCCAGGAAAAACTGGTCAATATCGGTGGTCACCCTGCGGGCAGTGCGTTCGAGCTGGTGTCCTGGTCGCAGGGCGAGATTCGCCACAATGTCTGGTATTCAAAGGGAAAGACCAACAAGCAGGCCAGCGCCGGTCGCAAACGCATCCTGTACATCACGGGCCTGGCCGTTGAGCTTGAAACCGCCCTTCGGTCCGTGGCAGTGGCCACAAAGAGCAAAGTGTATGCTTTCAGGATGGCGCGGCGTGCCGATGCGGCCCGCAAGAAAATGAAGAAGGTTGCCGCTGCCTTGCCGAAAGCTGGCGAAGTCGCAAAAATTGTGGAACTGGGATATTCGGCGGGTCTGAAACTAAACAACAAGAAGGCTCTGTTGACGGCTGCCAAAGGCATTGCCAGCACGTCTCTTGCCCTGATTGCGAAGTATGACGGAAGTACATTTGGCGCTGTTGACCCATTGATCCCCAATGAAAGCAAATACAAAGGCAAACCGCCCAAATAACGGGTCGAGATTGCCACTCCGACAGGGGCGGCGCGGCCGCACAATTTCGCCAAATTATGGCCTCTCAACAGCACCTTAGCGCCCCAAATTAACCATACGAAAAGCTACACTCTGAACGTGTAGGGCGTTAAAAATAAAAGTTCACCAAGAACCAACAAGTTTCCCATCAGGGAACATTCAGTTTGTGCCGTCGCCGGGCATGGCAATTGCAGGGGATAAAGCTATTGGCGCAAGGAAATCGGGTCAGACGACCGCAACGTTGGGATGCAGCATTTGGTCGCGAACGCATTCATGCAGACTGGGTAAATCTTATCCTGTCTTCCCAGATACTGGGCGACATCGATCCGGCGGATTTTCCCGACGATCTTTCACTTGCAGATATCATTACAAATGACTGCGCGGTCAGGTGGTGCTCGCGTGGTGAAATCGTTTATGCGGCCGGCAGTTACCAGACTTCAATTTTTGTGGTGCTGAACGGTGGCGTGCGGGTGTCGGATGATGCTGCAGCCGATCGTGCCGGTGAATCAACGGCGATGCCGCAGTTGAACGCCTGGCTCAGCCCGTTGCTGAAGGGGAAATTCGGGCGCGGCGAAAGCAATGTAACCCGGTTCCCGACAGTTCGGCTTGGACGGTACGAGATGTTCGGTGAGGTCGAAGCACTGACCCGGACACCGCGCAGCAACACCGCTGTCGCTGACGTTGACCGCACGGCGTTGTTGGAGATTACGTGGCCTGGTGCACGCGAGTTGCTGCACTGGTCCGATACATTCCGCGCCAGTGTCGAAGAGCTTTATCGTGCTCGCAGTGTCGAGGTCGGATTGAAAGAAAGCGGGCTGTTTGCCAACATCGATCCGGAGACCCTGATGGCGATTGCGCAGCAATGCAGCTTTGAACGCCATGGCAGTTTTGACTGGTCTCATGTGTACCAGCGCGAAAATGCCACCAGGCAGCCAAGCGCGCAGATGATCGAACAGGAGCCGGTGATCATCGAGCAAGGGCATTACCTGGAAGACATGTTTCTCATTCGCGCAGGTTTTGCGCGTGTTACCGAGACAGTCCATGACAACGAAGCTTCGGTCGGATTTCTCGAAAGCGGTGACGTCTTTGGTCTCGCCGAGATTGAAGAAGGCCTGATATTCGGCAGCCATCCAAATGCCGAACGCGGGTTGCGGTCCGTTGGCTACACCGACCTCATCCGGATACCGGAGCATATAGTCGGCAAGTTCATATTGCCCGGATCGAAACGTCAGAGCAGGGGAGCAGCGCCTGCGCCCGGGCACACCCCGCACGGCGATCTGTCCCTGCTTGATTTCGTTGTCGACAATCGCTTTATCAATGCAACCAATGCCATGGTCATCGACACCACACGATGCATTGGTTGTGATGACTGTGTTCGCGCGTGCGCGGCGGCTCATGATGGTATTCCGCGATTTGTCAGGACCGGGCGCACCCATGCCAATCTGATGGTGACCAGCGCCTGCATGCACTGCACGGACCCGGTCTGCCTCATTGACTGCCCCACGGGCGCCATTCACCGCGACGCGTTCACCGGCTCGGTGGTTATCAATGACGACACCTGCATCGGGTGTGCAACCTGTTCAAGCGCCTGCCCGTACAACAACATACAGATGCGGGAAGTGACCGGACCGGACGGTGCCATCCTGATCGATGAGGATGGCAGCACGCACCTGAAGGCAACCAAATGTGACCTGTGCGCCGGGCAGAGCGGCGGTCCGGCGTGCCAGCGGGCGTGCCCGCATGATGCACTGACGCGCATCGACATTCGGGACATCGACATATTGTCTGACCGGCAGTCACGCGTGTAAGCAGCATGGTTGGTATTGCACGGAATACTATGGTCACCCTGGGTGCGGTTGTGGCTGTCTACTGGCTGGTCAGTTTTTACGGCACTGCATTGCGTGATCCGAGATTCCTCGATGGCTGGATTTTGACTGCAGCGATGGTTGTGCAGTTGCTCTTTCATGTCAGAAAAAAACTCCCGGCCAGCCCGCTTGGCAGAGCAGCTACCTGGCTGAAAATGCATGTGTACCTGGGGTATTTCGTGGTCGCCGTCTTTCTGCTTCACACAAGTTATTCACTGCCTGAAACCACGCTTGAATGGGCCTTGTGGATCATGTTTGTGCTTGTCGTTGGCAGTGGACTTGTCGGGGTGTACCTGACCAGTTCGATACCCGGCAAACTGCAGCAGCAGCATGCCGAGCAAATGACCTTCGAGCAAATTCCGACGGCACGACTCAATCTGTTTCGTGAAGTGAATGCCCTGGTCCTGGACACGGTCACTCCGGACGGGTCGTCTGAAGTGTCCGACTTTTATGTCAACCGGTTGCGGGGATTTTTCAGACGGCCGCAGAATCTGAGAGCGCATTTGCGCGGGTCGCGGCGACCGCTGGAACGGATTACAGGCGAGATTGCCGACCTGGAACGCAGGGTTAACGCGCCGGACAGGGAAACTCTGTCGTCAATCAAGAAGCTCGTGACGGCTAAATACGACCTGGACCACCAGTACACCGTTCAAGGGCTTTTGCATTCGTGGTTGTTTGTGCACATACCGGCTACTTACTCGCTGATCGTCTTGTCCATTTTGCATATCGCGGTTGCTTACGCCTACTCGTCAGGGGTGCAGTGACATGAAGTTCCTGCAGCGAGTGAAGAATCTGCTAGGCATTGCACGGCGATCAACAAGGCCACCTCTTCCAAAGCGCGAGGTCGTGTCCTGGTGGCTTGCCGCGTTTACGGCAGGTGTGCTCATGCTGACAATTGGCTATGCCGCAGATACCAAGCTTTTCATGCCAGGTCCGCTGACGTCCTCGCACAGTTCGCTTGAGCAATGCTCGGATTGCCACTCGAATGTTTCCAAGGGGCAGTTCGGCTGGCTGCATACGGTGTTTGCAACTGCAGATCCGCGCAAGGACAGTTCTTCCTGTTTGACCTGTCACAAAATGGGGGAAGATGTCGCCCACAATCCCCATGGCCTGGAAATGTCGAAGCTTGACGCCTATGTGCGCGAGATCAAGGCGCAAGCAGGTGCAAAGACACTGCCGGTCAAGGCCCGGGTTCGCAAGGCTGTGTTGCCGGTCGACAGTACGTTTAAAGATGGTGTGTTTTGCGCCACTTGTCACAAGGAACACCAGGGTGGCGACGTCAAGCTGAAGGACATGGCAGATGCGCAATGTCACACCTGTCACCAGGTGCAGTTTGAAAGCTTCAACGCTGATCATCCGGATTTTGACAAATATCCGTTCAGGCGCAGAACGCGCGTCAATTTTGATCACTCCGGCCATTTCAAAAAGCATTTCCCCGAGTGGAAGGCAAAGAAGGAAAATGCCGGTACCACACCTGACTCCTGTGCCGGTTGCCATACGGTGAGCGCCCAGGAAGGGCACATGAACGTCAAACCGTTCGCCGAGAGTTGCGCTGCCTGTCACCTCGGGCAGATTGTCGGCACTGAACGCGCAACCGGCCCGAAAGGGGTCGCCATGCTCATGCTGCCCGGTGTTGATGTTGCGACTTTCAGGGAGAAAAAAATCGATATCGGCAAGTGGCCAGATGAGTCCGAAGCGGAACTGAGCTCGTTGATGAAGCTGCTGATCGGGCGCACCGAAAAGGGACGGAAAATACTTGCAGATACAAATGAGCTGGACCTGCTTGACCTGACCCAGGCGACGCCTGAGCAGATTGCCCAGGTCGGCAATCTGGTATGGGAAGTGAAATACCTGTTTCACGCGCTCACCAATTCCGGAACGGTGGACATACTGAAACAGCTGGATTCCGCGGAGCAGACTCCGATTGACAAGCAGTTGCTCACCAATCTGACCGCCAGCTTGCCGCGAGATGTTCTCATCGGCGCCTTGCGGGACTGGTTGCCGGGTCTGCCTGAGGAAATCGCCAGGCGCGGTGATGAACAGCGCGCTGACATAGCGCCTGAAACAACGACGTCGGACGCGTCTGACAAGGTAACCGTTGATGGCGCCAACTCTGACCAGGTGGAAAATGCCACGGTTGGACAAGTGCGGAGTGTGCCGTCTGAGGCGACGCTGGCGGATCAGGGAAAACCGGCCGGGCCTTTGGTGCTTGTGCAACAAGCCGAAAGATGGCGTGTCGATCCGTTCGGCCGCTTGATCAAGGGCAACCAGCCACCTGAGGAAGACGAAGATGAAGAGGTAGCTGATGAACCGGATGATGCCGGCGAACCGGACGATCAGGTGGCCGATGATGCAGATGCATCGGATGACCAGGATCCCGTTGAGCCTGAAGACTCCACCGCGGATGCGGAAGCCGACACTGAGGCCGACAGCGATGTGGAGGTGTCTTCAGACGATGAACCACAACCGCTGGAACTGGATACCGATGCTGAAACCTGGGCACAGTTCGGCGGCTGGTACCGTGAGGACTACTCAATCATGTACAGACCCACCGGGCATGCCGACACGTTCCTGAAAGCATGGCTCGACTTTGCTGCGATCCGGTACAGCAAGGCACAAGGCAACCTGGCGGCGTCAGTGTTCATGGAACTCACCGGAAAGGATGCACAGGGTCAGTGTTCCAAGTGTCATAGTCTCGACGCAACAAAAGATCAGGCGCGCGTCGTGAAGTGGGCGCCTTCATCGACCAAGACCAGCGAGAGCCTGTTCACGACCTTCAGTCACGAGCCGCACCTGGGCGTGGTGAGCGCGGAAAAGGGCTGCCTGACCTGTCACGAATTGAGCGACGCCAAGGGCTATCTGGAAACCTACAAGGCGAATGATCCGAAAAAATTCGTATCAAACTTTGCCCCGGTGAAGAAGGAAACATGTGCATCATGTCATGGTAAGAAAGAAGTCCGTCAGGACTGCATGCTGTGCCACAAGTATCATGTGACGGACATCTTCACTCCGGTCATGCAGACCAAGATTCCGGAGAAATGAACCGGAGCAAATCACGCCGCAACGGGGCCATGATTCAACAAGCCTGAACCCGGCATGGATCGTCAAGCTATCGAAATAATCTGTCGATCTGAGATTGGAATCCCGGTTCGTTGTGTTTGGAGAACGCCATCCCCGACACGGGTGGGCCGCCGGGGATAAAATCTAATCGTCGGTCGGCAATCATTTCCGGCCGGAAGTCGGGTGGATCACATGTCCAGCACAAGATTGCTTTGAGGCTGGGCGACACAAGGCAGGCACTTGCCGGCGGCCGGTGTCTTTTCCGGTGTGCGTTCATATTCGACACTGCCATCTTTAAGGGCAACTGCGCAGGTGCCGCACATTCCCTGCCGGCAACCGCAACGCGCCTTGATGCCATTGGCCATGGCAAGTTCGAGAAGCGAACCGTCGCCGGGCACCCACTGAACCTTCTTGCCCGATCGGGCAAACTCTATCTGAAAAGCCTGTTCAGCCTTGTTTTCGAGCATTTTTTCAGGTGGCGGGCCAGCTGCTACAGTGGGAGAGGCCGGACCGAACGCCTCGAACCTGATATTATCGGCAGGGACGCCGATTTGCTCAAATCCCCTGGTGAGCGTGTTCATCATTGGTGCCGGGCCACATATGTAAATCTCGCATTCCCTGCCTTCCAGGATGGGCCGGACAAGGTCTTCGGTAATGTGGCCTCTGAGGTGGTAATCGACTTTGTGCCGGCACGTATTGGTGGGCTGGCTGTAGGCGACGACCATACGCAGGTTGCGCACCTGGCTTACCACTTCCTGCAGATAATCATACATGGCATGTTCGGCACGGTTGCGAACACCGTAGAAGAGCCAGATTTCACGGTTTGACCGTGTCGCGATCAACCAGTTCACCATGCTGAGAATTGGCGTGATGCCAACGCCGCCGGCAATCAGGACAATCGGCTTGTCGGAGTCCTCGTGAAGGCAGAATGATCCCGCAGGCGCATAGGCATCCACAACCGAACCTACTTTCAGATGGGTGTGGAAATAGTCCGATGATTGTCCCGGTGGGGTTCCTGCCGGTGCATCGAAAGGCGCGTCCATTCTCTTGACCGTCACACGGTAGTAATTTCTAGCAGCTGGACTGTCTGAGAGAGAATAACATCTGGTTACAGGCTCTCTTTCGCCAGGTACGGGCATTGAGAATGTAAGAAACTGGCCGGGCCGGAACGACGGGATCGCGCGGCCGTCATTGGGCTCCAGGTAGAACGAGCAGATATCCTGATTGAGGTTCTCGTACACCCGGTGGACAACCCGGAATTTTCGCTTGCCCTGCCACTGGAGTTCGGTTTTCTGGCGCTGGATTTGACCGTCTTCAAAGATACCGGCCGTTACGTGCCGAAACTGGGCGATGTATCTCTTCTCCTGCCGGGCAAACTGATATCTGCGGCCGGCAAAAGAAGCGACGCTGATTGCGGCGCGCATGGACGCGGCACCTGCAACCATAATGCCGACCAGCTGTGTGAGTTCAGTCAACTCCATTGATATTCCCTCTCGATACTCGCGCAGTTGCAGATCTGCTGCGCGAGGTCAGTAAACAAACTGAAACTCTGCCCGTCCGCCGAAACCGTCGTCGCCTTCTTCATTGATCGTATAAAAGGTTTCGAACGTCAGCTGGATATGCTGGCCTATTGCCTGCTGCAATTGAGCCCCGAAACCAAGGCTGTCGGACCCGTTACCGCTGAGGTCATGGCGTCCGGCAATTTCCAGTATCAGGTTGCGGCGCTTGTCATCCCAAAAAGCCTGGTAGCCGATAGCACCACCAACAACACTGTCGGAGGTGAATGGATCAATTTCGGCGAGATAGGTGCTCAGGTTAGGTGACGCAAACAAAATGCCGGTATTCGCCAACGGTCCACCGACAATGGCTTCCCGGCCGGCTTGAGTGAAATTGCCCAATCCGAGGAAAGAGTTGAAATAGACGATATCGTCGGATCCGGTCACGGTTTTTGAAATTTCGGACGTAAGAAGCGTTCCGGTGCCGACTACGTTGCCATCAATTTCGTCTTCCAGAGCAATTGACGTGTTAGCCCGAAACGCGGTGCTGACGCCACCAAGCCACGGCAGGCGCTGGATGGCCGAGGCACCGAAATAGAGGCCATCGCCATTGCTCTCATCGTCGACGTACACAACGTCGAGGTTAAGTGTGCTGAGATGTGTATCAGCGGCTATGAACAGTCCAAACATGTTTGAGTCGTTGCCCGGACGGCCGGAATCATTACGATCGAGTCTGTTCCAGCCATACATTGCCGATATGCGAAGGTTGGATGTACCGGGGAACGGGATATTGTTACGGACAAATCCGACTGCATCGATCGTATCGTTGATCAGGATGCCTTCCTGGAAAATGACCGGCTGACGTCCGACGGTGAAGCCCAGGTCAATTGGTTTTTGTCCTTCCCGGTCGAGATTGGGGAACAGGCCGCCCAGGTCACCTTCGAAAAACAGGGTTTCAACGTTGAAGTCGAGTTCGTCGTTGAAACCCTCATTGTCTCCGTCGAATGTATACCGGGTGAACTTGTCCGGCCGGTTGTTATCTGTGGTGCGCAGCCCCAGCAAGATCTTTTCAGTTCCGGTGAGCTGCAGGTTTGCAAACAGGTCCAGCCGATTGGCGATCTCGGTTTCGCGTCCGTTTCCGTTGCCATTGTCGAATGACTGAAACGCGGTACGGTTGATCATGTATGCCCACAACCGGGGTTGCCAGACCGCACCTATGTAGGGGATTTCAAATCCGGCATCCAGGTTGCCGGTATCAAGAAATCCGTTGCCGAGTTCATACAGGAGCTTCGGCCGGCTGGGGAGGCGATCCTCCTCATTTTCGGTCGTCTCCGTTCTGAATTCGACGTATTCATCTTTCAGAGCCGCAACTTCGCTCCTGTCGCCCAGCGGCCAGATAGCGGAGTACCAGTGATCGCCCGTCCGCTCTGCCGGCTCGCCGGCAGTCGGCGTTATCAGCGTGTCCGCCTTGTTCTGCGCGGTTACGTTTTGCTGATAGTTGTTTCTGCTCAGCTCGGTTGCCGCAGCGGAGATGGAGTACAAAATCCCCGGGGTCAGGACGGTCAGCATCAGCAGTGTGCTGCGCGAGAAACCTGTGAAATGAGGTTTATCCTTCATTGCTGTTGTCAGCTCCCTTTGAGTCTTTTTCTGTTTGATAGGCACGGGAGGCCCTCACTGATTGACACGGACCCGTTTACTTGACCGGATCTGCCAACCGCGGACGACGGCTGGGAACTGCTGCGCTGGGAACCGCGTTAGTGGGCGCCACGTTTCGCGGGGTCGTCGCTCCGAACGAGGAGACGGCGGCTGGCGCCAGCAGGACGGGTCCCGATCCCGAATTTGAAATGCTGGCACCCAGCGTCACTTCCTTCTTCCAGAGCATCTGGGTTCCGGCAATCAACTCATTGCCGACCTCGCGGGGCGTCATGTGGAAGTCGAAGCCAACGCTTTGAATGGACGTGATCAGGTTTACCGGTACCGCCTGCGCCATCAGCTTGACGGTTGCCTTGTAAGGTGGTTTGCCGGTCAGCTTGCTGCTGTCTACAGAGTAGGAAGCCCAGCGATGACCGTTTGGCTCAATACCCTTCTTGTGATTGCGTTCCGTGGACGGCTCACCGCTGAAGATAAGCGATGTTGTGGACGGCAATACGCGGGGCAGGGCAAATGTCGGGAACGGTATCGGAATGACGTGCTCGATTTCGCCGCCACGTCCGTTCTGGGTCACGAAGATCGACTGCAGGCTGAACAACTGGCTGTCAAGCTTGGCCTTGCCGGCATGGACGTAAGAGGAATGGCCATCTCTCAAGTCGCCATTGGCGTCTCTGTCACCTGACAGGAAGACAACGTTGCCATCGCGGTCCTTGACGGTGACCTGGAGCCATACCAGGCGCTCACCTGTGAAACCGGTCGGCACGTTGTGGCCATCGGTTCCGTTGCGAACCTTGACCTTGAATGCAAGGCCGCCAACATCGGCGCGCTCCACAACCACATCGTCAAGTTTGTATCCGTTGCGCAGAACCTCAAGACGAGCCCGCTTGGCAAA
Organism: uncultured Anderseniella sp.; assembly: GCA_938039915.1. Taxonomy (GTDB): domain Bacteria; phylum Pseudomonadota; class Alphaproteobacteria; order Rhizobiales; family Aestuariivirgaceae; genus Anderseniella. The sequence continues at coordinate 10,715 of CALHUA010000194.1, forward strand.
CTCCAGCAGTTCGAACTGCTCTTTCAGAATTTCACGCGCATCGTAGCGGTCGTCGACTGACTGCCATGGTTTGGGGAACTTGTATCCGGCGGGAACTGCATCCTCGAACTTGTCGGTGCCCCAGCCTTCCTTGTGCTTGAACTGCAGCCATTCGCGCATGGTCTTGAATTCGGCGGCCTTCTGGTTGTGCGGGAAGATACCGGGGTGAACGATCGGATAATCGGGACCGGAGAACAGGTGACGGGTCAGCTTGCGTGTCTTGGTCGGAACATCACCGATCACGGCAGCCGGTCCTTCGGCATAACCTGAGGCCTTGCCCTCGATCTTGCCCATATGGCAGTCCTGACAGGTGATGCCCTTGGCTGCTGCCGGGGACATGCGGTATTCGCTGAAGGCCTCTTCAAGCCGGAAACCGTTGAACAGGGTCACGTCATGGCAACTGCCGCAGAAGGTTGATGACTTGATGGGGGCGAACACCTCGGCCTTGTTATGGATCTTGCGTCCGGGCTCTTTCTCTTCGGTAACGACGCGGAACTTTTCCGGCTTGTCCAGCACGTCCTTGACGCCGGCATTGCCCTCCGGGCCGAATACCGGTGCTGTCAGGCCGCCCTCGACCAGCGCCAGGCGACCGCTGACCTTGTTGTAAGCCTTGTTGATGCGGTGGCAGACAACACAGGTAATGCCCTCACGCGAAGTGGGGTGGCGGTCAAGGTTGGATTCGAATGTGCTCTCACCGAGATTTGCTCCGACCGGGCTGTGGCAGCGCAGGCAGAAGTCACCATTTGAGCCGTTGCTCAACTCATTGATCTTGTTGTTTAAAGACAGGTAAATCGGACTGATCTGGGCATAGGCGTGCTGAGAGACCGACCACTCCTTGTAATGCTTGGGATGACAGATGCCGCAGGTCGCTGCCGCAGGATAACGGTTCTCAACAAACAGTTGCAGGTGTTCTTCCGCAGCCGTGAGGGTCTCCTTGTCCTTGTCATCCTTGCTGGCTGTTTTTTCAGTGGCGGGCTGTTTTTCATCGGGCTCGGCGACTTCGCGATCCGGTTCGGACTTGTTGTCCTGCTTGGCGCTGTTGTCTTTTTTGGGTTTGTCGCTGTTTGCGCCGAGCGCTTTTTCCGCTTCGATCAACAGATCGTCGGTCTGGTCCGACTTGCCGGACGTGTTTGCCTGGGCCAGCTGAATCTTGCCATGAGGCGACTTCATGTTCAGCTCAGACAGATAATTTTGCAGTTCGGCCGTAACCGGCGAAGCGCTGCCGGTCACCGGAGGATGATTGGGCGCGCGTTGCTTCAGTTCAGCGAGATAATTCTGAAGTTGTGCGGAAACCGGTGATACCTTGACGGCAGGTTCCTGGCTATCGAGGGGAGGATGTCCTGCAGGCAATGATAACCGTGTATCCGCCTGCGCATCACTTATAAATGGAAGCAAATCCTGATCGTGAACGACGCCAACAACAGGTATGACCAGACATGCCGCAACAAGGGCACCTACCAACTTTCTCACTTCTACACCCCTTAACGCCGCCAGTTATTATTATCCCTCAAGTCGCCGCCGGTCATTCGGGTTCTGGTTAACAGAGTGTTAATGCTTGCAGTTGTTGCGGACGAGAGTTTGACAGGGAACTGGCGCAAATGCGGTGATTCCGTGTTAAATATGGCCTCCCGGAAAAGTTGCAGAAATCTGCCCCAATTCGCTCGGAAGTACATGCCAAGTGGATTGCATCGACCATCACAGGTGTTGAAGAGTAGAATCTGCGCTGCAGGCTAATTTTTTGCGGCAAGGCCCGGCAGTCAGGTTATGTATCCACCTGAGCATTGTTGCTTATTCGTAATGTTACTTCACCCAGTTGCTCAATTGTGTACGTGTAGCTGTCGCCAGGCGCCGGAAACCTGGTTTTTAGTGAACTGCCGGTCATGACTATTTCTCCGGCACGAAATGCCTTTCCGCGAGCTGCCAGATGATTTGTGACCCAGGCAAGACCATTGAGCGGATGGCCAAGAGCATTGCCGGTGTTGCCGGTGTCCAGCGATTCTCCGTTCAATTTCACCATGCCTGCAAGATTTCCGAGATCAATGTGCTGCCAGTGTTTAACCGGTGCTCCCAGAACCACGCCGCCACACCAGCATCTGTCGGTCAAAATCGACATGGCATCAAGATCGCTGTAGTCGGCGTTGCGATCTTCGATGATCTCGAAAGCCGGCATCGCAGACTTCACAAATCGCGAAATGGTTTCGGCGTCAAACGGAGCGGCGGTCAGGGGCACGTCTTCACCGAGTTCCAGCGCGACCTCGAACTCAACGCCAATGCGGATGAAGTCTGCGTGGTTGGCCACATGTGGCGTGCGATGAATTGTGTTGGCAAATATACTCCCGTAGACAGGTTGGTCTACGCCGCATAATTTCTGGATTTCAGGTGAGGTGGCCGCGATTTTGTGACCCGCAATCGGCCCGGCGTTTCCCTCTGTTTGCATGATTGCGTAAAGCGCATCCTGAATGTCATAGGCTGTTTCGAGCGATCCAGGCAGATCATGGCCGCGCAGAGGTTTGAACCGCTCGCGTCTCACATTTGCCTCGTATATCCTTCGTGCGACAGCTTCTGTCTTGTTCTGATCCATCCGTCTTCTTACTGTTCGTGGGCGGTTCGCAGGCAGCCTATAAATTTTTCCACCCGTTTCGGCATTTTGGGGGTTTTGCGCACAATCGCAGAATGGTCGCTGGGGTAGTTGTAGACATCGGGCCGCAACGCGCACATGTCACCTGCATCGACAAACCGTTTCGCCACATGATCGGGCAGAAATCCGATATAGCACCCGGACAAAATCAGCGTTGCCAGCGCTTCTTCATTGTTGACGATTGCGCGGCGTTTGAGTTTCCAGTCATGGCTGGCCATCATGTTCGGAGAGTGAAACGGGAACCCGGCATACTTTTGCTTTTGCATATCCTGCCGGGATATATCGCTATCGGATTTGAGGAACAGCGGGTGGTGCTTGCCGCAATAAAGGTACATGGCCTCGCTGTATAAGTTATGATAGTCCAGATTGTCCGACGTCTTGTGCATCGGAACGATACCAACCTGATACCTGCCGTTCAATACACCGGTTTCAACGATGTTGATGGGTTCGACATAGACCTCGATTTTGACTTTTGGGGCAATGCGTTCAAAGGCGCGGATTGCGTCAGGCAGCTTGACGCTCGGATTGGTGGCGTTCTTGTCGAAAAACGAGATGGACAAATGGCCGGCCAGGTCCTTGTTGGTTTCATCGACCTCAGCCTGAAATACATGGATTGCGGAGAACAGCTGCAGGGCGGCGGCATGGATGCGTTCGCCTTCCTCGGTCAGCGAAAAGCCTGCCGGCCCGCGATGGCAAAGCCTGCTGCCCAGACGGAACTCAAGGTCGGTCAAATGCCGGCTGATGGTGGATCTGCTGATGTTCAGTTCGAGCTCGGCGGCCGAGACACCGCCGCAGGCGACAACTGCACGGAATACCCGAAGCAATCGGAAGTCGACGTCACTGAGGCGGCGAAGAAGAGCTTTTTTTGCCATGAAACAATGTTGCACTTACATGCAAGCTTTTCAACAAACCTTCTTATATCTGAAACATTTTCCGGCTGCTAGGCTGTCTCTCAAGCCGCAGTTTTACTTACCGCTGCCCCGGTATTCAGGGTGCCGGTTTTTGCATTACCCCGGCTGTGGGGGAATAGGGCAAATTGGCACGCGTTTGCTTATTCGACCTGTTCAAAATAGGCTCAGAGTACTGATTAAGCCTCTTTTTGCCGTGCCGCTTTTGATCGTCCCTTTAACGAAGAGGAATATTACATGAAACTTTTAAGCAAACTTTCCTACGCACTGGCGCTCACCGCAGCGATATCCCTTGCAGGTATATCTGGGGCGTCAGCCAAGAAATTCAAGATCGCCGTTGGAGACAGCGGCGGCAGCAGCCAGGAAGCAACCGGGCTGGGCTTCGTCAAGGCGCTTGAAGAGCTCTCCGGCGGCAAGCACACCGCAAAACTGTTTCTCAACGGCCAGCTCGGTTCGGAACAAGACACGGTGAATGAAGCCGCGATCGGTACGCTCGACATGTCGCTGCTTGCGATTAACAACATCACGCCGTTCTCACCGACCGTTGGTGTCTTCACGCTGCCATATGTCATTTTGAGCCTGGAAGATGCCGAGAAGCTGACACAAGGCCCGATCGGCCAGGAACTGACCCAGAACACCATCAACGATGCAGGTGTCAGGATTATCGCCTGGACCTATACGGGTTTCCGCGTTCTCACCAACTCGAAAAAGCCGGTAAAATCAGTGGCTGACCTGAAAGGCCTGGTGATCCGCGTTCCCAAGAACGAAATCATGATCGATACCTACAAGTCATGGGGTATCAGCCCGACACCGATGGCGTGGTCTGAAACCTTTGCCGGCCTGCAGACCAAGGTTGTGGACGGCCAGGACAATCCCTACACCACCATCAATGCGATGAAGTTCTACGAAGTGCAGAAATATGTCACCAACATCCGGTACATTTTCTCCATCGAACCTCTCATCATTTCCGAACAGGTGTTTCAGGGTTTGTCCGCAGGCGATCAGGAAATCATCCTGAAGGCAGGCAAGGCCGCTACGGCAGCGTCTGCGAAATTCCTGCGCGACAAGGAAGCCGAGATCAAGCAGATCCTGCTCGACAAAGGTATGGAAATTTCCGACCCGGAAAACGATGAAGCCGAATTCATCGAGCTCGCAACCAAGGCAGTGTGGCCAAAATTCTACGAAAGCATCGGCGGTATCGAAAAGCTGAATGCCGTTCTCGCCGAGATTGGTCGCGACCCTGTGTCTGAATAATCTTCATGGGACAATAACAGAGGGCGCCACCCGGCGCCCTCTATGAAAGGGGAAGAGGGTCAGATGAGCAAATTCTGGAAAATAGCCGATAATATCGAGAGTTACATTTGCCGAACCTTGCTGGCGATTTTCGTGTGCCTGCTGTTTCTGCAAGTTGTGGTGCGAACACTGTTTTCGTTCTCGTTCTCGTGGATTGAAGAACTTTCGGTCTACATGTTCGTCTGGTTCGTTTTTTTCGGGGCCAGTTATGCTGCCAAAATGGGCGCCCACAACAGGGTGACATTTCAATTCAAGTTCCTGCCACCAGGAGCAATTAAATATATAGAAGCCTTCGCCGACCTGTTCTGGCTGGCGTTTAACGTTGTTTTTGTCTACCTCGCGATCGATTTTATTTTCAACAAAATGAACAAGTTCCAGTCCTCTCAAACGTTGGGCTTCCATCTGAGCTGGGTCTACATCGTGCTTCCGATTGCCTTCACCCTGATGACGATACGCATCCTGCAGGTGAACTATAAAAAGATAGTGCTCAAGGAAGACATGCGAGACCCCGATGCGATCGACCTTGATGCAATCAAGGCCGAAACCGACGCAACCAGAAACTGAACACTGAGGCGGGACTAGTACAATGGAAACTCAAATCATCTTCATCCTGTTCGGGTCGTTTTTGCTACTGCTGTTTATCGGCGCGCCGATTACCGTCGCCCTGGGCGTCTCGACACTGATTTCATTCATCGTTCTCGAAGACAATCCGATCAAGTTCGTACAGATCGCATTCACCTCCGTCGGCTCATTCCCGCTGATGGCGTTACCCGCCTTCATATTGGCGGGCGCGCTGATGGAATCAGCCGGTCTGTCACGAAGACTGATCAATGTTGCGGAAAGTTTTGCCGGCCCGTTTACCGGGGGCATGTCGGCGGCAGCTGTCGTCGCCTGCCTGTTTTTCGGCGCTATTTCCGGCTCCGGCCCGGCAACAACCGCTGCCGTGGGCATGTTGATGATCCCGGCCATGATCGAGCGTGGCTACAGCAAGGGATATTCATCCGCGATCACTGCATCGGCAGGCGGCCTCGGTATTGTGATCCCGCCGTCCATTCCCCTGATCATATTCGGCATTGCAGCACTCGGCATGCCGCCGCCACCGGCAGCGGTTGAAGCGCACGGCACCTTCCAGACCGTCTCCATTCCAAAGCTGTTCATTGCCGGTTTTGTTCCCGCCTTCCTGATTGCCGGAAGCCTGCTGGTGATGAATTACATCCTGGCAAAGAAGAACAACTACAAGGGCACATCAGAGGGCTGGTCGGCGCGTCTTATCTGGTGCGAACTGTATCGCGGTTTCTGGGCGCTGATGGCGCCTGTGGTGATCCTCGGAGGTATCTACTCCGGATTCTTCACACCGACCGAAGCGGCGATTGTAGCCATTTTCTACACTTTGGTTGTCGGTACATTCATCTATCGGGAAATGTCATGGGAGAAACTCTTCACCGCACTCGAGACGACCACCTGGCTGACAGGCCGTGTGCTGCTGATCATGTTCACCGCAACCGTGTTTGGCAGACTACTGGTGGAAAACGAAATCCCCGCGGTGATCGCCGAAGGCATGTTGTCTTTCACGGACAATATTTATCTGATCTGGACGCTGGTCATTTTCTTCCTGCTGTTTGTCGGGATGTTCATGGAAACCCTTGCCACGATCCTGATCCTGGTGCCGGTCATGTTGCCGGTGGCCTATAGCATGGGGATAGATCCGATCCACTTCGGTGTGGTGATGATCTGTACGCTCGGTATCGGGTTCCAGACCCCGCCCTTGGGGGAGAACCTTTTCATTGCATCAGGTATTTCCAAGATTTCCATCGAGGAAATATCCCTGAAAGCCCTGCCGTTTGCGTTCATCAACACGGTTGCGATTTTCGTGATCGCCTTCTTCCCGGAAATCTCGCTGTGGCTGCCACGCTTCTTCGGCTATTGATCGGGTCACCCAGAAAAGGTCTCTGACTATG
>CALHUA010000195.1 GCA_938039915.1 uncultured Anderseniella sp.
ACTGCAACCTGCCGCACGCGGGCCCTTGCGCAATTCGCCCATCAAGGCGGTGGTGCTGACCAATGCAGATGTTGATCATATTGCCGGACTGCTGACACTGCGCGAAAAGCAGGCCTTCAATCTCTATGCCTCATCCAGGATTCTGGAAACACTTGCCAACAATCCGATTTTTCGGGTGCTCGATGAAACACTGGTGAAGCGCATTGAACTGCCGTTGGGCGGTACAACTCAGCTTGAAGGCCCCGATGGTCCACTCGGAATTGAAATTGAAACCTATGCGGTACCGGGCAAGATTGCGCTGTTTCTCGAAGACAGCTCCGATCCGGTGAATTTCGGTTCAGACGAAGGCGACACGATCGGTGTGCGCATTGCGGCGCCGGATGCAGACAGGGGTGAAGCCGTTCATTACATTCCGGGCTGCGCGCGGGTCACTGATGAACTGCGCAGTCGGCTTTCGGGGGCCGGGTGCCTGTTGTTTGACGGTACGGTTTTTACCGACACCGAAATGCCGGATGCCGGAGTGGGTGCCAAGACAGGTGCCCGCATGGGTCATATCGCCATGTCGGGGGATGATGGCTCATTGGCGTCCCTCAAGGACACCGACATCGTGCGGCGTATTTTCGTGCACATCAACAACACCAATCCGGTACTTGATCCGGCCTCACCGGAGCGGGAGATTGTTACAGGTGCAGGATGGGAAGTTGGTCATGACGGTCAGGAGGTGGATCTGTGAGTGAAGACTGGACTATCACCGGAGAGGCTGTTTCGGCTGAGCGGCTTGAGGACATTCTCAGGGATGTCGGCGACGCGCGCTATCACATAAATCATCCGTTCCACAAAATGATGACTGCCGGCACGCTGACAAAGGGACAGATGCAGGCCTGGGCGCTCAACAGGTATTGCTATCAGGCTGCTATCCCCAAGAAAGATGCCATCATATTGTCTCGCGCGGAAAACTCGGAATTTCGCATTGAATGGCGTGAGCGGATCATTGACCACGACGGGACGGACGACAAGATCGGGGGCATCAAACGCTGGATCGCGCTGGCCACCGGGCTGGGCCTGGATGAAGCCATGGTGATGTCCGAGGCAAAGGCGCTGCCCGCGACCAGGTTTGCGGTCAATCAATATCTGACACTGGTATCGCAGCGCAGCTTTCTCGAGGCCGTTGCGTCGTCGCTCACCGAACTGTTTTCACCCAAAGTCATTAGCGAACGGGTGCCGGCCATGCTGGCAAAATACGATTACATCACCGAAGACACGCTGGCCTATTTCAAGCCCAGGCTGCACCAGGCGCCCCGTGATGCGGAAGTTGCATTGAGTTATGTACAACGTCATGCGGACACGGCGGAAAAACAGCAGGCCTGCGTCAATGCACTGATCACCAAATGTGATATTCTGTGGGCGATGCTGGATGCGCTGCAATTCGCCTATGTCGAACCGGGCGGCAATATTGCTCCCGGTGCATTCGTCCCGGAGGTCGATTGAACCCGTTATGGCCGCTGCCAAACGCCACCGAACAATGATCACGAACGAAAGCCGTCCGGACCTGCCGGCATTCGTGCGGTTGCAGTTTGAACCGGTACGCGGCGCATGGGCGCTGCTGTCGCCAGAGAAAGTCATGTGGCCTGATGATGTCAGTCACGACATTCTCAAACGATGCAACGGCAAGATGACGGTTGCTGAAATCATATCGTCTCTGGCGGTTGAGTATGATGCACCCGAAGCCATCATTGGCGACGACGTATGTGGGTTTTTGCAAACATGGGCTGACAGGAGGCTGGTAATCGCATGACTGCTCCCGGACCGCCCATCGGCATGCTGGCAGAACTGACCCATCGCTGCCCGCTGCAATGCCCGTACTGTTCCAACCCGGCAAAACTGCTCAAGGCCAATGCCGAACTTAAGACAGCCGACTGGGTCAGGGTTTTCAATGAAGCTGCCGACCTCGGGATCCTGCAGGTGCATCTGTCTGGCGGTGAGCCGACCCTGCGCGGTGATCTTGAGGAGGTTGTTTCGGCGCTGTCGTCGCGCGGGGTTTACTCGAACCTGATCACGGCAGGGGTAAACATGAAGCCGGAGCGCATAACGGCTCTGAAAAACGCCGGCCTTGATCACGTGCAATTGTCCGTGCAGGGCGCGACACCAGAGATCACCGAAAAGATCGGCAACATGAAAGGCGCGCACGAAAACAAGCTGGCCACGGCCCGCGCTGTGCGTGCGGCGAAGCTGCCGCTGACCCTGAATGCGCCGATCCACCGGCACAACATTCACCAGGTCGAAGACTTTATTGAGCTTGCCTTGGACCTGGATGCTGACCGTCTGGAGATAGCCAATGTCCAGTATTATGGCTGGGCGTTGATCAATCGTACCCAGTTGATGCCCGCATGGGACGACGTTATGCAGCAGGTGGATATTGTTGAAGAAGCACGCGAGCGCCTGCGCGGTGTTCTGCTGATCGATTTTGTGACGCCGGACTATTATGCGGAGTTTCCCAAACCCTGCATGGGCGGCTGGGCCCAGGATGCCTTCATGATAACCCCGGACGGATCTGCCATGCCATGTCATGCGGCACACACAATTCCGCACCTGACATTCGACAATGTGAAGGACAAATCACTGGCGGATATCTGGGACAGTTCGCCGGCGTTTGATGCCTATCGCGGTACCGACTGGATGCAGGAACCATGCAGATCGTGTGAGCGGCGCGATGCCGATTTTGGCGGATGCCGGTGCCAGGCACTTGCCATTGCGGGAGACGCGGCGGCCACCGATCCTGCCTGTTCACTGTCGCCACTGCACGACACCATGCTGAAAATCGCCGGTCAGACGCAATCTGCCGGCGAAATGGTTGACGACTTCACGTTCAGGAGAATTGGCGTGCAACAGGCTGACAGGATTGCCGACTAGCTGCCAGAGCTGATCTGCAGGGAGTGTTTGAACACGGTCTCGTCCGTATCCCTGGCCTCGATCTGCATCTTTTCCGCACCGTTGGACACATAGTCAAAGGCAATACTGGGGTTTTCCGCCAGCGATATGCCTGCCTCGATGGTCATCAGCTTCTCATCGCCCTGGTCGATTGCAACCTTCTCCACGTATCGGGGCAGAATGTACCGCAAGGTGATCTGGTCGAGTTGCAGGCCTGTCAGATTGGGGTGAGAAATATCCAGTTTCGTGCGCATGACCGGCTTGGTAATGGTCGAGACGTTTAACGGCGTCACGATCTGCGTCAGCCGCATATCGCCCAGGGTCTTGGCCGCAACATCCAGCGTTGTCGTCGGCGGCGCGGCGCAGGCTCCAAGACCGGATGTCTTGACCATTGCTTCGCTCATGAATAACTGGCCGTTTTCGGCTTCCACAACCGCACGAACCGGTGACGGCCCGTTAAATCGCATGCTGGCCGACACCCACATGCTGGAGCGTTGCTGTTCGGGCCTCACGGTAAGGGAAACCGGCATCGGGTTTTCATCGATAATGATTGTAACTGATTTCACTTTCGCGCCGTTGGGCAGCGATGCCTGCACCGCAACCGGTACCTGGCGGTCGTCTTTTGCCCGATACGGCACGTCCAGCTTCACGACCTGATCGTTCAAGGTGATCAGGCGTTGTCCGAAAACACTTGGCTTCAATTCAGCCCAGGTCAGTTCGACCGGTAATGCAGAGCTGGCAGACATCGACAATCCGGCGCATACGACACCCACAGCCAACCCCAGGTGAAAGAAAGGTTTCTTGCTCACAATCGTGTCCCCGTTGACGGCTGCGGCCTTCATATGCTGCAAAGCCATTACCAGTGTGTTTTGTCGAGTCCCTGCGATCGGGACAATACCAGCCAGGCATGCATAACGTCAACTTTATGCAATCATAAGGACCCTATGTTGCCTGACGACCGGTTCTCCAATGACTGCCGGATCTAATCCGCCAACATGCCAACAGACAGGAATGACCAATGCTGCTCGTCGAAGCGACATGGAAAGAAATTGAGAGCCACCTGGCGACGTCCCGGGCAATTGTGATGCCGATCGGGTCAGTTGAACAGCACGGTCCAATGGGATTGCTGGGAACGGATGCCATGTGCGCAGAAATCATAGCGCAGCGCGCGGGCGATCTTGGTGGTTTTCTCGTCGGTCCCACACTGGCGTTGGGGATGGCTCAGTCGCACCTGGCATTTCCCGGTACGATCTCGTTGAAACCGTCAACCCTTATGGCGGTTGTTCAGGACGTGGTGGCATCGCTGTCGAACTCAGGCTTCCAGCAGATCATTTTTCTGAACGGCCATGGTGGCAACATCGCCACCGTGACGACAGCGTTTGGCGAAATTCATGCACAACGCTCCCTGCAGCATGATCCGGACAATCTCGAGCTTGCCCTGAAAAGCTGGTTTGATCTGCCTGGCATTCGACGCCTGCTTGCCGACATGTATCCCAGCGGTCATGGTTCTCACGCTACACCATCTGAAATCGCGATTACCCAGCATGCCTTTCCACATGCCGTAAAGCGGGTTGCGCTGGACCCGCAAACTGCACCTGATGGACGTTTCAGTGATGCGCATGATTTTCGCAAGCGATACCCGGATGGCCGCAAAGGGGCAGACTCCAGCCTTGCCAAACCTGAAGATGGTGCGAAACTGATAGAGGCTGCAGCACAGGCGCTGGCCGCGGAAATGGCCAGGTACGGCAAGACATGAGGAGCGGGATTACTCTTTCGGCGGCAGCAGGCCCTGGGGCGCGTCAAGAAACCGAATGACATTCTGCTTGACCGGGACTTCCGACGAGCCGGGCACCTTGACCGTCTTGCCGGCCGGATCGATCTCCACGATCTGGGCAATGTTGCGCCGCAGCTTTCGTCCTGAGCCGACTGCCTGCTGGTGCAGTTTGGACGAATAGGGCAGCTCATATGCCCGGGGCCTTTGCAGTTCGGTTCCCACATCCAGATCGCGCGCCCACAGGTAGATGCTGTCGGGCTCAGAAATTTCAATTGCCAGCAGGTAGAGCCGGGATGGCAGCTTCTCGGTTGTCAGTGGCCAGCCCTGCAGTCCCGGCAGCGACTTGTAGGTGACAATCATGAACACGGTTGCAAGGACGGTCACCATGATCTTGATCCAGTGGCTCCAGCGCGAGTACAGATGAAGGCTAAGGAGAATGACGCCGAGCATGACGTAGGCTGCAGCCAGCCCGCCGGTACCTAGTTCGAACATATGTCATCCTCCAAACCGTGGTCGCGGCGCATTAGAATGTGACCAGTTTCTTTTCCAGCCGGTTTATCCGGCCGATCTTGCCGTCACGAAGGATGGTGAACCGAACAGCGGTCCGTTCCTCTCCCTTGCGTCTCATGTCGACGGTATCGTTGAAATATATCTTGTAGACCGGGTTGACCTTGGCGACCCTGACGGTCACCGGCACTGTGACCTGATTGACACTCTCGTAATAATGCAGGTTGACGGTGTACTCGCCGGGCACAGTGCCGCGAACAGCGGCAACTTCCTGGTTCAACACGTTCTCGATGACCTTGCCCTCGACCTCAATCTTGTCGTTCAGCATGCCCCGGTCATCCCGGTCGAGATGAACCAGGCCGGCTGACCGGTTGCGAAACCAGGTCACGTTGCCCTGAGGATCTTCAATCCAGGTATCAATGTCTTCCTGGCTGCCATCCGGCCAGGTAACGGTAACCAGATACTGTGCATCGAGGACTACTTTGCCGGTGTCCTTGGCGGGGCTGATAAATATCACCGCAATGAAAAACAGGAACACAAATCCGATGAGCGTGTTGAACAACAGGTCGGTGAATGCATCGGTGGGTTGACGGCTGTACCCGGAAGAGGGCGATCCTTTCAACTGGATTGTCATGATACATTTGTCTGGTCGCGGATGCGGACCAGCTTTCCGATCAATTCCTCGGTGCCGCGGGCCAGTACCATGTACTGCGCGCCCAGAACCATGGCCGTGACCAGGCCTGCGAGGGTTGTATAAAGCGCTGTCCCCATGCCGCCGCTCATGGAAATCAGCAGGGTCTGGATGTTCTCCGGTGTTGGTGCAGGACCAGAAGACAGTGCGCCCAGTATCAGTATGAAACCGACGATAGTGCCAATCAATCCGAGCCGGATCAGGATATCGACGAGATACCAGCCGATTTCGACCGCGGCCCGCAACCTGTCGGCGTAAATTTCGAATACCAGACCGCCATCCTTATTGTCCGAGGTTGACTGTTTGCGCGCCTCGATCACCTGCGACACGTAACCTGCCACAAACTGCTCGGGTGTCTGAAATGGTGACATCTCCTCATTGGCGTGACCGCTGGCTGATGCCTGCTTGCCACTCAACCAGGCATAGGCAGCATCGATTTGCCTTGTGACGCGCAGGATGTGCCAGACGGCATGAAAGGTTGCACCCAGAAACAGTCCTGCAATCAGGATGGAGAGCTTGCTCTGGTCAGCATCAACGACGCGGGTGAAGTAACCGAGGTCGTAAGCTACATAACACGCAAAAACAGCGATGCCGGCCAACAGCACCCAGATTTGCAGGAAAATGTAACTTCGATTGTCTTTCGCCATGGTCTATTTGAAACCCTCAGGCCGGAGGGCTTCAAGCGTGCCGTATTTGCGTTTCGCCGCCTGCATTTGTGAGGGCGTCTGTTCCAGGCTTCCCGCGATCCATGCCAGATAAGGTTCGGCTATTTCCTTGCCGTTCGAGCGCGCATGGCGAAGCCAGGCAAACCCGCGCGCAGGTTCGAGCGGCAACCCGCGGCCATAGCGATACATCAAGGACACGTTTATCTGCGCGTCCGGCCAGTCTGCCAAGGCAGCCCGCAGATACCATTCGCTCGCCTTTTTCAGGTCAACCGGCGTTCCCAGCCCCAGATAGTACAGATTGCCCAGCTGGTTTTGTGACCAGGCATCCCCGGCTGCGGCCTTTTCCTTCAGGCGCTCGAAGGCAACCGGATAGTCGCCATTGCGCAGGTCTGTTGCAATGGTGGTCTCCGGTTTGGCGATCTGCCAGATCAATGCGGCAACAACGGCAGCAGCCATCGCGACCAGGGCAATCCGTCGGGAGCCGGCAGGCATGCGGACAGTGCTTCTTGCAGCCTTTGTGGCCTGCTTCATCGGGGGCACTCCATCGGACGCGACATACACGACAGATTATGCGATGGTTTTTTGTGAAGTGGCAATAACCATCACGCGGTTATTCATCCCCTATCGGACAATATTGATTGCCCTATTCAAGTCATATCCAGAGTAAATGATGTCACGACTGTTTGCACCATGCGAGATGAGGCCATGAAACACCTTGTACTGACTTTCTTTTTACTGGTCGGTTGGCCCGGCCTGGGCCTGGCCCAGAGCCCGCTACAGCATGTGGATCTGACTTCACCGGACATGACGCAGGCTGAAATGACCCGTGAAGAGGTTATGGCGATGCTGGCGGCGGCCAGTCCTGACCAGCCAGCCGACTTCACTAGCCGAAAGCTTTCAGGCCTTGATTTGTCCGGGCTTGATTTCAAGCGAGCCATACTGCGTTCCGCGCGTCTCAACAAGACCGATCTGAGCAATGCGAACCTGGCCGGTGCGGTTCTGGATCAGGCCTGGATGCTGGAAGCTGACCTGAGCAATGCCAACCTCAAAGACGCTAATCTGTTCCAGGCGCAATTGTTGAAGGCGACACTGGATGGTGCGGATCTGTCCGGGGCGCTGATTGCGAGTGACCTGACAGGAGCCAGCCTGAGGAACGCAAAATTCGTCGGTGCGAATTTGAGTGCGGACATGCGCAATCAATCAATGGGACTGATGCGTGGCGTGTTGGTGTCTGCAAATCTGGAAGGCGCCGATTTTACCAATGCCAACCTGTCCAGAACCAAGTTCGAGTTTGCGTCGATGAAGGGCGTCAATCTTGAAGGCGCCAATCTGATGCGCGCCGAACTGGGTGGGGCTGATCTCTCCGGGGCCCGTGTCAAGGGCGCGAATTTCACCGATGCCGATGTGGCATCGGCGAAGCTTAAAGACCTTGTCGATGTCGCAAAGAGCAATCTGGAAGAAGCGGCCAGCAACCTCAACCAGGCCTTTCGCAAGTAGGCTGCATGGCTCGCTCAGCTAACCCGGTATCGGCAACCGGCAAGCTTCGCTGACGCAACATATATGTCGGCAATCTCACCCGTGGGGCATCACAGTCAACTCCTGATTGCATTAATTCTCGCCTGAAGACGGAATTTCGGTGTATCGTAACGGCACTTGCCGACGGCAAGTTCTGAGCTGGGACGGTTAAAACCAAAATCTAGCAAGGAGGAAGACATGTCACACAAGTATGCTGGAGGGTGCGACCACGTCCACACTCACTCGGATAAAGATCCGATCGACAACCACACCTGCCATTGTTCGGTATGCAAAAGTGTTACCGGTCAAGACACGACGCACGTGGTATTCTTCAAACACGGCGATCTGGGCGTAGACGAGTCCGACAACTTGAATCGTCAGCCATTCAACGTGAATAATCCGGACGGTCCGCTGGAGCTTTGCACATGCGCAACCTGCGGCACGCCGATCATGCTGGATGACAAGGAAAGCCGCATAAGGGCTATCGTGCCGAACCTCATGGGCTATCAGCCGGACAGCCTGCCGGCGACTTATCATGCCTTTTATGATCCAGCCACCGGCGTACCGGCACCAAGTGACGGCCGCCCGGTATATGAGGGCCTGCGGCCGGAATTTTCCTGGCCAGAACCAAGCTGAAGACAAAGCTCCAAGCGCCACGTTTAGCGAGTTTGCCGGCGCCCTTTCAAGGGTGCCGGGCAAACAGCTGTCGTGCCAGAGGCTCTGTCATGGTCAACAGTGCAACACTTGCACGCTTACTTGTACCGGCAATACTTTTCGGGGGCGAATTTACCGCTTTCTGAAAGCCGCAGGCTTAGGGTGCGTCTGTCAGGATCAGATCAGAGGCCTTTTCACCGATCATGACGATTGGGGCATTGGTATTACCGGAGACGAGGCGCGGCATGATGGAACCGTCGGCTACTCTCAGCCCCGTGATGTTTCGTACCTTAAGCTCCGGAGTAACGACTGAGTTGCTGTCCGTGCCCATGGAGCAGGTTCCGACAGGATGATAAACAGTCGTACCCACGGCGCGGCAGAATTGCAGCAGGTCGCCGTCGCTCTGCACGTTGATTCCAGGCTCCATTTCCTCGGCCAGGTAGGGTTTCATTGCGTCTGCCTGAAGGATAGCCCGCAGCTTCTTCAGGCCATTGATGTTGGCAAGGCGATCTGCTTCCTGTGAAAGATAGTTCACGTTGATTGCCGGCGCCTCGAACGGGTCGGCACTCACAGAATGTATGGTTCCGCGGCTCTCGGGGCGGAGTTGGCAGATCGAAGCCGTGAAGCCGGAGAAGGGGTGAAGTTTCTCTCCCATTTTATCGGAACTGAACAGGATGAAATGCACCTGTATGTCCGGGGAGACCAGGGAGGAACAAGTCTTGAAGAACGCGGCGGCGTATCCTGCGCTGACGGTCAGCGGGCCGGTGCGGAAAAGGGCATACTCCAGGCCCAGCTTGATTTTGCCCGCCAACGACCGGGTGGCATCGTTCAATGTGACGGGTTGCTTGCTGCGCAGTACCATCCGGACCTGCAGGTGGTCTTGGAGGTTCTCCCCGACACCGGGCAGGTGAGCGACGACAGGAATGCCAAGATTGTTCAGAAGGTCTGCGTTACCAATACCGGATAATTCCAGAAGCTGGGGAGAGTTTATCGCTCCTCCGCACAGAATGACTTCTCCGGATGCACGAGCGGATCTTGCGATGCCCTTCTGGACAAATTCAACCCCGCACGCGGTGCCGTTTTCAATTTGCACCCGTGTGACATGGGCATGGGTCTCAATACGCAGGTTGTTGCGTGACCTTGCCGGATTGAGATATCCCACCGCAGTGCTGCAGCGTCGGCCGTTACGCGATGTCGTCTGGAAATAGCCGACACCTTCTTGATGTTCGCCATTGAAGTCGTGGTTCAGGGGCAGGCCCTGTTCAATGCCGGCATTGATAAACGCATCGCACAAGGGGTTTGGTTCGCGCTGATCTGAAACGGCGAGGGGTCCGCCCACACCGTGCAGGCGGTCTTCGCCACGCTGCTGATCTTCCGCCCGCCTGAAATACGGCAGGACATCTTCGTAAGACCATCCCGAATTGCCCAACTGCCGCCACAGGTCGAAATCTTGCTGCTGTCCGCGTATGTAGAGCAGTCCGTTGATCGAGCTGGTTCCGCCAAGCACCTTGCCGCGTGGCTGGTATATCCTGCGGCCATTGAGTTCAGGTTCGGGTTCCGTCTCGTACATCCAGTTGACACCGGGGTTCCTGAAAGTCTTTGCGTAACCGATGGGAATATGGATCCACGGATTGAGGTCACGTCCACCGGCTTCCAGCAGCAGAACCTTGTGTCGTCCGGAAGCGGTGAGACGGTTTGCCAGCACACACCCGGCCGATCCAGCCCCCACGACGATGTAGTCATAGGTACCGATGAGTTCTGAAGCACTGGTCATGCTATCTCACCTTCCGGTCAAAACCGATTGGCTGCAAATACAAGAACAATTTCCAATGCTCGCAAGGACCAGCGCAATAGACATTTTTTCCAAGTATGCTGTTTTCCATTGGCGCAAGAAAGACCCGACACCACGTTGACGACTGGAATGTAGCATAGCAATTTTTATTTATTTAAATCAACATTTTAAGATTGTTCACGAAGGCGCGGAATCAAGTTCGGCTGTACTGGTTTGTCGAAGTTCGCTGCCAAGGGCTGCCGACTTGCGGCGGGTCACACGCTGGCTGACAGTCAACCGAATTTACCGGTGGTCCGGGCAATCCAGTGACTGTGAAAATGTGCGAACTGCCCGACCACGCAACTCACGGCTTGCCCAATTTGTCCTTTGGAATTTTCATCTCGTACTCGATTTTTCTGATCCAGCCTGGTGTGGAGCTGATCCTGATAATGTAGCCGCTCAAGTCGTCGAAAAATGTACCCGTGATTACTGTCCAGGTTTTCTGATAGCGGCCATATTTCGGACCATCCTCGGGCGATGGCCCATTGGGCGCAAACAGCAGCAGGGCTTCCCGCAAAGCAAGAAGATCGGCTTCTGACTTTATGCTGAAATCTCTACGCAGATATTTTGCATAGTCGAGGCTCTGGCCGCCAAACTCCCCGCGTGTCGGTAGAACCACACCGTCTGCTTCCAGGTAGTGGCCAAAAACGCTGCCGCCCTGTTTGAACCCGACTTCAGTCTTGTACAAACGCGCATTGAAAACCTTGGACAATGCTTCACTCTCTACCAATTCAATGTTCAACGAACTGGTTATTTCAGCCACGATTGCGGATCGCACAATCGGGTCAACAGCGGGTTTTTGCTGGCCCTGCGCCATCGTTGGACTGAACATCATCGCGATAGCTGTCAGGATAAGACAACGCTGCAATTTTTGACTTTTTGACAAAAGCTTGCCCTCCTAAGTGAGACTTTCAACAGGCTCCAGTTTGTCCGTTTCGACCGTTTCACACAGGTAACCCTACATCTGCATCCCTGCCTGGCCAATTTGTTTCCCCGTCACGCTGCAGCTTTCCCTGTTCGAATGCCTTGGCGATGCACTGCCTAAGCTTGTGAAACAGAAGCGTTCTTGGTTTCGTGAAAAGTGCTTTGTCCAGGCGCTTTTTCCTGTATTTTTCCATGTATCTGAGAGACTGGTGGGCCAGAGGCTGCGTACACCACCCCCATTACTTGTCGCGCGGCGAGCGTTTGCTTGCCAGTCCGCAGCCATGTCCAGGAGATAATCAATTGTCCGGTTCTCAATTCAACCCTCCAGGCGCGCAACTGTTGCACGATATCAAACGTGTCGTCGGTGATGCGGGCTGGATGGATGTGACGGACGCACAGCGTCATTTTGATGATCCGCGCGGGCGCTTTAAGGGCAGGGGGTGCCTGATCGTCATGCCCGATAAGACGGAACAGGTGGCTGCCATTGTTCGCGCCTGCAACGGAGCCAAAGCAGGTATTGTGCCCTATAGCGGCGGAACCGGTGTTGTGGCAGGGCAGCTTTCAATTGACAGCGACAATGCAGTCATCCTGTCGCTGGAGCGGATGAACAAGGTGCGCGAGGTCTCGCTTGATGACGGTGTCATTATTGCCGAAGCCGGATGTATTCTTGAAAATATTCACAACGCCGCGCTGGAGCAGGGCATGATGTTTCCGCTGAGCATGGCATCGAAGGGCAGTTGCTGCATCGGCGGCAATCTGGCCACCAATGCCGGTGGCATTCAGGTACTGCGATACGGCAATGCGCGCGATTTGTGCCTGGGTATTGAGGCTGTCCTGCCGTGCGGCACGATCCTGAGCGAACTGAGCCCGCTGCATAAAAACAACACCGGCTATGACCTAAGGCACCTGCTGATCGGCAGCGAAGGTACTCTTGGCATCATCACAGCCGCGTCGCTGATCCTGAAGCCGGTTGACCCTGAAACGGCAACCGCGCTGCTGGCCATCAAATCCCCTGCCCACGCGCTGATGGTCTACAAGGCGATCAGGCAGCATCTGGGCGACGCGACTTCGGCACTGGAACTGATGAGCGGCCTCGGGCTCGATCTGGTCACGTCGATGTTTCCAACGCTTCGAAACCCGCTTGAGCACGGCAGCGACTGGGCCCTGCTGCTGGAAGCCACCGGCCCGCTGGGTATCGGCGAGCGTCTGGAAACCGCATTGACGGACTGCTTCGAGAACAATCTCGTGCTGGATGCGGTGGTCGCCCGGTCGCAATCACAACGGGACAATCTGTGGGCTCTGCGCGAAAACACCCCCGAAGCAAACCGCATGTCCGGTGCGTTCTGCAACAGTGATACATCTGTTCCGATCAGCGAGGTCGATGCCTTCATCAACGATACCAATGCCGCGATTGCTGATATCCACCCTGACGTCCGGATCAACAGCTATGGCCATATCGGTGACGGCAACATACATCACAACGTCATTCCTCCGGCAGGCGTTGCCAAGGCTGAATTCCTGACGTCGAATCCCGGCATCATCGACGCCGTTCGCATGGCCATCAACCAGACCAGCCACCGTCATGGCGGATCGATCAGTGCCGAACACGGTATTGGCAGGCTCAAGACCCGTGACCTGGAAGCCTTTGCCGACAAGGCAAGGTACGACGCCATCCGGCGCATCAAGGTTGCGCTGGATCCAAACAACATCATGAACCCGGGGGTTCTCATCAATTGAGCAGAGATCACCGACAGAAGGCAGGCACCGCTCGTCTGGTGCGACATGGATCAGGCAGCGCTTGATGCCGCCGTATCACGTCTGCTGTCCGATCCGCCTGGCGGCGTCCGCGCCTTCGGCGGTGGCGATCTGGACTGTACGTGGCGCAACGCCGTCGCCCACGACTTCAACCCGGGCAAACCGCGCCCGTGCCGCCGCCTCGAGACCGGAGACAACACGGTTGCCCCGCCAGTCCACCAGCAGATCCGCATTGGTAATCTCGCCTGCATCTCCGGTGTAGATATTGCGGGTCAAGACCGTGCCCTTCGCGAGTCCTGTCACTGTCTCCATTGGCCGGAACGCTACGCCGCGCTGGAGCAGGAAGCGGTAGAGTTGCGTGCGTACCGTGCCATCGACATGCTCAGCAACAGCCGGGTCGCCGGTCACCACCGTCACCTGCACCCCGGCTTCGGCCAGAACCTCGGCAGCGGCCAGGCCGTTACGACCGCCGCCCTCATCGGCGATCACGGCATGGCGCGCGCCCGAACCCGCCGTCCGCATCAATACATCATCCGGGGTTGCGATGCTTATCCCGGATCCTGACTTGCCCGGCAATTCGCGTGCTGCAATCGGAACCGACCCGGTGGCCAGGATCACTGTGTCTGCGCTGATCTTTTCGAGATCATCCGGCTCCAGCCGGGTGTTCAGCCTGATCTGGACCTGCGCTCTCTCCAGTTCCTGCTCATACCAGTCAACTGACAAGCCGTACTCTTTGGCAAACGGGGAATTTGCCCACAGTCTCAGTTGCCCGCCGATCTGTGCACCTGTCTCGTACACAGTTACCTGGTGGCCAAGGTCAGCCGCCCGTCGTGCAGCTTCCAGTCCGGCAGGGCCCGCGCCGATCACTGCTACCCGTTGCGGTGAGGGTGCCGGCTTGTCGGCTGCAAACTCAAGCTCGCGAGCCGCCTCCGGGTTGTGGAAACAGCGTACAGGCTTGCCGCTCACTGCCCGATTGATGCAAACGTTGGCTCCGACGCAAGGTCGTATCCTGTCTGCCTCGCCAGCTTCGACCTTGGCCACGATATCCGGGTCTGCAATGTGCCCCCGTGTCATTCCCACCATATCCGCCTCGCCGCGCGCCAGGATCTGTTCGGCAAGCGCCGGGTCAGTCACCCGGCCGGTTACGAACACCGGGACTGTAACCGCGGTACGGATGCGTGCAGCCAATGGCGCAAACAGACCGTGCGGTGCCGGGCTTGCCGGCCAGTGTTCCCAACGCATGATGCGGTCATAGTTGCTGCCGGCCACGACATTGAGATAATCCAGTGATCCCGCTTCGCTGAGCAGCGCGGCGATCTCGGCCATGTCATCATTGCCCAGTCCGCCTGCCATCTTTTCGTCGCCGGCAATGCGCATGCCGACAATGAGATCGGGGCCCACGGCCGCCCGCACCGAGGCGGCCGCTTCCAGGGCAAAGCGAACCCGGTTTCGGACGCTGCCGCCATAGTCATCGCGGCGCTGATTGCTGGCAGGTGAAAAGAACGCACCCGGCAGATAGCCGAAGGCACCGAGGATTTCGACGCCGTCAAGACCGGCTGACCGCACTTTCTCAGCGCCTGCCCCGTAGGCCACAACCAACTCTGCAATGTCAGCCCGCGTCATCTGGCGTGGCATGATCTTGAGAACCTGTGACGCCACCGGGGAGGGCGCCCACAAGGGTCTTCCGATATCGGAATAATCCACGGTGGCCGCGCTGTGTCCCAGTTGTATCAGAAAGGTTCCGCCATGCTCGTGTACCGCGTCGGCCAGCCGGCCAAGGCCATCCTCCACACCGGGACGCGTCAGGTCTATGCCGCGCCCGGAATTGGCATGGCCGGTATGATGAAATCCACTTGTGCCCGTCATCTGCAATCCGGCGCCGCCGCGGCTCCGGCGGGCGTGATAGGCGATGAAGTCTGCGGTGGCGTGACCGGCTTCTTCCAGCCCCGGAATATGACCTGTCACCAGCACCCGGTTGCGAACGGTTCGCGCCCCGATCTTGAGTGGTGACAACAGATGCGGAAAGTCAGCGGCCATGAGAGAACGCTCCTGAGAAGTGTCGGCGGCACTGGGCCCATCTCGACCGGTAGCGATCTGATGGCCAGCCTGATGTATTCAGATTGTAGCCTTGCGCAGGCATTGGCAAGTCCGGACCATCGCCGGGTTCGGGTGTTGTCGTGTTGCCCTGACCTCTTCAACGGTCTGCGCTGGCAGCATCACACCTGCGCCATGAAGATGAGTCAATTCAATGGATTGAGGGTAGTCGCTGGTGCGTTGATTTACGCTGTTGAACACGGATCGTATTAATTCGGCAACAGAACAGCGCAGCATGCTGACGTGCTGCCATCTGCGCCCTCGTCAGCGTCCGGCTGCTACAGGCCTGGCCTGTATCCTCCCCACTGACAGGGTCCGTTTCCTGAACCCGGCATGAACGCAGTGTTCAGTCCGGGTTCATATACCGGCAGTACTGATGAAGCGGTATCTACTATAACTGCTCGCAAATTTCATTGTCTTGGCTTCAGCCAGGCGAGCAAGAAACCGGGGAAATACATGTCCATATTGAAAAAAGGAATGAAGGGCGCTCCTGTCAAGCGCCTGCAGGAGAAACTCGGCGTTGCCGCCGACGGGGACTTTGGTCCCGGAACCCTTGCCGCCGTCAGGACGTTTCAGGAGAAAAACGGCCTCAAGGTAGATGGCATTGCCGGGCCCGATACATTCACCGCCATGGGATTGCATGAGCTGGTCATGCTGCGGGTTGGGTCCCGGGGCAAGCTCGTTGAGAAACTTCAACAAGACCTTGGCATTGGCGCTGATGGCAAGTTCGGTCCGGGAACCAGGAAAGCGGTGGTGGAGTTCCAAAAGGACAATGACCTTGCCGCTGACGGCATTGCAGGGCCTGCAACCTTGTCGAAGCTTTCATCCTTCAAATCCTCCTTCACCGGGGACGTTGTTCGGCGGGCAGAACTGAAGCCTGATGAAATGGGTTTCGACGGCGAACCGATCCCGGAACTCAAAGGGTCAGATTTCGTGGAAGGCTCTGTTGCAGAAACGGCGCCGGCCAAATCGCTGTGGGGCAAGGTCAAGGGCTGGTTCTCATAAGAACTAGTCCAAGCCTCCGGCCACTTACCCAGAGATTTCATGAGGACCTGTTTCAATGACTTTCACCAAACTTCTGGTCACTGCCTGTGCGATATCGTGTTTTGCAGCCACAGCACCCGTGGCCAGGGCTGAAATGACTTGTCGGATTAGTATGGAGATCACCAAGGGTGGTTTTGTTATCGGTGCCGCGGGCGGCTCCGGCACCCTGCAATGCGGTGACCGGGTATACCCGCTTGAGATCAGCGGACTTAATGTTGGTCTGGTGATCGGCATGTCGAAAATGTCGCTCACCGGAAAGGCGCGAAACCTGCTCGACGTGACAGACATCGAGGGCACTTATGCAAAAACGGGTGCATCTGCTGCAGCAGGCTCGGGCGCTACCAATATCCTTGCCACAAATGAATATGGCGTGGAACTGGTCATGCGCGGTTCACAGGTGGGTCTTGAAGCTTCCCTGGACCTGGGCGGCCTGAAAATCCGCTTGCTGGACTAGATCGGTCTTACGGTGCTGGAGCAACATGGGTTCAATTGAGCCCATGTTGCTCCGTCCACACCAATCTGTTGCGGGGGCAAGTGTCATGCTGTCGCGACATGTCCCGGCGACATCGCCTGCAACAACCTTCGGAATATGACGGCATTGCAATACTGCCCGGCATGGTTTGGCGCGGTGGCATTGATCATTGGGCTTATGCCGCTCGGCATGTAACATTGCCCTAGAATCTCTTCGTTTGGTCTGATTACATTTTCGTACAGGAATACAATGCAGCACATCGCTTCGTTTCGCTTCGCCATGGCATCGATCGTTCTTGCAATAGCGGTCATTTGTTTCGGCACTTCTCCGGTTCTGTCTCAATCCGATACCGAGAGTGAACAGAGCGTTGAGCAGAAGGAAGCCGAGGCGGTTGAGGCGTCTCTGCAGGCCATAGTCAGCATTCTAAATGCTCAAACAGCGAAACGGGAAGCTGCCAGCCAGTTACGCGAGGCGATTGAAAAAGCGGAGACTGAAACAGACAAGAAGGAGCTTGAAGGAAAGCTCAAGCTGGTCAACGAGGAGCTGACCCAACTTGACGAACAGGTTGTCAGCCTCGCCACGGGCATATCCCAGACTGAGGGCAGCAACATAAATGAAAAGCTTGAACTGCAACAGGAGTTCGAACAGCTTATCCGGCCATTCGTATGGATACTGAAGTCCGCCACTGAAAACGCGCGCGAAATCGAACACCTGAAGAGGCAGTTGCTGGTTGCCAAGAATCAGGAAGATCTTGCTTCCAATGCCATCAAGCGGGTGCAGCCGATGATTGAACGGGCTGACAAGGACGGACCGGTTCTCGAACGGCTGCAGACAATATTGCAGGACTGGGAGGAACGCAGGATTGCCGCCAAGGATCTGGCGACCACTGCAGAGCAACAGTTGCAGACCAGACTGTCTGAACGTGTGACCGCCGGCGAAACGGCGAGCCGCGCCTTCTCTTCATTCTTCAGCGACAGGGGTCGCAACTTCCTGTTTGGCGCTCTGGCCTTCTGCGCCGTCATATTCGCCATGCGCATCTTGCGCCGGGTAATCCTTTCACTGATCGGGGCGCCACGAAACAGGACGTTCCCAGTCCGGCTTGGTGCGCTGGTTTATGACCTGGCAACAATCACGACTGCGTTTGGAACAACGGTATCGATCTTCAATCGCTATAACGACTGGTTGCTCACCGGTTTCATGCTGCTGCTGTTCATCGCCATTGGCTGGTTTATTCTGAAGTCCCTGCCGGCCATGTTTGAACAGGTTACGTTGCTGCTCAACCTGGGCGCGGTGCAGGAGGGTGAGCGTGTGATGTTCAATGGCATCCCCTGGCGGGTGACCAAGCTGGATCTGTACACCTCGCTCGAAAACCCGGTTCTGAAGGGCGGTTTTTTCACCGTGCCGGTTCGGGAGTTGAAGGGGTTGCATTCCAGACCCATGGATCAAAATGAAGAGTGGTTTCCCACGGACGAGGGCGACTGGGTCGTGCTCGACAACGGCTTTTGGGCCGAAGTGACTTTACAGAGTCCGGAATCTGTACATTTGCGCGAAGAAGGCGGAGCGATTTCCTATCTTACAACCCAGGCGTTCCTCGAGCAGAATCCGAAGAATGTCTCCAATGGCTATCGTTCGACGATTGAATTTGGCATTGATTATAGCCACCAGGCCCAGGCGGCTGCGGAAGTGCCGCGAATTTTGCGTGCCTATGTGGATCGCGAGATCCGGAAGATCGTTGATCCCGAGAAGGTGCTGGGTGTCTTTGTAACCCTGTTCAGGGCCGGGTCCTCATCGCTGGACTTTGAAATTGAAGTAGATGTCGCGCCTGGAACGGGCCATCTGTATGAACCGGTCGAGCATGCACTGGCACGTATTGCAGTGGAATGTTGCACGGCCAACAACTGGAATATCCCGTTCCCGCAACTGACGATCCATCGATAGCATGCCGGCAAACGGCACCGGTCCATTGTGGAAGGCGTCATTGGAAGGTGAGTCAATTCAAGGGGTTGCGCATGGTGACTGACGCGTTGAGTCAATGTCGTGACAACCAGTTCCCTCACAATCTAGCCATGGAATGCCCGAAGCTGGTGAGGTAACAGGTTTGATCAGGGACAGGTGACCTCGATCAGGTAGGGACCGTCACTTTGCAATCCCGTTTCCAGTGCTTTGCAGAAACTCTCCATGTCGTCTGCTCTCGCGCCCGAAACACCATGTCCGCGAGCCAGGGAAATCCAATCGATGAGAGGTTCCTCCACATCAAACATTGCGCTGGCATTCTGCCCGTAGCTGTCAACGCCGACATTGGCCAGTTCATGGCGCAGGATCTGATAACCGCGATTGGCAAATATGACGACGGTGACGTCCAGGCTCTCCCGCGCCATCGTCCACAGTGACTGCAGCGTGTACATTGCCGACCCGTCGCCTGTCAGCGTGATGATTTTCCGGTCAGGACAAGCGATTGCAGCGCCAACGGCACAGGGCAGGCTGTATCCTATCGCTCCCCCGGTTCCGCCCAGAACGTCGTGGGGGCGGGCCGTTTTCGTCGGTGGCATGACAGAGATACCCGACGTGATGGACTCATTGCAAAGCACGGCGTTTTCCGGCATGAGCGCAGCCAGCGCATGGCCGACTTTTTCGAGCGTCAACTGGCCTGACGGCATGTCAGGAAGGTCAAGTGCATAGCATTGAAACTGTGTCTGCTCGCTGACGCCGACAGCGTCGGCAAGTGCTTCGATCGTCCACGCAATGTCCATCCCGGGCGTGCACAATTCCGAGATCGTGCAAGCGGGAGGTTCCGGCACGGACGGTTTGTCCGGATAGGCAAAGAAGGCAACGGGGCGGTTGGTGCCCAGGAGTGTCAGGGATGCCAGTCTCTCCATTTGCGTGATCTTGGGTGTTATCGGATAAACGAGTTGCTCCAGCTTTGCGCTTCCCGCGCCTTTGGAAATCCTCGGTATCAATGTGTCCGCCAGCAGGCGGCAGCCGGTCTTGCTCGCAATCTTTCCCGCCAGCTCCTGCGGGCGGCCGAACAATGCCTCGCCACCTATGATAAGGGCAGCATTATCCGATGTCAGCCTTCGTGCGGCTGCTTCGACTTCTGCGCCCGAAGGCCGGGTGAGAGGTGGCAGGGTTTCGTAGACGGCCGGGCTGACGGCCTCATCCCAGGCTGTGTTGGCGGGCAGGATGAGGGTTGCAATCTGGCCGTTGTTCGACCGCGCGGCCCGTATGGCGGCGGCACCATCTTCGGCAACTGATTTCGCGTCGGGAGATACCCGTGTCCAGTGGCTTATCGCCTGGCTGATACCGGTCAGGTCTCCCTTCAGCGGACTTTCGTAGCGCAGGTGATGGGTGGCGTGATCTCCGACCACGTTTACGACGCCGGAACTGGCCTTGCGGGCATTGTGCAGATTTGCAAAGGCGTTTCCGAAGCCCGGCGCGAGATGGAGCAGGGTAGCTGCCACATCCCGCTTCATCCTGAAGTACCCATCGGCGCTGCCGGATGTGCCTCCTTCGAAAAGGCACAAAATACACCTCATCTCCGGGTGATCATCCAGAGCTGCAACAAAATGCATTTCCGATGTGCCCGGGTTTGCGAAAACGGTGTCGACACCATTTTGGAG
Organism: uncultured Anderseniella sp.; assembly: GCA_938039915.1. Lineage (GTDB taxonomy): Bacteria > Pseudomonadota > Alphaproteobacteria > Rhizobiales > Aestuariivirgaceae > Anderseniella. Next base: position 20,472 of record CALHUA010000195.1, read on the forward strand.
TAGCGTCTTTACCAGGCTTTCTGCACCGTTCATCGAATACTCCATTTTCCAAAACCCGCAGAAAGAGGCCTGACCAGTACAGCTCTTTTCCGGGCGATCACTGATATACAGAACAGAAGGTCAGGCCGGCGAGAAAATCAATACCGGATTGAAGCGAAATGATGTGGCGTTTGCCAAACCCTACTCGAAGTCAGGTCCAAGACAGATCAGGGCCAGGCACTGGATCATGACGGTGGCGGCGAGGAAACCGGTCATGCCGCCGACATCGTGTGACGGGCTGACAGTGTTCACATCAACAGCGACGATGTTCAACCCAGCCAGCCCCTGCAGCAGGGACAGTCCCTCTCTCGCTGTTGCGCCGCCCCAGGTCGGTGTGCATACGCCCGGCGCACAGGAGGGATCGAAAAAATCCATGTCGAAACACAGATAGACAGGCCTGCCGGCAAACCGTTCGTGAACCTGCGCAAGGACATCATCGAAACCACGTTGAAACAGTTCGTTGCCATCGATCAGGCCGTAGCCGTGTTCGCGGGTATGTTCAAACACTCCCTGGCGGGTCACGGTGCCACGCGGACCGATATGCATCGAGTTCCTGGTGTCGACCACGCCTTCTTCGGCTGCGCGGGTGAACGTGGTGGCGACGTTGTACAGGTCGTGTGTCTGATTGCCGGCACCTGGATAGGTATCGGTATGGGCGTCGATATGAAGGACGACCAGGTCGGGATGAATTTTATGCAGGGCGCGCAATTGCGGCAGCGTCACTGCGCCATCGCCGCCCATGGTAACCGGGATCGTTCCGGCTTCGGCAACGCGTGTGATCGCGGCTTCGATGCGGTCGAACGACTCTTCGATAACGCCGGGCGTCACATCGACATCACCGCAATCAACCACATTCAGCCGGGTCAGCGGATTGAAGTCTGCCAGTGGCGGCTGGTACGGCCGTACCAGGCCGGACTGTTCGCGGATGGCCTGGGGGCCCTGGCGGGAGCCGATGCGTGTCGGATGGGTGCCGCAGTCGAACGGAATTCCGATAATTGCCGCCTTGCTCCGACTGACATTGGTTGAGAACGGCACTCCCATGAAGGAGTATTTGCAGTTGAAAAGTTCCGTTTCAGTATCTTGTGTGCTGTTAGCGGTCATCGGCGATGCCCTCGGAAAAAATGGTTGGCTTGATCGCAGGGGAAGAGGGGAACCGGTCGCATGGGCCGGTTCCCCGGTTTGGAGAGGAGGAGGATGCCTAGGAAGCGATGGCGTCCAGGTACTTGTTTAGGATGTTACCGTAATCGGACGCATACCAGTCGGCATCAACCGGCACCTGCATGGCGATGTTTTCCGGTGAACCCGGGTCGCGGTTGGCCATATCGGCAGGCACCAGGGCAGAAGCCTTCGGATTGATCGGGCCGTTGCCCAGCAGTTTGAAGTATTCGACCTGGGACGCGGGGTCCTGCGCGGCTGCGGCAAAGTCCCATGCTGCCTTGCCCGCCGGGGCGCCTTTGGGCTGTATCCATGCACCGGCGAACAGCACGCCCTGGTTGAATGTGAAGTCGACACGACCGTCTGTTTCCTTGTTCACGAGGCCGGCACGGCTGTGCCACATATTGCCCATGACGGCGTCGCCGTCACGCATGATCTGCTGGCTCTCCGATCCCGAGCCCCAGAAGATGGTGTTCTCCTTGATCTCCCTGATCTTGTTCAAGGCGCGATCCATGTCGATTGGATATATGTCTTCAGGTGCAACGCCATCGGCCATGAGAGCTGCCTCAAGCTGGCCTTCGAAGTTCTTGCGCAGCATCCGGGTACCCGGGAAGTCCTTGAGATTCCAGAAGTCCTTCCAGTCCTTTGGCGTCTTGCCGTCAAAGGCCTTCGTATCCCAGGCCATGGCAAAAGAGTACAAGTACGCGCCGAGCCACCATTTTCCGCGGTGAATGTCGCGGACCGCATCCGCATCAACACGGGTGTAGTCAACCTCTTCCAGAAGTCCCTGGGCGCCCAGGTCGATGCCACCGACATTATTGCGGTCACACAGATCCCAGGTGACCTTGCCGCTCTCGACCATGGCCTTGATCTTGCCGGACGACGGGCCGGACCCGTTGACCACGACCTTGGTGTCCGGGTGCTTCTTGTTGTAGAGCGACACCCAGACCTTTTCCTTTGCCTCGATGGCGTCGCCGCCCCAGTTCACAACCACGATTTCATTCTGGCCCGCGAACGCAGGTGTGATCTTGTATAGAGCCGACGAAATTCCCAGGAAGGCAGCTGTCTTCAGGAACAGGCGGCGCGGTACGGGGTCGCTGGATGATTTCTCGATCAGAACTTCCATGAGGTCCTTCTGATAGGCGTCGCAATGAATGTCGACTGCATTCGTCTTCGAGGTTTTCCTGTTATGGTCAGTCATGCTTTCTCTCCTGTTTTAGGTGGGGCAAGGGTTGGTATTCGTTGTTCGCGTTCATGTTTTCTGGGCTTTCTCGTACCGATCCTTGATCAGCAATCCGATTGCCGTGATGATGATCATTATCGTGCCGAGCGCGGCGATTGCCGGATCGACATTGTCGAACAGCCCGTCCCAAATTCGTTTGGGCAGCGTGTAGACGGCACGGCTGGTAATGAAGATGGCGACGATGATTTCGTCCCATGACGTGATGAACGCGAAAATCCCGCCTGCCAGCATGCCCGGGCGAACCTGCGGCAGCAGAATGTAAAACAGCGTTTGACGAGACGATGCGCCGAGGCTCCTCGATGCCTGTTCGAGCCTGGGGTCCAGATTGACCAGGCTTGCCGTCACGCTCAGCACCACGAACGGCAATGCCTTCATCGTGTGCACCAGGATCAATCCCAGGTAGGTATCCAGCAGATCGAGGATTGACCAAGCCTGGTAAAATGCGACCGCATGCACGATTGGCGGCACGATCATGGGCAACAGCAGCAACAGTCTCAGGTTTCGTGTCACGCCATTGTTCAAACGCCAGTGACCGACGGCAAACAGTGTTCCCATGGCGAGGGCGAGGAGAGCGGAGCAGATCGCGACAAGCAGGCTGTCACCGATACTGCTCAACCACCCGCCGCTGATCAGCACTTCATAATGGCGCAGGGACCAGTCGCCCGCGGGCATCGACAGGTAGCGTTTCGGCGTGAACGATACCGGGATGACGATCAGGATCGGCAATACCAGGAAGCAGGTTGTCATCCATGCCACGATCCGGCTCATCTCGACGCTTTGACGATTTGCATCCGTCGCCATGATTTTCAAGCCTTCTTGCCGGTATCGCCGATGTCCATGTACCGGCTCATGGCGATCGTCAGGGCGAGAACAACGAGCATCAGAACTGTCGCCAGCGATGTCGCCAACCCCCATTTCAACGTCTCTGACATCTGGACGCTGATATATTCGGCAATCATCACAACCTTGCCGCCCCCCAGCAGCGCCGGGGTGATGTAGAACCCTGATGAAAAGATGAGAACCAGGATGGAAGCGCCTGCAAGTCCGGGTAGCGACAGTGGCAGGAACACGGTCATGAATGCTTTTCGGGGTGTCGCGCCAAGCGCACGTGCGGCCGGTACCAGGGTCGGATCAATGGTCTTCATGTTCGCGAACAGCGGCAGGATCGCATAGGGCAGCATGTAGTGAACCATGCCGATAATGACGCCGAGATCATTGCGGACCAGGCGCAACGGACGATCAATGATGCCGATGCCGATCAGAATATCATTGAGCAGGCCCTGGGGCTGCAGCACGGCGATCCAGGCAAACGTCCGGATCAGCACCGAAATCCAGAACGACAGAATGACGAGAAAGAACATCAGCCGTTGTTCGCGTTCGGGCATGCGGCACATTGCGTAGGCGGTGGCATATCCGAAAAGCAGAGTAAGAGCCGTTGTCACCGCGCAGATATAGACGGTCTTTCCGAGAACATTCTGGATCGCCTTGTTTTCCAGGATTACCGCATAATTATCCAGGCCGAGCGTGGGCTCGGTCACGCTGCGAACCATCACTGAAATCACCGGGACCAGATACAAGGTCGCCAGAAACACCGCAGGCAGCAGCACCATGCCCCAGTAGGCCGCATCCTTGCCGAGCAACGATGACCTGGAAGTTATGGCCATGTCACCCTGCATAGGCATCATCCGATTCAACCGGACGCCCGGCCAGTATCACGCCACTGTCGATTGCCCAGCCAAGCCAGACCTGGTCGCCAATGCGGGGTTCGTTTTGGGCAAGATCGACCGTCACCAGCAGATCGCCGGCGGCCTGTGTAGATACAATCGCTTCGTAAAGCTGCCCGAAATAGGTGACCTTCACCACCTTGCCGGCAATGCAATTCTCCGGTGCATCTTTGTGATTGGCGTACAGCGTAAGGCGTTCGGGGCGCAGGGCAAGTGACAGCTCGCCCGATTGAGGTATCGACATATCGCCACGAGACAATCTGAACCGGTCCTGGCCTACTGAGTAACGCACCTCGCCGCCTTCGACGGTGAGGTCATCAACAGGGACAAAGTTGCTCTTGCCCAGGAAGTTGGCGACGAATATGGAGGACGGCTTTTCGTAAAGTTGTGACGGCGTGCCCAATTGCTCGATTTGTCCGTCTCGCAATATGGCGATGCGGTCGGACATGGACAGCGCTTCTTCCTGGTCATGCGTCACATAGATGAATGTCGTCCCAACCCGTTCGTGGAGGTCCTTGAGTTCTCGTTGCAGGTCTTTGCGAAGTGCCCGGTCCAGCGCGCTTAACGGCTCATCGAGGAGGAGTAATTCGGGCGAGAAGACAAGTGCCCGTGCAAGCGCCACGCGCTGTTGCTGTCCCCCTGACAGCTGTTTCGGGAACCGTTCTGCCAGATGCGAAAGCTGAATCAGGTCCAGAACGTCGCGTACCTTCGGCTCCGCCTCGGCCTTTCGCATGCCGCGTACCCGCAATGGGTAAAAGACATTCTCCCAGACGGTGAGATGCGGGAAGAGAGCGTAGCCCTGGAACACCAGCCCGAAATTCCGGTTTTCAGGTGGAAGGTGGGTGATCCTTTGCCCGTCCAGGGTGACATGGCCTGCTGAGGGCTCGACGAAACCACCAATCGTCATGAGCATGGTCGTCTTGCCAGATCCGGACGGACCCAGCAGCGTCATGAACTCTCCTGCCTTGATGTCCAGGCTGACGTTGTCGAGAGCGGTGAACTCGCCGTACTTTTTTGTTACCGACTCAAAACTCAACGCGTCTTTCATAAACTCTGCTCCGGGTCCCGGGCTGGCCCGGTGATCATGCAGGCCGCAATGTGGCTGCTGCACGTTGATATTGAACAGAAATACAATTATTACGTCTAATAATATGATTTTCGTATGTTATAAGATTTAGCTATAGAGTTGGTGGAGACAAGACAATGAACCTGCGGCAACTTGAGTGTTTCCGCGCTGTCATGGTCGCCGGCACCATGACCCGCGCGGCGGAACTATTGCGCGTCTCGCAACCGTCGATCAGCAATATCATTGCCGCCCTTGAGCACGAGATCGGATTTTCCCTGTTCAAGCGAAGGAAGGGGCGGTTGCAGCCGACGTCAGAGGCGACCTATTTTTATGAAGAGGTGAACAAGACACTCGAAAGCCTGGACAACACGGTCCGCACTGCCCAGGAAATCCGGAACATGAATACCGGCCGGCTTGTGATTGCGTCGCAGCCGGGCATCGCTATCCATTTCCTGCCGATGGTTGTTTCCAGGTTTCTGGAATCCCACCCTGACGTGCAGTTCAAACTGCTGTCGAGGAGTTCGGCCATCGTTCGTGAGATGATTGCGACCCAGCAGTTTGATATTGGTATTGCAGAGCCGCCTGTCGAGCATCCCGGCGTCCGCACAGAACGGATATCAGCGGAGTGTGTTTGTGTCCTGCCTGCCGGCCATCGGCTGTCGAAGAACGAAGTCATCACTCCGTCCGACCTGGACGGTGAACCGTTCATCTCGATCTACAACGATCACTCGACCTACTACCGATTGCACAATGCCTTTGCCGATGCCGGCGCGCGCTGGAAGGTTGTGGCGGAGACGCACTTTTTTTCGACGTGTTGTGCGTTTGTTGAAAATGGGAGCGGTGTGACAATTTCGGACCCGTACACCGCAAGCCGACACGCAGGCTCAGGTCTTGTCATCAAGCCATTTCGACCGCAAATCAATTACGAACTCGATATCCTGTTTCCGCTGGATCGCTCACAATCGAAAATCCTGGATGCCTTTGTCGAGTGCATGAGGTCTCACCTGCGCACGTACACCCATCCCGGGTTTGCAAAGCAGTGATGCTGTTCTGCCAGAGACAAGCAGATGCAGGCAAGCAGGGTGCATTTCTGAATATCTATACAGGCATCCACGTGATGGCCGGTTATTGGCATTGTGGCTGGAAGATTATATAATTCAGAGAGTTACGCGTGATCAATGAGGTGTTGAATCAAACCTGCACAGTGAATTTGATGGAAATGGGGTACGTTTGCACCCTGACCATTTACACCCACTGAATTGCAACCGCTGGATCGACTACTTGTCGTCACCTCCTCAAGCTGTCCTCAAATATCCTGGCGTTGGTCGTATAAATGCTGACCAATCCATCCTATGGCTTTTGCATTCGTCACATGGCCAAGGCCCCATTCATATCGTACAGGACTAAGCTGCAATCTCATGGATCAAAACACCCAAACTTTCGTCAGTCACCTTGAATGCTCACTGACCGGCAAAACCTATCAGTCCGGCGAAATTCACGGATTGTCTGAGGCGGGCAGACCGCTTCTGGTGCGTTATGATCTCCAGGCAATGGGTAAGGCCATTTCCAGAGCCGACATCGAAACCTCACGCGTCGCCGGCTTCTGGCGCTATGCCTCGATGCTCCCGGTCACGAAACCGGAAAACAGAATTTCACTCGGTGAAGTCGTCACGCCTCTCATCGGTCTGGAGCAATCAGCCGGCTGGCTCGGCGCCAGGCCCGGCAAGGTTATTGTCAAGGACGAAGGCAGGTTGCCGACCGGTTCGTTCAAGGCGCGCGGCCTGTGTCTGGCAGTGTCCATGGCCAAGGAGCTCGGTGTTGACCACCTGGCCATTCCAACCAACGGCAATGCCGGTGCCGCAATGGCCGCCTATGCGCGTCGTGCCGGACAGCGGGCTACCGTTTTCTGCCCTGCAGACACGCCGGACATCAATATCCGGGAGATTCAACAGCAGGGTGCCGAGACCTACATGGTCAACGGGCTGATCAATGATTGCGGCAAGATCGTTGGCGAAGGCAAGGGGCCGGTCGGCTGGTACGACGTTTCGACCCTGAAGGAGCCGTACCGGATCGAGGGCAAGAAGACCATGGGCCTCGAATTGGCAGAACAGTTCGGCTGGAAACTGCCTGACGTGATTTTCTATCCGACCGGCGGCGGCACCGGTCTGATCGGCATGTGGAAGGCATTTCACGAGTTGAAGGAACTGGGCTGGATCGACGGACCGCTGCCGCGCATGGTGGCGGTGCAGGCTGAAGGATGTGCACCGATCGTGCGCGCCTGGGAAAACGGTGATGAACACGCACCGCTGTGGGAGGATGCCCACACGGTGGCTGCCGGCATTCGCGTGCCGGTCGCCGTCGGGGACTTTTTGATCATTCGTGGCGTCAACGAGTCTGGTGGATTCGCCATGGCACTGCCTGATGAAGAGATCATGGCGACACGGGATGCCATAGCAGAACAGGAAGGGCTGTTGCTGTGTCCGGAAGGTGCTGCCACGGCTGCGGCCTACAAAAGAGCTCTGGCTGAGGGCAAGATTTCTGCGGACGACACTGCCGTGCTGTTCAACTGTGCCACCGGCCTCAAATACCCGATGGCGCCTGTCGACAATCATCTGGATAAGAACGGGCCGGTGGATTACAGCAGGTTTGGTGGCAGCTAAACAGCCAGTGGTTTTGTCGATTGACGTGTGTGAACAAATCGCGGGCCGGTCGCATGTCGCCTACTTTTGCCCGTGGGCGATACGCATTACTTTATGATCTTCAACGACGGTAATACGCTGCCGGCCGCTTTTTATGAGCCCTTCGATTTCCCAGGCGCTCAACAGGCGCGAAACCGTATGCAGGGTTGTGCCTGTCATTTCCGACAGATCCTGACGCGAGATCGGAAAATCGATCAACACGCCGTCGTCGGTTTGCCTGCCTGTTTGCCTGACCAGTTTCAGCAGAGCGCTGGCGACACGTTGTTCAACGCGTTCCGTGGAGAGTTCAACCAGCCGGTCCTGTGTCTCCTGCAGGCGGTCACCGATAGTGCGGTACGTGTTGGTTGCGAATGACGGGTTTTTCTCGATCGTTGGCTGCCAGACGCTGTTGGGCCAAACCAGGGCAACACAGTCGACAGCGGCAATTGCGTTGGCTGGATAAATGTCTCTGCTGATCGCCACGGCAATACCGAACAGTTCGCCGGTCGAGATGTAGCGCGCGATCACCTGCTCGCCATGCTCTGTGACCTTGACGACACGCAGATGCCCGTCCAGCAGAAGATAAAAATGTTCAGCGGTCGCACCCTGGCGAAAGATGTGGGTGTCCTTTGCGTAGCGCTGCGCCTTTGCTGCCGAGATCAGTTTCTCCAGGCTGTCGGTCTCCATCCCGACGAACGGTGGAAGATCGGCAATAAGGGATTTATCCAGCATGTTATTGCTCATTTTGTTTGTCGGGGCGCAAACCAGGCCTGCTGGCATGACGGTAAACTAGCACTCCCGAACACTTAATCGCAGTGTGCTCACATCTGCAACAATTGCAGCGAGGAAACATGTCAACAGCTCGACGCCAGTATCAGGGGCTGGCCTTTCTGAGTGGTGGATTCCGTCCTTTCTTTCTGTTCGGTTCGCTGTTTTCCGGACTGTCTGTCCTGCTGTGGCTGCCACAGTTTTATGACGTGCTTGAGCTTGCCAGCCGGTTTGCACCGGTCGACTGGCATGTTCATGAATTGTATTTCGGATTCCTGCCTGCAATTATCACAGGCTTTCTGTTTACAGCCGTCCCCAACTGGACAGGGCGCATGCCGATCAGGGGACTGCCGCTGCTGATGCTCCTGCTGGTCTGGATTGCCGGCAGACTGGCGGTGAGTTTTTCGAGCTGGCTGGACTGGCGGGCGGTAATGATGGTGGATGCCAGCTTCCTGGCGCTCATCGCAGTTGTAATCGCAAATGAGATCATTGCGGGTAAGAACTGGCGTAACCTCAAAGTCCTGTTGCCCGTTGTTCTTCTGGTCGCGGCCAATGTTGGCTTTCACCTGGAGGCCCATCTTGACGGGGTCAGTGATTACAGCCGCCGGGCGGCGGCGACGGCAGTGATCGTGTTGATCATGATCATCGGCGGACGCGTCATACCGAGTTTTACCCGCAACTGGCTGACCCGGGAAAATCCCGGTCGGTTGCCGGTGCCATTTTCGCGATTTGATGCGGCTGCCATCCTCATCGGGTTTGCCGCCATGGCAAGCTGGGTGATTGCACCGGAGGCGAATGCCACGGGTCTGGCTATGGTGATTGCGAGCGCGGTTCACTTTGCGAGGCTGGCACGCTGGGCTGGTGACCGGACTGTCAGGGACAGTCTCGTGCTCATTCTTCACGTCAGTTACTTTTACGTGCCTCTCGGCTTTGCGCTGATCGCCGCCGCAATATTGTCTGGGGGTGTGGTTCCACAGCTGGCAGGCACACATGCACTTGCCGCGGGTGCGGTCGGCGGCATGACCCTGTCTGTGATGGTGCGTGCGAGCCTGGGTCATACCGGGCAACCCCTGCATGCGAGTATGGCGGCCAAGCTGCTGTTTATGTCGGTGAACTGCGCAGCAATTGCGAGAATTCTTGCAGGTCTGGATCTCGGGCCACAGGACATGCTCATTCATGCTGCAGGCATTTTCTGGATTGTTGCTTTTATCGGTTTCGCGACACTGTTTTCCCGCTCCTTGCTGCTTCCGCAATTGCGTCCGGGATGAGACAGGGCAGCCATTGTGCCGGGTAAGCCAAACCGGTGTTCATCCGGTTTTTCCAAACTCCGGTAAAAGTGTTTAAAAATATCAACTTACCCGTTTTTACAGGCACCGGAAAAAAGCTTCCCTGTTTGCGGTAGCGCAACGTTCAGCCCCGTCTGGTCGGTACATTGACCGCACGATTGAAAGAAGACGGGTTGGCATGCGATTTAACAGGGAATGCGGTCGCAACTCACTCACTGCACTACTGGTTATGATCACCTTTCTGATGTTTGGTGTTCAAGCCGGTCACAGTGAACCACTGGTTGCAAAATTCTTGGACAAGGTTGATGTCTCGGTCCTGGTGCCGGGCGCAGACAGCTTTGGCGAGTTGCGCGCAGATATTCCCGTTGTACCTGCATTGAAGAACGGCAAGCCGGTCGGTCATGTTTTCCTGACATCGGACTTTGTCACGACAACCGGTTATTCCGGCAAGCCCATTCATGTGGTGATGGGCGTCGACGACAATGCCACGGTAACAGGTGTAAAACTTGTCAAGCACTCTG
>CALHUA010000196.1 GCA_938039915.1 uncultured Anderseniella sp.
CCCTTTATCCGGACATAGAGCTGGAATTGCATGCCGACGACTCGATATCTGACTTTGCTGCGGACGATATAGATCTCGCATTTCGCATCGGGCGCCCTTCAAGAGGCCGCAACATTGCTGCGGCTTTGCCCGCAACACAGCGGGCGCTCTACGCCAGCCCCGCATTTCTCGCCGGGGTTACGGCCATTGAAATGCCCGGAGATATCGCGAAAATAACTTGTATCTTGCGACGTCAGGAATCTGCTGCATGGTCGTTTCGAAATTCTCTGGGACATCAGGAAACCGTAACCCCGAGAGTCGGACTGCGCGTCAACACCATGGAACTCGCAAGTGCGGCGGCGCAAGCGGGGATGGGCGTTGCCCAATTGCCATCGCTACTGGCACAAAAAGGCGTCGAACTCGGAACGCTTGCTCGTGTGATGCCGGAGTGGTTGACCGATCCGGTCGAGATGTCTCTGCTATGTCGCGCATCCCGGCTATCGGTTCCGCCGGTTGCCGCGGTCAGGCGATATATTCTGGACACCTGCCGAAAAGACTGAAGCAATTGCCTGAAAATTCCTCCAGCAGGAAGCGGATTACCATTCCAACGCAGCGCCTGTTTCGCTTGGACTTGAATGCAGACATTGGATGCGGTGCGAAAAATTGTCAAAATGGGCTCGAAGTTGCCGTTCGCTGCAAATTGTTCAAAAGACCGTTGTCGGCCCATACAAGATTGTGCTCTCGGGAGTGCAATGTCTGCATCACCATCTAATGCGGACATCGTCAAACTGGCTGGTTCAACCAAGGGCCATCCTGAAGCGGCAGCATGGTTCTTGAAAATCTCAGTGCCAGGGCGCACATTATCCAGACCATGCTGACACCGCTTGAAAAACTTGCCTACACTGCCCGCCAAGGCGCCCGCGTTGCCTGGTACATGGGCCACGGACTGGCGGCGGGACAGTTCCGCAAAACCGAGCCGGGTGTGTCCGAAGTGACCCGCGACAGGCCCCGCCAGAAGGGGCCTGGCATGCAACAGTTGCTGGCCAGCCTGGCTGCTACGTTCCAGCGCGATCTCGACAATGTCGCGGCCGGGTATTATCCGCTGCCGCGTGACGCAGACGGATCGCCGGGCCGGCTTCTGAAAACCTCACGTGCCTTCCTGGCTGATGTGCCGGTTGCTGCCGAGCGCAAGGCAAAGGGCGAAGGCACCGAAGTTTACTCACCTGACAAGGCAGAAGAGCTGCCGGCCTATTTCCTGCAGAATTTTCACTACCAGACCGGTGGCTATCTGACCGAAGACAGCGCCGAAATCTATGACATGCAGACCGAGGTGCTGTTTTCAGGCTCCACCAACGCCATGCGCCGCGAATGCCTCGTGCCGTTATGGGAGTTCATGCGTGGACGCGATCAGCGCCAAACGAAAATTGCCGACATTGCCTGTGGGACGGGCCGCTTCGGCCGGTTTGTCAAGCAGGCCTACCCGCGTATTGACCTGACCTTGTCGGACCTGTCCGATGCCTACCTGACAGAAGCAAAGCGCCACCTGAAAGATTATTCCAACGTCAGTTATGAAGTCGCAAACGCCGAAAAACTCCCCTTTGCCGATGCGTCACTGGATGTGGTGACGTCCATCTACCTGTTTCATGAAGTGCCACCGAAAGTGCGCCGCATTATCGCGAAGGAATTTGCCCGGGTTCTGAAACCGGGCGGGCGGCTGATCTTCATGGATTCCCTGCAACTGGGCGACATCGACGGTTATGACGGCATGCTGCAGTCGTTCCCGGTAAATTTCCATGAACCGTACTACGGCAGCTACATCAAGGAAGACCTGGCCGACATCTTCCGTGAAGCCGGACTGTTCCATACCGAAAGCCGCCCGGTCTTCCTGTCGAAACTGGTGGTTTGTGACAAACCCTAGCAGTCCAGTTGATCTGCCAGCGCGTTGAAATCAACTGCAACATGATCCACCGAACCGTCCGGTGCGGTTTCGGCACCTGCTCCCTCTCCGTGCTCATCGGGCCGAGGCACATAGGCCGTGGCAAAACCGAGTTCCGCGGCGGCTTCGAGATCATCCAGATGGGCTGCAACCATCATGCATTGGTCCGGTCTCAGGGACAGTGCATCGGCTGAACCGAGATAGGCCTGCGCATCCGGCTTGTAGGCCTGGGCCACTTCGGCCCCCAGCACAACGTCCCATGGCAGACCGGCGCGCTTGGCCATGTTGGTGATCAGCGCGATATTGCCGTTGGAACACGGCGCAATGATATGCCTGGTCTTCAGGCGCGTCAGGCCGGAGACGCAATCAGGCCACGGGTCGAGCCGGTGCCACGCGGTCACCAGCCGGTGCATCTCCTCACCGATCGGCGCATCAAGGCCGTGCTCGGCAAAAATGTCACGCAGGTTTTCCTCGTGCAGGATGTCCAGCCTGACAAAGCCACGGTTTCCCGCGCGTATGCGTTGCATGGCCGGTTGATAGAGCCCGCGCCAGCCATCGGCAATCGCCGGCCAGTCGGCTATAACCTGAGTGTCCTTGCCCCATGCCGAAAGCTCGCGGACAATGCTGGAACGCCAGTCGACAACCGTACCGAACACGTCAAACAGCAGCGCTTTGATTTCAGTCTTCCGGTCCATGACAGTCTATCCGTTCTGGCCGCGATGGCGTAGATAATGATCAGCCAGCACGATCGCCATCATCGCTTCACCGACCGGCACGGCGCGAATGCCGACGCACGGATCGTGGCGGCCCTTGGTAATGATATCGGTTTCCTCGCCGCTGCTGGTCACTGTCTTGCGCGGTGTAAGGATAGACGAGGTCGGTTTGACCGCAAACCGGCACACCACGTCCTGGCCGCTTGAAATGCCGCCCAGCACGCCACCGGCATTGTTGGACTGAAACTCCGGCCGGTTGCCCGTCATGCGGATTTCGTCGGCGTTTTCCTCGCCTGTAATGGCGGCGGCCTCGAAGCCGTTGCCGATCTCCACACCCTTGACCGCATTGATGCTCATCATGGCCGACGCAATATCCTGATCGAGCTTGCCGTAAACCGGCGCTCCCCATCCGGCAGGCACGCCGGACGCGACAACTTCTATCACCGCGCCACACGACGACCCCGCCTTTCGAATACCGTCAAGATAGGCTTCCCATTCGCCTGCCGCCCGCGCATCAGGGCAGAAGAAAGGATTTGCACCGACCTGGTTCCAGTCCCAGTTGTCCCGGTTGATCTTGTGCGGGCCCATCTGCACCAGGGCTGCGCGCACGTCGACCATGGGAACCACCTTGCGTGCAATGGCGCCTGCAGCCACGCGTGCCGCGGTTTCGCGGGCCGACGACCTGCCACCGCCGCGATAGTCGCGCACGCCGTATTTTTCCAGGTAGGTGAAGTCGGCATGGCCGGGGCGGAACTTGTCGCGAATTTCCGAATAGTCCTTTGAGCGCTGGTCGACGTTCTCGATCATCAGCGCAATCGGCGTACCGGTGGTAACCTGTCCTTCGGTTCGATCGTCCTGGAACACGCCGGAGAGGATCTTCACCTGATCTGGTTCGCGCCGCTGGGTGGTAAACCGTGACGTGCCGGGCTTGCGCTTGTCGAGGAATGACTGGATGTCGTCTTCGGTTATGACAATGCCCGCCGGGCATCCGTCAACGACACACCCTAACGCCACCCCGTGCGATTCCCCGAACGTGGTGATGCGGAACATGTGACCGAACGAATTGTGTGACATAAAATGTGTATCCCTGTTGCGCGCCAAGTCTTAGGCGGCGCGCCGGACTTCGTCAAACTGAATGGAATGGGCCTGGCACTGGACCGGCTGTTTGTCCGCCTGCCTGCGCAGGGGCAGTAAAGCATATCACAAGCACCGCAGGCAGACGGTCTGCCAGCGTCTGGTTACTGCATGGTCCAACCGATTTCGTGGTTTGGGGCGTAATCGGGTACAGGCTTGTGTTCAATGGTCCTATCGTTGTTGGTGGCGACGATGGACGCCGGAAAACTCCCAAATCCACGCCCGATCTGTCGGATCGAGTCTCTGACAAAGTGTTGCAAATAAGTCACACATTTCAGAAAACGACACAATTTCGCCGTTTGTTACTTGACGCGATGTCAGTGCTCTGACTATGGGTTAACTAGTTGGTAAGTGTCGTTAATTCGTGGAGTGAGTTAAATGCGGCGATCTTTTTCCAGGCTTGTTGCCACTTTTCTGTCATCAACTGCCTTGATCGGAACTGCTTATGCGGCTGATTTGCCGGAGCCGGTTATGCCTGCCGGCGACTGGACAGGTTTCCATGTTGGTATCGGTGGCGGTTACGGAGCTGTAAATCATCGTCTCGCGGTAGATGCATTCGGAGCTTCTGATGTATTGAGCTTCAGCGGTATTGGCGGTGAAGGTGGATTGTTCACCGTTGAAGGCGGTTACGACTATCAGTTCAGCAGCAATTTTGTCGCCGGGATCATGGGGGATTACACCTACTCTGGTATCGGTACCGAACTGGATGTATCTGCAGCTCCCCTCATCGAAGCCAACTTTACGCTTGATGCATCTCACAGTTTTTCTGTTCTCGGCCGCCTGGGCTGGCTGGCCAATCCGGACACCCTGATTTATGGCCTGGTGGGCTGGACATGGACGGAATTTGAAGGTGATCTGGATATCAATGGCGGCAACGTCGCGAGTTATTCGTTCGACCTTGATGGCCTGACGGTTGGCGCCGGCATCGAGGCCCGGTTTACACCAAACATCACCGGTAAACTCGAATACCGTTACACAGACTACCGGGACAATACGCTGCTCGGCGGCGGCGGCGGCTTTGAGTTGTACAACGACACGTCAATGCAGACCATTCGGGCTGTTGCTTCCTACCGCTTCGGAAATCCCGGTGGCTATGTAACGCCGGTCGCAGACTACAGTGTGGCGCCAACTGCGAACTGGAGCGGATTCCGGGTCGGCGCAGGCGGTGGCTACGGGTTCATCAATCATGAACTCAGCCTGGATGTTGATCCCGGTGGCACGCTGGCCAGCCTCGACGGTATTTCCGGGGAAGGTGGCCTGTTCACGGTCGAGGTTGGATATGACCATCAGTTTTCCAACGATTTCGTTGCCGGTATTCAGTTTGACTACACGGGAAGTTCCGTCGAAACAGCCCTTGAACTTGACTTGGGTGTTCCCGGATTCACCGGCTACAGGCTGGAAGCGTCCGACAGCTACACGGTTGCCGGCAGGCTTGGCTATCTCGTAACGCCGGAAACCCTGGCTTACGGTCTGGCTGGCTGGACCTGGACCGATTTCGAACAGGACATTCTGGTCATCACAGGAACCCCGGTCATCACCAACGATTTCGACGCTGACGGCTTCACGGTCGGAGCTGGTATCGAAACAGTGCTTGCAGAGAACTTTACCGGCAAGCTGGAGTATCGTTACACCGACTACGGCAAACTGAACGTATTCGATGATGGTGATGATCTTGAGCTGAACAATGATATCTCATTGCAGTCTGTTCGCGCAGTCGTGTCTTACAAGCTGCCGATCTTCAACCAGTAAACCTCTGCTGCAGCGAGCTTGGCTCGCTGTACGAGGTTTAATAAGTGACACCAGTATAAAGGGAGGCAGATTCTGCCTCCTTTTTTATTTGTCATGACATTGTCGCTCAGTTCGCCGAACTGGCCCGGTACCACTCAATCTCACCGTTCCTGAGACGGTAGAATTTCCATTGCGGATTGTGCAAACCCGGTATTTCGGTAACGGGCAGGTTCAGCACCAGCCCGCGCACAATGCGGCTGATGCCGCCATGGGCCACGGCGATGGTCGGGCCGGTCAGACTGTCCAGCCAGTCACGCACACGCACGGTGGCATCGGCATAGCTTTCGCCGCCGTCCGGTCTGAACGCGTGGTAGGCTTCGGGATCTTTTTCCGGGTCCAGCCCCCGGGCATTGAGCTCCGGCCAGGTCGAGCCTTCCAGCTCGCCGAAATTGAGCTCCTTCAATCGCTCATCAATGGTAATGCCGGTCCAGTCGAGGCCGAAACTGTCAGCAATGTACTGCATGGTCTGGCGCGGACGTTGCAGCGGGCTGACCTGCAGATCAAACCCGTCAAGACTGGCGTGCAGTCCGGCCATGGCCTGTGCAATCGCGCTCGCCTGCGCATGTCCTGTTTGATTGAGTGGAATATCGGTCTGGCCCTGGATGCGCCGTTCCAGGTTCCAGTCGGTCTCGCCATGGCGGATGAACCACAGCTCCGGAATCATGTCACTCACTGGGTTCCAGGCTCATGTCAGGCGCGTAAGGGTTTTTCATGCCGACGACATGATAACCGGAATCCACGTGATGAACTTCACCGGTAACCCCTCGGCTCATGTCTGACAGGAGATAGGCGCCGGACTGGCCGACCTCGTCGATGGTGACGGTGCGGCGCATGGGCGAGTTGTTCTCGTTCCATTTGAGAATATAGCGGAAGTCACCGATGCCGGATGCAGCCAGCGTCTTGATCGGGCCGGCGGAGATGGCGTTGACGCGAATGTCCTTCTCACCCAGGTCAGCGGCCAGATAGCGCACCGAGGCTTCAAGCGCTGCCTTGGCCACACCCATCACATTGTAATGCGGCATCCACTTTTCAGCGCCGTAATAGGTCAGCGTCAGCAGCGAACCGCCATCCGTCATCAGCTTTTCAGCGCGTTGCGCGATGGCTGTGAACGAGTAACACGAGATGTTGAGCGACTTGTTGAAGTTCTCCTCGGACGTGTCCACATAGCGGCCGGTGAGTTCGTCCTTGTCGGCAAAGGCAATGGCGTGCACCACAAAGTCCAGCTTGCCCCAGCGTTTTTCCAGTTCTGCAAACACCGCATCCATGGAGGCTGCGTCGGTCACGTCGCACGGCAGTACGATGTCGGACCCAAGCTCTGCCGCCAGGGGCTTGACCCGTTTGCCCAGCGCGTCACCCTGATAGGTGAATGCCAGTTCTGCGCCGTGACTGTGTGCCGCCTTCGCAATGCCCCATGCGATGGAACGGTTGTTTGCAACCCCCATCACAAGCCCGCGCTTGCCGGCCATGATTGATCCCGCCTGGGTCATGGACAACACCCTTTGCTGTTCGAAACCATAAGAAAGTCACCTGTATTTGCACGAATTCCCTCAATTGGTCCACCGCCAAATGTAGATGGTGGAAAAGAACTGGCTGTGCGGGCAAAGCCGTACCATATTGAACATAGCGATTGACCGATTGACCCGAGGCTGCAATGAGCACGACCGAGACCGAACAACAAGACTTCACGACCCGCACCGAACCGTTTCGGCTGTTTGCCGAATGGCTGGAAGAAGCCAGAGCCGCAGAGCCAAACGACCCCACCGCCATGAGCGTGGCCACGGTTGATGGCGATGGTCTGCCCAATGTGCGTATGACGCTGCTGAAGGGCTTCGATGAGCGCGGTTTCGTATTCTATACCAATTTCGAAAGCCAGAAGGGGACCGAAATACTGGCGTCGCGAAAAGCCGCGCTGGGGTTTCACTGGAAATCCCTGCGCCGGCAGGTTCGACTGCGCGGTCCGGTGGAAGTGGTATCCGACGAGGAAGCGGATGACTATTACAAGTCCCGCCCCCGCGACAGCCGCATTGGCGCGTGGGCATCGCAACAGTCCCGCCCGCTGGAAAGCCGGTTCGCCCTGGAAAAGGCGGTCGCCAGGTATGCTGCAAAATACGCCATCGGCGACGTTCCGCGTCCGCCGCACTGGTCGGGTTTTCGGGTAAAGCCGGTTTATGTCGAGTTCTGGAAGGATGGTGCTTTCCGCCTGCATGACCGGGTAGTGTTCCAGCGCGATGGTGAGAGTGATTCCTGGAGCAAGACGCGGCTTTATCCGTAACAAGGATTGCCGTATAGATCGCTGATCTTCGCCAACGGAGGCTTTCATGCCCACAAACCAAACCGACAATGCTGATCGCAAGACCCTGATCCTGACCGGCGCGTCTCGCGGCATCGGTCATGCAACCGTCAAGCGGTTTTCTTCGGCCGGGTGGCGGGTGATCACCTGTTCGCGCCAGCCGTTTCCTGAAAATTGTCCCTGGGAGATGGGTCCGGAAGATCACATTCAGATCGATCTCGCCGATGTAGACGACGTGCGCCGTGGTGTTGCTGAAATGAAAGAGCGTCTGAAGGACCAGGGCAGCCGGTTGAATGCGCTGATCAACAATGCCGCCATATCGCCCAAGCTGGAAGGCGGCGGCCGCATGAACACATTTGATACCAGCTCCGATGACTGGAACCATGTGTTCAATGTCAACTTCTTCTCACCGGTCATGCTGGCGCGCGGTCTGGTCGACGAACTCAAGGCCGGGCAGGGGTCGGTCGTCAATGTTACGTCCATTGCGGGCACCGCAGTGCATCCGTTTGCGGGAGCCGCCTATTCAACGTCTAAAGCGGCACTGGCGTCGCTGACCCGGGAAATGGCCAACGACTTTGGCCCCCTTGGCGTCCGGGTGAATTCCATTTCACCGGGAGAAATAGAAACCTCGATCCTGTCACCGGGAACCGAAAAGATCATCCCGAGCATTCCGCTGCGCCGTCTCGGCCAGCCGGAAGAGGTTGCCAAGGCGATCTACTTCCTGTGCACCGAAGCCTCGTCCTATGTCACCGGCGCGGAAATTCACGTAAACGGCGGCCAGCATGTCTGAAGATACCAGGTCGCCGGAGACCTTCGTTGCCCATGCTCTGCACTCCGTTGAAGAGACGACTGGCTCCATCGTGCCGCCACTGCACACGGCAACGACGTTTGCGCGCGATGCCGATTACCAGTTGCGCAACAGGCATCTGTATTCGCGCTATGGCAATCCGACCATTGATCAGGCCGAAGAGATCATTGCCCGGCTGGAAAACGGCCATGACGCCCTGTTGTTCGCGTCCGGGCTGGCCGGCATCGCCGCGCTGTTCGAAACACTCAAGCCGGGTGCGCATGTGGTGGCGCCTGAAATCATGTACTGGGGCACCCGTGACCTGATCACCCGCATGCTGGAAAAACAGCGCATCACTGCAACTTATGTCGATCCGACTGACCTTGAGGCGCTGAAAACGGCCATTGTGCCGGACCGGACCGAACTGGTCTGGATCGAAACACCGGTCAACCCGGTATGGGACGTGATCGATATCAAGGCGGTGGCCGACATCGCCCATGTCGCAGGCGCTGAACTGGCGGTTGATTCCACGTCCGCCAGCCCGGTTGTGACACGGCCCCTGGCTCATGGTGCGGATATAGTCTTCCACTCCATCACAAAATACCTCAATGGCCATTCCGATGTGCTGGGTGGCGCACTGGTGACCCGTGAG
>CALHUA010000197.1 GCA_938039915.1 uncultured Anderseniella sp.
CAACGCGCTCATTGTCTTCGAATGATTTTTCAAGACGCACCCATGCTTCTTCGCGCCGTGCCTTGTCGCGTGACAGCACAGCTTCGCCCATGGCGTTTTCAATCCGGTCGAGGAAGACTTCAACTTCATCGCCAACCGTCAGGTCCTGATCCTGGCCCGGTGTGCGGAATTCGCGCAGCGGCACACGGCCTTCGGTCTTCAGACCGACGTCGATAATGGCGAGATCGTTTTCAATGGCAATGATCTTGCCTTTGACAACGGTGCCTTCTGCGTTTGTTTCTTCGTTGAAGCTCGCATCGAGCATAGCCGCGAAATCATCGCGGGTGGGGTTAAGAGAGCTGGTTTCAGCCATCAATAAAGCCTTCTTTCGATCTACAAATATGCCTGGCCCACGGAAATAACCGCAGGACGTCCCGATTTGCGCTGATTATCCGGCCGGTAATGGTCAGATATGGGTTGGGCAGCACGGGCGCCAAACACTGGTTCTTGTTCATGTTGAATGCCAGACACTGCCGCGCTGCGTTCCAGAACTTCAGCAAGAGCAGATGATATTGATCGGCATCCAGGAACAAATATAGGGGCCATCCGCTTTCAGGCAGATTGCCCCCGCTCATTCAAAACACTTTCGACTAGGTCCAAAGCGGCCTGGAACGCGGCTTCTATACCCAATTCTGTCGTATCGAGCAAGATGGCATCTTCGGCCGGCTTCAACGGCGCCACCGCACGGCCGCTGTCACGCTCGTCGCGGCGGCGGATATCGGCCAGTACATCTTCGTAACTCAGTTCGTCACCGCGGCCTGCGTGTTCGAGATGACGGCGCTGGGCGCGGGTCTCCGGCTGTGCCGTCACAAACAGCTTGGCATCAGCGTCAGGACATACAACCGTACCGATATCGCGTCCGTCCAGCACGGCGCCAGGTGGCGATGCGGCAAAACTGCGCTGAAATTCGAGCAGCGCTGAGCGCACCGCGGGAATGGCGGCAACCTGCGACGCGGCTTCACCGGCGCCCGGTGAGCGCAGCTGGTCCTCACTATAGCGGGAGGGATCGAGCGATTGTGCAGCCTTCAGCGCAGCGCGCTGGTCGTCCGGCCTGGCACCGGCTGCTTCAACAGCCAGCCCGGTTGCCCGGTACAGTGATCCCGTATCAAGGTAGGACAGCCCGTAATAGGCCGCCAGCCTGCGGGCAAGAGTGCCCTTGCCCGACGCCGCGGGACCATCAACGGCAATAACAAGGTGTGGACGCCCGGTCATGCAGCTGCATCCTCAAAATGCGCGCCCAGTCCCTCCATGAACGCCCTGAAGCCTGGAAAACTGGTGGCCATGACATTTCCATCATCAACCGTGACCGGCTCATCGGATGCCAGGCCCATCACCAGGAAGGCCATGGCAATACGGTGATCAAGATGAGTGACGACGGTACCGCCGCCGGTATGATTGCTGCCGCCGGTGACCTCAAGCCAGTCGTCGCCGGTCTCATGGGCGACACCATTGGCCTTCAGCCCGGCAGCCACGGCGGCCAGACGATCGCTTTCCTTGACCCGCAATTCGTGCAGGCCCTGCATTCTCGTTGTGCCGTCGGCAAATGCGGCAGCAACTGCCAGAACCGGATATTCGTCAATCATCGACGGCGCACGCGCCGCCGGTACCGTGATGCCGGTCAGCTTGCCGGACCGGGCCGTCACATCTCCCACCGGCTCGCCACCGGACACTCTTTCATTGGAGACGGATATATCGGCGCCCATTTCCTGCAGCGTTGTGATCAGGCCGGTGCGGGTTTCATTCAACAGCATGTTTTCCACCGTGATCTCGCTGTCATCACTGATGATGGCCGCGACAAGCGCGAAGGCCGCCGACGACGGGTCGCCCGGCACCTCAACCGTTTGACCCTGCAATTCGGTGTGCCCGGTGACGGTAATGGTTCGGGCACCATCACCGGCATGGCCAATTTCCAGGTGGGCGCCAAATCCTTCCAGCATGCGTTCAGTATGGTCCCGGGTGGGTTCAGGCTCGATCACGGTTGTGCTACCGGGTGCATTCAGGCCTGCCAGCAGGACGGCCGACTTGACCTGGGCGGACGCCACCGGCAACCGGTATTCAATCGGCACCGGGTGGTGTGCACCATGCAGGGTCAGCGGCATGCGGCCACCGTCGGATGTGTCGAACCGGGTACCAAAGCCTTCAAGCGGGCTCACGATGCGGCCCATCGGGCGCGAGCGCAGGGACGCATCGCCTGACATGCGCGCTGTTATCGGGCTGGTTGCCATAAGGCCCATGGCCAGCCGTGCGCCGGTACCGGAATTGCCGAAATCGATGGTTTGCGCCGGTGACTGGAAGCCGCCGAGACCGACGCCGTGGACATGCCAGGTGTCATCATCGTTCCAGCGTTCCAGCCTGACACCAAGTGCGGCCATGGCTTTTGCCGTATTGATGACATCTTCGCCTTCCAGCAGGCCGGTGATCACCGTTTCACCAAGTGCCACGGCCCCGAACATCAATGCGCGATGCGAGATTGACTTGTCGCCGGGCACCCGGACCCGGCCGTTCAGCCGGGGTGAGTTTGCAGAGCGAAGTGGTTGCGGCGTCTCGGAACTCAACTGGATTTGATCCTGGAAATTAAAGGCGCAAGCAGGCCTTGTTGGCGATGTGTAG
>CALHUA010000198.1 GCA_938039915.1 uncultured Anderseniella sp.
CAAGATCTTGAAGCGCTTGTAGAGCAGATATCCGGAGTTTCCGAACCGTCAAAGGCGTTCGACAGGTTCGTCATATCCTACATCAGGTATTGCTGCCGCCCTGAAAACATCATGCTCTCCGCTGAAATCAGCTCGGAGGGCCTGCGCAATCCGGATGTTGGCAACGGGTTCGTGCAAAACCGTTCAAAACTCAACTCCGTGATCGCGAAATTGATATCTGAGTTGTCCATGCGGCAAGCCGCCGGGCCAACCGTCAGCCCGGAGGCCTGTGCCGATTTTGTACTGGACCTGATTGAGGGGCTGGCCCTGCGCAGCGCATTTGAAAACCGGCAGCCAGGCAGAAAAGAGACGGCGGCACTCAAGGCGGTCATTCAAAAAATCGTACTGAGCTAGGGTCCTGACCCTGGGCAATATCGGCTGCAGGTCCGCTTTAATCGGCCATGGCATCGCGATATGTCAGAAAATCTTTGCAACCATGGTTCAAGCGTATATGATTGAACACACGGAATTGAGATCGTTGTTTCGTACAAATCGCACGTTTTCTGCGGCTTCCGGATAGAATATTGGTTTTAAGATACAAGGCTGAATCATGAGCGAACAAAAATCTGCAACCAAAGTCCCGGAAGGCCAGGCACGCTTCTTCAAGACGCGTCAGATGAAGCCTAATGAAAAAGGCTATGTTGGATATGAAACGATATGGGAACCGTTTCAAAAAGAAGTCGAATACCAAACACCCAAGCGTCCATAGATTGACAAAAGTCTCTATGGGCCCACGGTGAAAATCCGACACAGTTCACATTGAACACTGTGAAAATTATTTTTTGCCATTAACTGGTGAAATTCAGCGAAAGCCTGATTGTTGCCGAACAGGAATTGCCTGACGGGGCTACCGGTCAGTTGATGCTGTGTGCTTTGACGCCGTGTGTCGTCAGAGCTTCGTTCAGACCGATGTCATCATTAGCCTTCCCTCCACCTTCGATTTCCTCGTCGGTCGCGTCGCGAACGGCGAGTATCTCAAGAGTAAAGATAACCTGGCGGCCGCACATCGGATTGTTTCCGTCAACGGTCAGGGTCTTGTCGTCTATGCGGGTAACAATGAAATTCTTGGCCTCGCCCTTGTCATTCTCCATGGTGATGGTTGTGCCAACTTCACGGAACTGTTCCGGCACGTTCTGGAGGAGATCAGTGAAGACAAGCGTTTCGTCCCGGGGTCCGAAAATGCTGTTGCAGTCGATCGGCACGTCGATGATGTCACCGACTGTCTTGCCTTCCAGCTCTTCGAGCACCTGCGGGGCAAGTATGTCATTGTGGCCATGAACATAAGCGATCGGGAACTCGACCGCACTCAGCACCTGGCCGGACTTTGCATCCGTCACCTTGTAACTGACCTCAACCAGCTTGTCGTCTTCGATTAAGTCACTCATTTCACTTACCTGCGCCACGCCAGAGTCTTTAGAATATTGAAGCCCCGAATATTCTGACTTCTTCGTCATCATAACCGAGAACCAGCCGGCCCAGCCATTCACCTTCGCGCTTGGTGCTGCGTTGCCTGTAAAGCACGCTCACATGTTCGCCTCTGCGAATTATGCCCAGCGGGTCGAATTCTTCGGACAGGGTCCGTGTCAACTCGCTGGTGGAAAATTGCCTGCCGACCTCGACTTCATCCAGACCCAACATCAGCGATGGCGAGAAATGCTTTATGAACTCCGCGTAATTGCCTTCATTTGAGCTCTTGATCAGGTCGTGCCACATCGAATTTGCCAGCGCCATGATCTCTTCATCGCTCTTGTCCACGATGTTCATCGTTGAACCCTTCTATTGTATCAGAACATAAAAGAAATCCGCCCCGAAAAACCGGCGTCCTTACAGACTTCGGCTTGTTTTCCGGCGCGGATTCTTGTCATCCATCAGCTTCTATTTGGCAGCCCTTGCCCGTGTCTTCTTGGCTGGCTTCGCTGGCGCTTTTTTGGCAGCCTTTTCTTCAGCTTCGTCGACCAAATGATAGCAGGGCGCTTTCTCCATGGTGTATTCACCTGTTTCCGGATCACGGCGCGAGACGGTCAGAACGTGCCAGTTCTTGTCGTCCAGTTTCATCGCATCACCTCGATAATAATAGCCGGGCCAACGGGTCTCCTTACGGAAAAGCGTATGTTGCGTGACACACTCGGCTGTACGATGGCGGTGTTTCAACTCCCACGCACGCAGCAGTTCGTGGATGTCCTTGGCTCCCAGACTCTCCAGATCTTCTTCCATGATCTTCAGTTTTTTCAAACCGATATTGAGAAGCTTCTCGTTGGTCATGTAGCTGACAGTCACGCCACCGCAATACTCGTCCATCAGCTTCTGCAGCCGATCAAGACCCTGCTTCGGATTGATGTAGCTTGGGCTGACGGTACCAGCGACAATCTCGTTGCGATAGATGTTGTAGTGATCCATCGGTTTGAAAATTTCAGTTTTTCTGTCCTCGATCTGCTTGTCGTTGACGACGATGCCTTCCGCCTTGCCATCATCGATATATTTGCAGGCTGCCTTGGCCGCCAGACGCCCCTCGGTAAACGAACCGGACGAAAACGCATGCGGTGTTCCACCGACAGCATCGCCGGCACCGAACAGGCCTTCAATCGTCATCATACGGTTGTAGCCCCAGAAATACTCCGGCGGCGACACATCTTCCGGACCACTTGCCCAGCCGCCGGCACCGGTTGCGTGCGACCCCATGACATAAGGTTCAGACGTCGTAAGTTCAGGGTTCTCATTCTTCGGATCGACATCTGTAGCTGCCCAAAGCACGGCCTGACCAACGGTCATGCCAAGGAAGTTCTCCCAACCCACTTCTTCCAGATGCGGGTCCTGGAATGCTTTCATGGTGACCATGTGAATTGGTCCGCGACCTGCATTCACTTCACTGATGATTGCGTGGTTACGCAAACAGGTCGGGATCGGTCGGTGTGTCCTGTGCGACAGTTCAGGATCCAGGTATTCCTTGCCGACCATTTTCTGGAGAGCCGGGAACCATTTGGACTCGTACTCCTCTCCCAATCCGTTTTGCGTGTAGGTTTTCAAATGCAGGAAGTAGGCACCCACCGGACCGTACCCGTCTTTAAACCGGGCCAGGACGATGCGGTTTTCCATTTGGGTCATCTTGGCACCGGCATTGATCATCAGGCCGTAAGCGGACCCGGAGGACCAGGGCGCATACCACACACGACCGGCACCTTCACCAACAGAGCGCGGCTTGAAGATATTCGACGCTCCGCCGGCTGCCACGACAACCGTCTTGGATTTAAACACGTGATAGTTGCCGGTACGCACATTGAATCCGACGGCGCCGGCGATACGGTTGTCTTTGGCATCATCTTTCAGAAGGTGCGTCACGCAAATCCGGTTGAAAACCTGGTCAGCGGACTTCTTGGCAGCTTCGGCCACGATGGGTTTGTAGGACTCTCCGTGGATCATGATCTGCCAACGCCCTTCACGCAGATAAGTCCCGGTTTTCGGGTTTCTCATGATGGGCAGGCCCCAGTCCTCGAACTGATGCACCGTCGAGTCGACGTGCCGCGCCATATCGAAAAGAAGGTCTTCGCGCACCAGACCCATCAGGTCGATGCGTGCGTAGCGCACGTGATCCTCTGGGTTATTTTCGCCCCAACGGGTACCCATGTAACAGTTGATCGCGTAAAGACCCTGCGCAACAGCGCCAGAACGGTCAATGTTGGCTTTTTCAGCGACAACAATCTTTTTGTCCTGGCCCCAGTAGCGTGCTTCCCAGGCAGCACCACTGCCACCCAGTCCGCCGCCAACGACCAGAACATCGATACCGTCTTCAATAATGGTTTTGCGAGACATCAATAGTACACTCCCAGCTTCATTTTGAGTTTGTTTGATTCCAGGGTGTGGATGTCATCATCATCCATACGGATGTACTTGGGCTCACTATACAGATGCTGACTTTCCCGCATTTCCTCGCTGGGGCCGGGGGCTTCCTTCAACTCGGGATAGCCTGTTCCCCAGGGCTTGGTGGTGATCGGTGAAAGAAAGTTCTTTTCGGTCCCGTCGCGGAACTTGACCTTCCAGGCGATGGTGCCTTTTTCTTCTTCGCGGCGCACCCGAACACTGTGTCCCAGCGGCGCAAAGTCGGCATATCCACGCACGTCGATAGCGTTCTGGGGGCATGCCTTGACGCAGGAGTAACACTCCCAGCACATGTCCGGTTCGATGTTGTACGCGCGGCGATAGGTCGGGTCGATATGCATGATGTCAGATGGACAGATGTCAACGCAATGTCCGCAACCGTCACAGCTTGTCATGTAAACAAATGTAGGCATTCTGGTTTCCTCAAAATTTCATGTGAATTGGATTTTTCACTTAGTAGTGGTGCGGTTGCTCGCGTTTAATTCCAAGCCCCATATTCAGGGGCGCGTCTTTCAAAAGTTCCATGGAATGTCTGTCGCTGTCTTCAGGGTTGGTTCGGTCTGCCGGGCTTGGCAGATTGGCCATCGAGCCATTGGCAACAGCCACCTTCTTCGAAAAGGCCGCTGCCGGCTTGAAGAACATGTGTGAAAATTTCGACCACGGAATTCCAGCAAACAGCACCGTTGATGCAATCAGGTAAAGCCCCAGGAAGAGGTTTGCACCGACACTGCTTCCGGCTGATTGCAGATAAGCCCAGATCAGACCGAGGGTGCAGCTTGCCAGCAGGGAAAGTATGAACAGGTCAGCGCGTACAAGCCGAAACGGAGAATTTCCTTCGGATGCTACATCGACCCTGATGAAGAACCAGAACCAGTAACCACCGACACAGACCATGAGTGCACCAATGCACCACAGTGCCGGCCAGATTGCCGGTGTGCCGGTTGTTGCCGTTGGATACGAAAACACCATGACAATTGTTGCAATCAGGTAGATTACAAAACCATACATGCCGAGCAGATGGGCAATCCGGCGTTTCGGATTGCAGAATTCAGAAGAAGTCAGAACTTCCGAAGCAGTGGTCTGGATCGCCAGGGAGACTTTCTCTCCGCCGCCAACTTCCCGTTTTGCATTTTCTTCGGCTTTTTTCCCGGCCCGGAAAAAGTATTTCGCGCTCTGCTTGTGAATGACATCAAAGATAGTGCCGCCAACAACCAGCAATATCATTATTATCACATAGGTCTGCATGACAGACGGCGGTATGGACGCCGAAAGCTCGGCGAAAGGGTTGTTGCTGAACATTAGGTTGTTTCCTCTCCTGGCCCGCTGCTTAACCCTTCAAGCTAACGGTAAACTGCCTGTTTCGACTACCAGCCAAAAATGAAATTCCAATGTGACGAGTCGCCGAAATCCCATCGCAACAAGACATCAGAAGCTCTGTACTGTCAAAGTTCTTTGTTGATGCCGATGAAATTGGCGAGGCTTGCCACGGGCGTTCATTTTATCAGGGGGCAGGTGAACTCTTGAATCTGCACAGGCAGGCGGTATAGGCGTAGTCGCCATCAGCCAGTGCGGCACTGACACGAGGAACATTTTATCGCCATGACCCAGGATCGGTTGTCACTCGACGAACTCACCCAACGCTTGCTCAGGTTTCGCGATGAGCGCGACTGGCGTCAATTCCATTCGCTCAAAGATCTGATCCTGTCTCTCAACCTGGAGGCAAGCGAATTGCTGGAACTTGCCCAGTGGAAAAAGGAAGCTGTGTTCGAGGCAGAGTTGGCTGACGGTGTGATGCGTCAGCGGCTGCAGGAGGAGTGTGCTGATGTGTTGTTGTACCTCCTGTTGATTGCCGAACGTGCCGGGATTGACCTGCAGCTTGCCGCGGCTGAAAAAATCGCGGCTAACGACCTGAAATACCCTGTTGAAAAATCGCGCGGCAGTGCAACCAAATACACCGAGCTTTGACGTCTTTCCAACAACACCCGGTCGCCAGGTTTGCCGGGGCCTCGCTCTAGGAAGGTGCCCTGTAGTGGTCCATCAGAATTTGTGCGACTTCCGGCCGGGAGAATTCGCCGGGAGGTGCTTCGCCGGCTGACAGCATTTCGCGCACCCTGGTGCCAGACAACAAAACGAAATCTTCCTTGGTGTGATTTGGGGCTTCGCTCATCATCACAACCCTGTCCAGCTTCTTTGAGTAGGCCGTATGGTCGGCGCGGAATATCTCGATCTGCAATGCATCTGCAGGAATTTCGTCGAAGATCGTCTGGGCATCGAAAGCGCCATAATAATCGCCAACACCGGCATGATCGCGGCCGACGATCAGGTGCGTTGCTCCCATGTTCTGCCGGAAAAGCGCATGCAGAAGCGCTTCGCGAGGGCCTGCATACAGCATGTCAAAACCATAGCCCGACACGATCGCGCTGTTGGCCGGGAAGTACAGCTCAACCATTTTGCGAATGGCGGCATCGCGTACATCGGCCGGAATATCGCCGGGCTTCAGCTTGCCGAGCAGCATGTGGATCACAAGGCCGTCAGCTTCCAGCCTGTCCATGGCGATGCGGCACAGTTCCTCGTGGGCGCGATGCATCGGGTTACGGGTCTGGAATGCGACGACTTTCTTCCACCCGTTGGCCGCAATCTGATTGCGGATTTCAACTGCGGTCTGAAAAGTGTCGGGAAAGTCGATTGGGAAATAGCTGTAGTTGAGAACCTGGATCGGTCCGGAAACCAAAAACCTGCCTTGAGCAGCAAACTCAGCAACTCCGGGATGATCAGGATCGGTGGTACCATAGGTCTGCTGGATTATGGTCGCTGTTTCCGCGTCGCTGAGTTCCTCGACAGCCGATACGTCCTGAATTGCAATGACCGGTTGGCCGTCAACATTGGGGTCATGCAGTGCGATCCTGTCACCGGCGCCGATCCCGTTCGTTGATCCGACCAGGTTTAACACCGGTGTCGGCCAGAACAGGCCGCTGGTGGTGTGCATCGTTTCCGCGACGCTCAGGGCGTCCGCCTTGTCCATGAAACCGGTCAGTGGTGTAAAGTATCCTCCCGCAAGCATGACAGCGTTGGCCGCTGCAGCGGAACTGATGGTCAATGCAGGCAGATTACCAGCTTCGGCCTCCAGGCCACTGCGTGTTTCCCGATCGTCCACATAAAGCGGGTTCAGCGTATCCCCACCATGTGGAGGTATAAGGTCTGCCATGTTGTATGTTCTCCCAGCCGCAACTCTTGTCAGAAATGATACGCGGTCATTGGTTCGTCTGATGGTGTGAAGGCAACATGTTCCTTCTGACGGCTGATCTTGGGATGGTAGGGCAGGTCGTGGTCTTTCATGAAACGATCGATCACGGCAGTTGTTCGCCGGCGCAGCAAGTTCACGGTCACCATGTCGGCATAACAATCAACCCGTTGCTCTGACGGCTCGTCAGGACGCTCATGATAAACAGCTTTGATCCAGCATTTGTAAGGTGCCAGCGTGTCGTGGAGATGGATCGTCTCCCAGCTTCCCCCGGTGTCGCCGTGGACCTCGTTCAGCAGTTTTTCACTGCGCACGAATGCCCGTTTGCCGGTCATTGAATCGCTTTGCGTCACCACCTTGACATTGCTCAGTCCGAACAACTCAACAAGTTGATCGCGGTAGGTTTCACTTTCCGGGAACACTGATCTGGGGTGGCAGAAGACAACAGGTGTGGCAGGATCGATGTCCGAAACCATTTTCAACACAACGACACTTGGTGATCTGAGCGAGGCGGTTACCACGGCCTGGCCCGGAAATTTTTCTGTCAACAGGTACCGGAGCATGTCAAATGCCGGCAGGTCGGTGGTCACTGCGCGAATTTCTTTCAAGGATTCCATGACTGAAAGCTACACCCATCGGATTTTGCCACGCAAGGCCCATAAGCAAATTGAATCCGCATCCTTGATGTGATTATCTTGGCGACCGCTTCAGTGAACGACCTGATCAGGTCGGCGCAGCGGATCCTGCCATTCCTGCCTTCCTCTTGGATTTACTATGTTGATTACCCAGATTTCAGACTGCCATATCGCCTGGCCGCCGGCAGAAGGCGCCGATCGATTGGGCGATCTGCAGCGGTGCGTTGATTATGTCAATGGGCTTGATCCTCAACCGGATCTGGTGGTTCATACCGGCGATATTGCGCACGACGGTGCCAGTATCGAGTACGAAAAAGCAGCGGAGAAATTAAAAAATATACGAACAAACCTGTGCGTCATACCAGGCAACCGGGATGATCGCAGAAAGCTCCGGGACGCATTTTCGGACCGATTGCCGGCAAGCTGCCATGAAGAATTTGTCCAGTATCTGATCAGCACCGAAGAACTCTGCGTCATCATGCTGGATACAATGAGTACTGAGAGCAACAAGGGCCGGTTGTGCCGCACCCGCATCGATCACCTCAATGGTATGCTGGAAGAGGCTGATGGCAGGCCCGTGGCGATTTTCATGCATCACCCACCCTTCGAAATTGCCGTGGCTTCAGTACCGTTTCAGTTTGAAGATCGCGCCAATCTGGCAGAGTTTTCCGGGATACTGTCGCGCCATTCCAATGTGCAACGCATATATTGTGGCCACAGTCATCGGACTGCAAGCGGGCAAATAGCCGGCATTGCCGCATCTACGATTTCCAGCACGGCAGAAGACCTGCGCATGGACGATCCGGGACGCATGCAGGAATTGTGGCCGTCCTACCAGCTTGCTTTCTGACAGGCCGGTCCCACACCCGGACTTGCACGCCTGGCTGACCTCAACACTGCCAGTGTCAAGCTCGCGACAGATTGACGGATGACGCCAATGTCAGTCCTGACTGGCCATGATTGCGGTATGTGTGTCGAAGTGTTCCATGAACTCCACGATCTTGCCGTTTTCAAATTTCCAGACGTCGACCTTGGGTATGGTGACCGTCTTCTTCGTACGCTTGTTGGTCCACGAGCATTCCCCCAGTGCGACGACACGGTCACCTTGCGCAACGTATTCGCTGACATGATAAAATTCCATCGACCAGTCGTTCGTCAGTTCCTTGAAATAATCGACGACTTCCTGTTTGGATATCCGTGATTTGCTGAACTCCATACCCGGCTGACCATCTCCCAGTGAGCCCCAGGTGACATGCTCGGCAAGTATGTCCAGCCACACATCGGCATCGCCTTTCGTCTGGTGCCAGGCGGCATATCCTGCGCGCAGCATTGCAACATTTTCGTCTTCCTGGCTCATGACCTCTACTCCGGTTGCCGCCTCAGCCTATCACAGTGAAATGCTCTGCGCACAGAAGGCTACCCGAATGAAATCACGTGCTGGATTGTCGTACCGACAGTTGAAGTGGCGCGTCTCACAGCGTCTCGCGGGACCGCCAGAATTTCAGCACTGCCTTGCGTACCAGTACAATAAGCAGGATGAAGGCAACGATGCCGGCCAGCACGGCAGGTGCCCGGCCTGACAGGCCGTCCATGGCCGTGACAATGCGGGTGACCCAGCCGCTGAATACATACCCCAGCGACCCGACGACGGTTGCCCACAGAGCGCAGGCGACAAGGTTGGCCGGCGCGAATACCCGCGTCGGCACGTCGGACGCTGCCAGCGCCAGCATGCAGGCCGAGCGCAGACCCCAGAAAAATCTGGACAGAATGATGAATTTTACCGGGTGTCCGGCCAAGAGGCGGCGCGCTTTCTCGGTGCGCCGTTTCAAGGTCGCATTGCGCGCCACCATCGCCGGTCCGAAGCGACGGAACACCTGATAGCTGACCTGGTCGCCTGTTGTGGCGCCTGCAAACGCGATAATAATGACCCAGGTCAGCTCAATCAGGCCCTGGTGTGCTGCGAGGGAGGCGAGTAGAAGAGCGGTTTCGCCTTCCATTATGGTGCCGGCATACAAGAGCCAGTAGGCGTTGCTTACAAGTGCATCCAGCATATGGAATTGCGTTCCAATTCGGTCTGTGACAAGGTGCAGCCAGTTGGAGGCTAGGTTCTACCGGGGTTTGATAGACCAGATGGCCCGCAAATCTTGGATATTTTAAAGGAATAGCAGGTTCTGGCGGTTCTTTTTGGAACGAAGGACGCTCCGTTGTGTGGTTTTTGATCCACATTGTGGAACGACATCGTATATACCTCTGAATCAGGCGAAATTAAATTGGGAACATCTATGCTCGAAAACCGGGTGTCCGACAAGGACAGAGAAGCCGCACGGCGCGAAGAGTTTCGTGTGCCGAGCAAGGAGATACTTCGGGCATCGGGCCAGGTGCAATCTCTGAGCCGCGCTTTGAAACTGCTGAATGCACTGTCTTATCATGCATCCGGCCTGTCCCTGTCGGAAGTGGCCCAGGAAGTCGGGCTTCCCAATTCGACGGCTCACAGGTTGCTCACCACCTTGCAGAATGAGAGGTTCGTGAGGTTCGATACCGAGCGTTCGGTATGGCTGATCGGCGTGCAGGCGTTTCGGGTCGGCTCCGCATTCGTGCGATCGCGCGACGTGGTCACAATAGCACGGCCCTATATGCGCCGCTTGATGGAACAGTCGGGCGAAACGGTGAACCTCGGTATCTCCGACAGAGGCGAGATTGTCTATCTGGCCCAGGTTGAATGTCAGAAAATGATGCGTGCCATTGCGGGGCCTGGCGGGCGCGCGCGCATGCACTGTTCCGGTGTCGGCAAAGCCATTTTGTCCCACATGAATCCAGAGGCCACCCGCAAGGTGCTTCATGGTCGAGAACTGACACGTGAAACGTCCCACACACACACATCCATCGAAGCACTGTTTCAAGACCTTGAGGTCTCTCAGCAACGTGGCTATGCGATAGATGATGAAGAAAATGCCATTGGCCTGCGCTGTGTGGCATCTGCCATTTTTGATGAACACAGCGAGCCGCTGGGTGCGGTTTCGGTGTCCGGCCCAACCGCGCGCGTGACCGATCAGCGAGTGCTTGCCCTTGGTGAACTTGTCAATAAGATCGCCAATGATATAACCACTGAACTGGGCGGGGTGCAGCGTCGGCGCTAGCTGCAGCGCCTGAGGGAATAACTCGCTAAGTTTCAATGATTTGATCCAACCTAAAAACAAGATGAAGTAGCGTATCCTGCGAGCTGCGGCAGGTCGCGTTCAGGGATTTTCAAATGGTAGAAAAACAACAGGTTATGGCCGCTCTCTCCAAAGTGCGCGGGCCCGATCTTGACGGTGATCTGGTGTCTCTCGGCCTGGTGTCAGACGTGGTCATCAGTGGCGACAACGTCATGTTCGCGATCACTGTTGATGCGGCCCGGGCCAACGAACTGGAACCGTTGCGCCAGGCGGCTGAACAGGCGGTTAGCAAGCTGGACGGTGTTGAAAAGGTCATGGCGGCCCTCACTGCCGAAGTGAAACCGGGCTCACGCCCGGCCGCCGGGCAGACCCCGCCGCCGGCAGGTGCCAATATGGCGCCGCCGCCGCCCATGGGCCAGCCGGGTCCGAAAGCCCAGGCAGCGCAGACAATGGCTGGTGTGCCCGGTGTCAAGCACATCGTCGCCGTCGCGTCCGGGAAGGGCGGGGTCGGCAAGTCGACCACGTCTGTCAACCTGGCGCTGGGCCTGCAGGCAAATGGCCTGAAAATTGGCATTCTGGATGCCGACATCTATGGGCCGTCGGTGCCTCGCCTGCTTGGGATAACCGGCAGGCCTGAACCGGTGTCACCGGGTTCACGTACGCTGAGGCCGCTTGAGGGGTTCGGCCTCAAGGCCATGTCTATGGGTTTCCTGGTGGAAGAAGACACTCCGATGATCTGGCGTGGCCCGATGGTCATGTCTGCGCTGCAGCAGATGCTGCGCGAGGTTGCCTGGGGCGACCTTGATGTGCTGATTGTGGACATGCCGCCAGGAACAGGCGATGCCCAGTTGACCCTGGCGCAGCAGACCCCGTTGTCCGGCGCGGTTATAGTATCGACACCGCAGGATCTTGCGCTGATCGATGCCCGCAAGGGGTTGAACATGTTCCGGCGTGTCAATGTGCCGGTGCTCGGCATTGTTGAGAACATGAGTTATTTCGTGTGCACCAAGTGCGGTGAGCGCCACGAAATCTTTGGTCATGGTGGCGCGCGTGACGAAGCCGAAAAGCTCGGTTTGCCGTTTCTGGGTGAGGTGCCGTTGGACAAGGATCTGCGCATCCGCTCTGATTCCGGGCAACCGATCGTGGTATCCGCGCCCGATTCCCTCCACACAGGGTTGTACCGCGCCATTGCGGAAACCGTCTGGACTTCGATTTTGGGCGATTCAGCAGGTCAGAAGCGAGCTGCGCCACGTATAATTGTTGAGTAATTTACTCCACATTACCAGATGGTGAAAGCCTGCCAACTTAAACTATAATACACTTGCCTAAAGCGCCTGTGCTGCGCCATCCTGTGGTGCAACTAGGAGAGGAAGGCGAGAGAGGTGCTCCGTTTGAAGGGCACGGCCTTGTTAAATAAAATATGGGTGAGGCTAAGTTAGCGCTGCCAGTTTCCGAAGAAGACGTATTGCGGGCAAACCTGTACAGGTTGCTGGCCACGACCTTGCGTGTGGGCCCGTCCCGGCAAGATCTTGATATGTTCGCCGACATGCAGGGCGATGACACACCCATTGGCCAGGCGGTTTCCGCCATCACCCGGGTTGCCGCCAAATCCAGTCCTGAAGAGGTGTCCCGTGAATTCCACGACCTGTTCATCGGCGTGGGCCGGGGCGAACTGGTGCCGTACGGATCCTACTACCTCACCGGGTTCCTGCACGAAAAACCGCTGGCGCGGCTGCGCACTGACATGAGCCGGCTTGGTATCGAGCGGCGTGATGATGTCGCAGAGCCGGAAGACCACATTGCTGCACTGTGTGAAATGATGGCCGGCCTCATAGTCGGTGATTTCGGCGAAGCGCTGGATCTCGAAGACCAGAAGAAATTTTTCCAGGCACACATTGCATCGTGGGCCAAACACTTTTTCACCGATCTCGAGGGTGCGCGCTCATCGGTGTTTTATGCCTGTATCGGGCAATTGGGCGCAGCATTCATGGACGTAGAGGATCAGGCGTTTTTGATGGTCTGATGCTTTTTATGTAACGGGACGGCTTGCCGTCCAAATTAGCGGGCGGGCAACCGTCCAAAACTGAAGGAGCGGAAAATGGCAAAAGGAAGTGACAAGGTGGCCGCAGGCCGTCGCGATTTCCTAAAGCTTGCTGGTGTGTCCGCTGTGACCGGAACTGCAGCTGTTGCTGCCGGGTCGGTTGCGGCAGAAGCTGCAGCGCCTGTTGAAGGCGGTGCTGGCTATCAGGAAACTGATCACGTCAAGACATACTACAAGCTTGCCGCATTCTAGTTTCTGTTTGGAACTGAAATTGCGGAGTTTAGGGACTTAAATTCAGACGCCAATCAAGGCGTCGCATCTGGAGGAAGATCATGCTCAGGAAGAAGACGGGAGAGGTGGCGTTCGGCCCTCGACTGTCATCGGCCCTCACCGATTTAACCGGTGGAGCGATTGACAGGCGGACATTCTTGCGCCGTTCGGGACTCGCCGTAGGCGGTCTCGCGGCAGCGTCGACATTATCGTCGGGAATGGTACGCAAGGCTGAAGCAGCAACGGTATCCGGTGCGGTTGAAATCAAGAAGTCAGTGTGTACGCACTGCTCGGTTGGTTGCACCGTGCTGGCAGAAACCACAAACGGTGTGTGGGTTGGCCAGGAACCTGGTTTCGACAGCCCGTTCAACCTTGGCGCACACTGTGCCAAAGGTGCTGCGGTTCGCGAGCATGCTCACGGTGAGCGCCGCCTGAAGTATCCGACCAAGCTGGTGGATGGCAAATGGCAGCAGGTGTCGTGGGAAGAAGCCATCAACGAAATCGGCGACAAGATGCTGGACATTCGCGAGAAGTCCGGTCCCGATTCTGTGTACTGGCTGGGTTCCGCCAAGCACAACAATGAGCAGGCCTATCTGTTCCGCAAGTTCTACGCCTACTGGGGCACCAATAATGGTGATCATCAGGCGCGTATCTGTCACTCGACCACGGTTGCCGGTGTTGCTAACACCTGGGGCTATGGTGCGATGACCAACTCGTACAATGACATGCACAATTCGCGTGCCATCTTCCTGATCGGCGGCAACCCGGCCGAGGCACATCCTGTGTCCTTGCTGCATATGCTGAAAGCCAAGGAAGAGAACAACGCGGCATTCATTGTCTGTGATCCGCGCTTTACCCGTACCGCTGCTCATGCCACCGAATATGTCCGGTTCCGTTCCGGCACCGACGTGGCCCTGATCTGGGGTGTTTTGTACCACATCTTCGAAAACGGCTGGGAAGACAAGGACTTCATTTCCCGCCGCGTCTGGGGCATGGAGTACATCAAGGAAGAAGTCGCCAAGTGGACCCCTGAGGAAGTTGAAAAGGTCACCGGTGTTCCCGGCTCGCAGTTGAAGCGTGTCGCGCGCACCATGGCCCAGAACAAGCCGGGCACCATCGTGTGGTGCATGGGCGGTACCCAGCATACCAACGGTAACAACAACACACGGGCCTACTGTGTGCTGCAGCTTGCTCTCGGTAACATGGGTGTTGCCGGTGGCGGTGCCAACATCTTCCGCGGCCATGACAATGTGCAAGGCGCAACCGACCTTGGCGTTCTGATGGACACACTGCCTGGTTACTATGGCCTGTCAAAAGGCGCATGGGCTCACTGGTCACGTGTCTGGGAAGAAGACCTTGACTGGCTGAAGGGCCGTTTCGGTACCCGCAAGGACAAGGACGGCAAGGACAAGGCGATGATGAACGAGAAGGGTATTCCCGTCTCGCGCTGGATCGACGGTGTCCTTGAAGCGAAAGAGAACATCGATCAGCCGGACAATGTCCGTGCCATGGTGTTCTGGGGCCACGCGCCCAATTCGCAGACCCGTCTGCCTGATATGCAGAAGGCAATGGCCAAGCTCGACCTTCTGGTCGTGGTTGATCCGTTCCCGACCATGTCGGCTGTCATGCACGGTCGCAAGGATGGTGTCTATCTCCTGCCTGCGACAACGCAGTTTGAGACCCACGGGTCTGTCACTGCGTCGAACCGGTCGCTGCAGTGGCGTGAAAAGGTCATGGACCCGTTGTTCGAGTCCCTGCCGGATCATGTCATCATGCAGATGTTTGCCGAGAAGTTCGGCTTTGCTGATCGTTTCTTCCGCAATATCAAGGTTGAAGAGACCAAGATTGGCAAGCTGACGGTCAAGGAACCGGTCATCGAGGACATTCTGCGCGAAATCAATCGTGGCATGTGGACAATCGGATACACCGGACAGTCACCTGAGCGTCTCAAGATGCACATGGCCAACCAGCACACGTTCGACAGGACGACGCTGCAGGCCCGCGGTGGCCCGGCAGATGGCGACTATTATGGTCTGCCATGGCCGTCATGGGGTACGCCGGAAATGAAGCATCCCGGCACGCCGAACCTGTACGACAACTCCAAGCCGGTGGCTGAAGGTGGTCTGACATTCCGTGCCCGTTTCGGCGTCAAGGCGCCGGACGAGTGGGGCGGTGCCAACATGCTGGCCGAAGGTGCCTACTCCGTGGATTCTGAAATCAAGGATGGGTATCCTGAGTTCACCTACGGCATGCTGCGCAAACTCGGCTGGGAGGGCGACCTTTCGGCAGACGAACTGGCTGCCATCAAGAAGGTTGCCGGCACTGACGATCAGGAGAAGCTGGACAAGATCAACTGGAAGGTTGACCTGTCAGGCGGTATCCAGCGGGTTGCAATCAAGCATGGTTGTGCACCGTTCGGTAATGCCAAGGCCCGTACTGTTGTGTGGACATTCCCGGATCCGGTGCCGTTGCATCGCGAACCGCTGTACACACCGCGTCGTGATCTTCTGCCCAAATACTCAACCTTCAAGGACCGGAAGATGCATCGTCTTCCAACCATGTTCGAGTCGATTCAGAAGAACGATTTCTCGAAAGAGTATCCGATCATTCTGACATCGGGTCGCCTCGTGGAATATGAAGGTGGTGGGGACGAGACACGTTCCAACCCGTGGCTTGCGGAATTGCAGCAGGACATGTTCGTCGAGATCAATCCGGTTGATGCCAACGATCTTGGTATCAGGAACGGAGATACGGTCTGGGTGGAGGGCCCTGAAAAGGGCAAGGTCAAGGTAATGGCCATGGTGACCGAGCGGGTCGGCAGGGGCGTTGCCTTCATGCCGTTCCACTTTGGTGGCCACATGCAGGGCGAAGACCTGCGGGCCAATTATCCTGCGGGTTCTGATCCGTATGTCCTGGGCGAAGCGACCAATACGGCGCAGACCTATGGCTATGATTCAGTCACTCAGATGCAGGAGTCCAAGACCACTCTCTGCAAAATTGCAAAAGCATAAGGAGGATACAGAATGGCTCGCATGAAGTTCCTGTGTGATGCTGAACGTTGCATCGAGTGCAACGCCTGTGTCACCGCGTGTAAGAACGAACATGAAGTTCCGTGGGGTGTGAACCGCCGCCGTGTCGTCACCATCAATGACGGCAAGCCCGGTGAACGCTCGATCTCGGTGGCTTGCATGCACTGTTCGGATGCACCTTGCATGGCCGTGTGCCCGGTTGACTGTTTCTACCAGTCTGCCGAGGGCGTGGTTCTGCACAACAAAGACCTCTGCATCGGTTGTGGTTACTGCTTCTACGCGTGCCCGTTTGGCGCGCCGCAGTTCCCGCAGGTTGGCAATTTCGGCTCACGCGGCAAGATGGACAAGTGTACCTTCTGCGCGGGTGGCCCCGAGGAAGCCAACTCCGATAAGGAGTTCAAGAAGTACGGCCGCAACCGTCTGGCCGAGGGCAAGTTGCCGCTTTGTGCGGAAATGTGCTCGACCAAGGCATTGCTGGCAGGTGATGGTGACCAGGTTGCCAACATCTACCGCGAGCGTGTGGTTGGCCGCGGCTTTGGTTCCGGCGCCTGGGGATGGGGTAAGGCCTATCCCGGTTCCGGCTCGTAAAGATCGACATGAAATAGCTAGGAACCGCTTGGCGGTTCCTGGCGACAACATTGATGATATGGGCATGTTGATGATGCCCGGACATAGGCGGCGAGAAATCGCCGCCTTTGTTCCAGATGACGGTATTGTTGCCGGAATGAATGTTTGTTGAACTTTCGACGGCATCGGTTTCAGCCATGCCGCACTTATACCAAAGGAACTGACTATTGACCCTTTTGATGGAGTCAAATCCGGCCACTCTGGCAG
>CALHUA010000199.1 GCA_938039915.1 uncultured Anderseniella sp.
TCACCGGCCCGATCAAGGATCAGAAGGGTGAGGAGAAATACGCTGCCGGTGCCAAGGCAACCGACGAGGAAATGCTCAAGATGGACTGGTATGCCGCAGGCGTTCAGAGCTAGAGCCTTTTTTGAGTTACCGCAATTCGCCGGGGCAATACCGGTTCAACTGAATCTGTATTGCCTCAGCAGCGCTATCGCGACGCTGTAACACCATTCAGGTTGTGAACAACGGCTCGCCGAGAACATCCATGACCGGTTCGACGCCCAATCCCGGAGCATCGGGCGCCTGCATGAAGCCACCTGTCACAACGGGTCCGCCGGTTGCGATGGCCACCGTGTGATAGTCATGGAACGCCGATGACTGGAAGTGAAAGCCTGCCGGCGTTGACTGGGCCAGATGGGCAATGGCCGACGTGGCAATCTCACCGCCCCAACTGTCCTCAATGGTCATGACAATGCCCAGCGAAATGCAAAGATCGCGCACCTGGCGGGAGCGGGTCAGTCCGCCCATGCGGTTGATCTTCAGGTTGATCAGGTCCATGGCCCGGTCGTTGTAACCTCTGATCAGCACGTTGAGACTTTCCATGCACTCATCCAGGATCATCGGCAGGTCGGTATGCTGGCGCACCACCAGGCATTCTTCGTAGGTCAGGCACGGTTGTTCGATGTAAAGTCGGATGTCGTGCTCTCTTGCCAGCGGGCGAACCGCATCGACGACACGGATGGCATCATGCTGGCGCCAGCCGGTATTGGCATCGGCATCCATCACTTCGCCGGGCTGCATCGCTGCTGCCACTTTCCTGAAACGCTCAATATCGGTTGTCGGGTCTTCACCGACCTTCATCTGGAACTGGCTGAATCCAAGCTCGCGATATTCGCCGACACGTGCCGCCATGACATCCGGGTCAGTGCGCGAAATCACCTTGAACAGTTTGACCTCGTCCTGGCGCTTGCCACCGAGAAGAGAATATACCGGCTTGCCGACCGACTTGCCGAAAATATCCCAGCACGCCATGTCGATGGCGGATTTGACATAAGGGTGACCTTTCAGCAGCAGGTCCATGCGGTCATTGATGCACTCCAGCTCGGTCGGGTCTTCGCCGATCAGGTCCGGTGCGATCTTGGCGATGCCGGCGCGTGCGCCTTCTGCATAGGCTGCCAGGTAAGACGGGCCAAGCGGGCAGGTTTCGCCATAACCGGTAATACCTTCGTCGGTTTCAATGGCAATCACGGTGCTGTCAAAAGCTGAAAACGACTGGGTCGACCAGCTGTACGAGCCTTCCGTCATGGGCAGGTCGACCTGGTAGATTGAAATGCGGGTGATTTTCACGTCCGGCTTCCCCTTGGAGTTCGGCAATTCTCGTGTTGCCGGTTGAGACATGTAGGATTTGTATGACGTGCACTAGCGGTGCGTCAAACCTTCTTGCGCGAGCGCTCTGGAAATCACTCCCAGCA
Source organism: uncultured Anderseniella sp. (assembly GCA_938039915.1). Classification (GTDB taxonomy): domain Bacteria; phylum Pseudomonadota; class Alphaproteobacteria; order Rhizobiales; family Aestuariivirgaceae; genus Anderseniella. The sequence continues at coordinate 1,449 of CALHUA010000199.1, forward strand.
CCTGAACGACCGCTCTTACCGTCGTCATTCCCGCGAAAGCGGTAATCCAGCCCCAACAGCGTACATCGCACGTACTGGCATTGAATCCCCGTTTTCACGGGGATGACAGTAGTGATAAATTCCCATCCGAAACGCGTCAGCGTTGAGGCAAGGCCGACCGGCCACCGCACGAAGTGCGCCCTAGCGGAGCGCAGCCGAAGGCTGCTTGCGAGAGCGGAATAAAGCGGCTCCCGAGGGAACCGCTCCAATGATTGTCAAACCATCTGATAGCCTGTGCGGCAATCAGGCATTCAGCCACCAGCGTTTCACGAAGTGGCCGCCGTCCATCTCCCAGCCGCCGCCGATCTTCGGACCGATGCCAACCTTCTTGTTGGTTGCTGCAACGTCCTGGCCAAATGCCGGTATCAGCGTGCCGCCGTCCCTGGAAATGAGCATCTGCACATCCTTGTACATGGCGTTGCGCTTGGCATCATCCAGTTCACCGCGGGCTGCTTTCACAAGCTGGTCGACCTTGTCCATCTTGATGACGGTGTCGTTCCAGGGTGCATCGCTGAGATAGGCGATCGACAGGATCATGTCCTCAACCGGACGGGCACCCCAGTAGCACGAGCAGAACGGCTTGTTGTTCCAGATGTTGTTCCAGTAGCCGTCCTTGGCTTCCCGGATAACATTCAGTTCGACGCCGATCTTGGCAAAATGCTCGGCAAACAGCTGGGCTGCATCAAGCGCGCCGCCATAGGCGGTTTCGGCAGAGTGCATGTCGATCTTGATGCCTTCCATGCCGGCCTTCTTCAGCAGCGACTTGGCCTTGTCGAGATCGTACTCGGTCTGCAGCTCACCGTCATAGGAAGCGAAGGCCGGGCCCAGCGGCTGATCATTGCCGACCGAACCGTAACCGAACAGGATCTTGTCAACAAACTCCTGCCTTGGCAAAGCGTGCTTCAGGGCCTGACGGAAATCAATGTTGTCAAATGGCTTCACATCCATGCGCATGGGATGGGTGAACGCCAGGTTCGACTTCACTGCAATCACATTGACATGCGGCAGGCGCTGCAGCAGCCCGACGGTTTTCAGGGCCGGGCGGTTGATGATGTCCACATTCTGCGTGCTCAATGCGGTCTGGCGTGCCGTGTCGTCCAGGATGGTGGTGATTTCACAACTGTCGACGAAGCCGAAATCAGAGCCCTGCCAGGCATTGGGGTTCTTCTCGAACGTGGCCCGGACACCTGGATCGAATTCCTTCAACAGGTAACAACCGGTGCCGTCGGTCGAGGTCACGTCTGCCTTGCCGTCCTTCGTCGGCACCACGTTCATGTGGTAATCCGTCATCAGGTACGGGAAGGATGCATTGGCTTCGGCCAGTGCAACCACGACCACATCCTTGCCGTCGGCGGTTACGTCGGTGATGCCGGCGAACACACCCTTGGCGCCGGACTTCGAGTCTTCACCACGATGCACATTGATCGAGTTGATGACATCTTCGGTCGTCAGCGACTTGCCATTGGAGAACGTAACGCCGTTGCGCAGCTTGAAGCGCCAGGTCTTGGCGTCCGCTGAGGACTCCCAGCTCTCGGCAAGACCGGGGGCCGCGGAATTGTCCTGCCCAACTTCTACAAGGCTGTCGCGAAATGCCCGGCTTATGCAGATCATGCCAGTCGCGTTGAAGCTTGCAGGATCGAGCGAGTCTGTTGTGTTGCTGTCATTCAGTCCGGCCTTCATATGCCCGCCGCGTTTCGGTTCTGACGCACGCGCTTCTGTCCACATGTTTGAAGCTGCAGCAATGCTGAGACCCATGGCGGTCGCGCCGACCATGAACTCACGCCTGGTCGTGCGGCCTTCGCCGAGGATCCGGCTCAGCAGTGTTTTATCATCCATTTCAATTTCCACCCGTTTTCATTTATGTGTTTTTCTTTCAATCCCTGATCTGAACCTGCCACATGTATGTGTCGTCCCAGCTCATGGAACCCAATACGATAATACAATTTGTATACATAATTCAATGGCGTAACGCCACGATTTCGAATGTTTTCGCGGATATTTCAGGATATTCATACCCGGAAAGCATCTTTCGCTGTCGCGACCGGACAACTTCTGCGAGACCATGCGCCGGCAGCCGGATTACAACTCTGAGCCTGCCCTGAACTCCCCCCACCTCATGACAGCATTGGCGCCGATCGATGCAACCGGTTCCGGCGGCAGTCGGCCCGGTTGTGGTTGAGCAAGCATGTAGCGCAGATGATCGGTCTCATTGCCGCTTGCCTGGTCCGCCGCAAGCATGCCGGACAAGGTGCCCCTGGCAGCGCCAAGCCCGTTCTGGCAACACGCAGAGAACAGCCCCTCGTCCACTTCGCCAAATGCAGCGACATTGTTGCGGCTGAGACACAGAAATCCGCCCCAGCTATGCTCCATATCCACATCACCAAGCATCGCAAACCGGGCATGAAAGGTTTTTTCGTGGGCCCTGCCAATGGTTTTCAGTCCCGCTTCTTCAGCACACCGGGCCGGGTTCCAGGTGAAGCGATTGCGCACGACAATGCGGGGCCCGCCGGTGCCTGCTATTTTCCTGACTGTGGTGCCCATGGGATCAGCCGGCGTAAATGCCCACAGGCGCTCACCTCCCAGCCTGCGCTGTTCATCCTCACTCAGCGGCCTTGTCATTGATGCGTACAGGCAGATATGCATCAACCGTCGTTTGAAAAACCCGAAGCTTTCCACATGTCCATTCACCGCCAGAATGACCTTCGGTGACTGCACCGAGGCGGTGCTGGCTTTTGCGCTCCAGGCACCTGCTGAGCGCTCCAATGCCACAACAGGTGAATTCTCGAAAACCTTTACGCCTTGCGACACAAGCCCCTGTGCCATACCGCGTGCAAACAGGGCGGGCTGCAACATCGCGGTCCCGGGCGTATAGAGCCCGCCGCGATAATAGTCTGAACCGCAAATTTCCCGCATCTGGCGATGATCCAGAATCTCGTGAGCTTCACCCAGCGTACCGAGGTGTTTTGCGTAAGCCAGATTGTGCCGCATGCCCTTAGCCGAAGCAGCAACATTGGTCTTGCCGCTGACAACGAATGCCTCACCACCCATTTCATATTCACTGGCAGCATCGCGGGCAAAGCTGATGGCTGATCGGTTCATGGCGGTCTGCATCCGGTCTGAATCCGGTGCACCCGCATAGTCATCGGATGCCAGATTATGCGGCAGATCGATCATGAAGCCGGAATTGCGGCCGACGGGACCTTCGGCAATGCGGCGCGCTTCAAGCAGCACAATTGACGCTTTGGGATGCAGTTGCCGCAGGCGCCTGGCTGCCGCCAGACCGGCAAATCCTGCACCGATCACCAGCCAGTCGGCAACGACGTTATCTTCCAGTACCGGAAAGGCCGGAGCCGGCGACAGGATCGCATCCCAGGCCGGAGGACCGGGATCACGGGCCTGACAGGTCACTCTGATAGCGGTCATCGTCACTAGTGCTCATTGTTGAGAGCATCAACAGCCGGAATTTCGCGTTCGCGTCTTGCAATGTAATCGCGCAATGCTTCATCGGCTGCGTCGTCAAGCTTTGGTTCTTCATAGGACGCCAGCAGCTTGTGAACATGCTTCAAGGCGCGCTCGGTTATCTCCTGCGATCCATCTGCGATCCATTGTTCAATGGAGTTGTTGTCGAACAATTCAGGCATGAAGAACGCCTCCTGAAAATTGGCCTGGGTATGCGGGTGGCCAAGGTAATGGCCGCCAGGGCCGATATCACGCACGGCAGACAGTGCCTCATCGAAATCGTCCCACTTCACACCTTCAGCCATCCGGTAGCCCATTGCGCACTGCTCGGCGTCAACGACGAACTTGGCCATCGAACAATGCATGCCGGCTTCGTTCCATCCGGCCGAATGCCAGACATAGTTGGCGCCGGCCATCAGGGTCGCCATCATGGTGGATGCACTTTCATAGCCGGCTTGCGCGTCAAACGTCTTGGCGCCGCCCAGCGTGTTCGAAGTGCGCCACGGCACCTTATAATATCTCGCCATCTGCCCGATCATGAAGTTCATCAGGCTGATTTCCGGTGTGCCCGCCATCGGCGCACCGGACCTCATGGACACGGTGGACAGGTAGTGGCCATAGATCGCCGGACAGCCTTTGCGGACAACCTGCGTATAGGCAAGGGCCGACAGCGCCTCCGCGTTGAGCTGTGCCACCGATGCGGCAGTAGAGGCCGGGGTATTGGCGCCGCCCAGCACGAACGGCGAGCACAGCACCGGCTGGTTACGCCGGCAGAACGCGCGCATGGCACCCAGCATGGTTTCATCCCAGACCAGCGGCGAATTGCCGTTGCAGTTGCCAGTGACCACGGCATGGGTTTCCATGAACTCTTCACCGAACAGGATGGCGCACATGTCCATCACATCTTCAGCGTTCTTCGGGCTGGTGGTCATGCCCATGAATGTCTTGTCGGAATGTTTCATGGATGAATAGGTGATGCGCAAATGCCGGTGTGCCACTACATGATCCATCGGTTCGACAATATGGTGTGCCGAGGAGTGTATGGCCGGCAGCATGTGTGACAGCTTGTGGAAACTGGCCAGGTCATCCAGCGTCGGGCCACGCCTGCGATCTTCCAGGTCGCGCAGGTACGGTGCGCCGGTCATCGGAACAAAGATCGAATGATCCTTGCCGAACGGCAGATTGTTCGCAGGGTTGCGGGCATGATAGATGAAACTCTCGGGAATTGACTTTATCAGATCTCTGACCAGGCCACGATCAAGGTGGACCCGATCATCATCGCGCACATCCGCGCCCACGGACTTCCAGTCGGCAATGGCCTGCGGGTCTCGGAAGATGACACCGACATCCTCGAGAATGTCCATCGATGCCCGGTCAATCCGCTCGATCTGAGCGTCATCCATCGGCTCGACCAGCGGCAGTTTGCGCTTCAGGGCCGGCAGCATGGTCGTGTTGATTGCACTGCGCAGTTCACGCCTTGAGCCGCGCCCGCCGCGGCGGGTGCCGGGGGCGTCGCCCACCGTGTTCATGCTACATTGTCTCCTGCAGCCGGATCGCCGAGATCAACCCATATGGTCTTGAGTTCGGTGTACTGGTCGTGGGCATGAATACCGTTGTCGCGGCCACCGAAACCGGACTGCTTGTAACCGCCGAACGGTGTCGAGATATCGCCCTCGCCGTAGCAATTGACAGTTACGGTGCCGGCGCGGATGGACCGGGCGGCTCGCAGGGCAGTCCTGCCGTTGGCAGTAAAGACGCTGGCGGTCAGGCCATAGTCGGTGTCATTGGCAACCGCGACAGCCTCATCGAACGAGCGAACCGTGATGACCGCCAGGACCGGGCCGAATATTTCCTCACGCGCCAGCTTGTCGCCGCGCTTTACCTCATCAAAGATCGTCGGTGCGACAAAGTTTCCGTCGACCTCACCGCCGGCCAGCAGCTTGCCCCTTGCGGATTTGAGATAGCTCGCCACCTTTTTGCAATGGGCCTTGTCGATCAGGGCACCGAGATGGTTCTGCGGATCAAGCGGATCGCCGGTTTTCCAGTCACGTATTCGCGCCAGAACATGCTTCAGAAGCGGTTTTTTGACTGCCTCATGTACGATCAGGCGTGAGTTGGCCGAACAGTTCTCGCCCATGTTCCAGAACGCGGCATTGACGATATGTTCCGCTACCAGATCGAGATGTTCGGCGTCATCGAGCACGATTGCCGGGTTCTTGCCGCCACATTCCAGAACAACCTTCTTGAGATTGCTATCGGCGGAATAGCGTAGAAAACGTTTGCCGGTTTCGGTCGATCCGGTGAAGCTGACCATGTCTATACCTGCGTGCAGACCCAGCGATGCGCCGACGGCAGGACCCTCACCCGGCAGCACCTGCAACACGCCGCGCGGAATGCCCGCCTCGGCCGCCAGTTCGGCCACGCGAAGCGCGGTCAGCGAGGTTTGCTCGGCGGGCTTGACTATCACCGAGTTACCGGCGGCAAGAGCAGGTCCGATCTTCCAGGCCAGCATGAGCAGTGGAAAATTCCAGGGCAGAACTGCGGCCACCACGCCGACCGGTTCGCGCACGATCATGGAAATGGCATCATCTCCGCCAGGTGCTGTCTGATCGTACAGCTTGTCGGCGGCCTCGGCATGCCACTTGATGGTGTGGATGGTTTCGGGGATATCAATCAGTTCACAGTCGCGAACGGGCTTGCCGCTATCGAGGCTCTCCATGACCGCCAGTTCACGGCGGTTGCGGGTGATCAGCTTGCACAGCCGGATCAGTACATCCTTGCGTTCGCCCGGGTGCAGTTTGGCCCAGTGCCCCTGGTCGAAGGCTTCACGCGCCTTAGACACGGCAAGGTCAACGTCGGCTTCATTGCAGGCGGCAATTTCGCAAATCACTTTGCCGGTGGCCGGATTGAGGGTTTTGAGTTTCGCCCCGCGCCCGGCGCGGTATTTGCCATCGATGAAAGCCGCTCCGGGAAACTCCATCGCCGCTGCAATGGCGGCATATTCTGCACGGGTCAGAAGATCGCTCATCTCACGCTTCCTTCGCAAATCGCCGCAATGGCGGTGTCCATGGTGGCAATCACTTCAGCCAGCTCGCGCTTGTCATCCTTGTTCAGGGGTTGCAGCGGGCGGCGCGGCGGACCGCAGTCGATGCCGCGCAAGGTGAGGCCGTGCTTGATGCACTGCACGAACTTGCCACCCTGCTCCAGCACCCGCATCAATGGCAGCATGGCGGACATGATGGCGCGGCCCTTGGTGAAATCACCCTCAAGGACGCAGGCCTTGTACAGGGCAAGGTGGGCCTCGGGGGCAAAGTTTGACCCGGCACATACCCAGGACCTTGCTCCCCAAGCAAAAAATTCCAACGCCTGGTCATCCATCCCGCACGACAACTGGATATGCGGGTAGTCACGCGCCAGCATATGCAGTCTGTTGGGATCGCCGGAGCTTTCCTTGATGGCACAGAAATTCGGGGACCGGCCCAGCCGGTCCAGGGTTTCCTCATCCATGTTGACCGACATGCGGCCGGGATAATTGTACAACATGGCCGGCAGGTTGGCCGCCCGGTCGATAGCCAGTGCATGCAGGGCAATTTCCCGCCCGGTCGGATAGGCATAAGGCGGCGTTGCAATCAGCAGGGCATCAGCCTTTATCTTGCAGGCGGCCTCGGCAAAAATGATGCTGTCTTCAGTTCGGATGGCGCCGGTACCGACGATCAACGGGACGCGGGACCCGATGATCTGGCGGGCACGTCCCATAAGCTCGATACGCTCTTCGGTTGACTGCGCATAGTACTCTCCGGTTGTACCGGCGACTATGATGCCGTGAACACCGCAATCGATCAGATGCTCGATTGCCTCGCCGAACGCTTTCCTGTTGATCGAAAAATCAGCGTTGTACGGCGTGACGAGCGGCGTGTAGATGCCTTCAAAGCGCATGCTTCTTGCCCTCGGACAAGCCCAGGTCGAATTCCGTTGGCAATGGGTCCGGGCGTACATACTTCTCCATCCTGCCACGCGACAGGTCCCAGTGCTCCAGGGTCAGTTCGACAACCAATGCAGGTTCGCGCTTCTCGATTGCCTCAATCATCCGGTCGTGCTGCTCGCACGCAGTCCATATCAGTTGCTGCTCTTGGTCATTCTTCGGGTTGTAGAACAACTGGCTCATTCTGGTGTGGTCGATCAGCAGGCGACTGAGGCTCGGGGTCAGGTAGGCATTGCCAGCCATTTCACCGATCATGTGATGGAAGGAATGGTTGTACATAGCCATGCCGAACACATCATTGTTTTCACCGGCTTCGCAAAACAAGTGCTGGGCGTTCTTGAGCGCGGTAACCTGCCGGGGAGAGGCATTTTCAGCGGCCAGCCTGCCGACAGCAGCGTAAATCAGCGGCGCGGACTGGAAAAAGTTCCGCATGCTGGCAATATCCATTGACGAGACCTTGGCGCCGCGGTTTTCTTCCAGTGTGAGGTAGCCCTCACCTGCCAGACGCTGAAACACTTCACGCAGCGGCGTTCTGGACAGTTCGTACTGCCGGGAAAGCACGGTTTCATCCAGCACGGAGCCTGGTTCAATATCGAGGGTTAAAATGCGTTGCCTCAAGTCAGCCTGACACGCCTGTTTTTTATTGATCTTCATATCGGTCTTCCTCTGATGAGAAGAGTAATATACATATTGTATACAAATATCAATATTCCATTTACAGACCCAATGAAATTCCGGCCCTGCTGTCAATTCACAGTGCACAACCAACTGGTCAGACCTGGTTGTGTGTCCTGGAAGTTCTCAGGGTGATGTAATCTACAGCGCTGGCAAACTTCGTGCTAAAAGTCGCCGCGTTTGCAGATTTCTTTGACTTCAACTGGGAGACCACAATGGCCGGACCGCTGGATGGTGTTCGTATTCTGGACCTGAGCAATATGGTTTCCGGGCCGCTTGGCGGGATGATACTGGCTGATCAGGGGGCTGACGTCATCAAGGTTGAAAGCCCCTCCGGCGATTCGACGCGCGCCGTGGCCACGCGCAGAGGCGGGTTTTCCGCATCGTTTCTGAACAACAACCGCAACAAGCGCTCCATCGTTCTCGACCTGAAGAAGCCGAAAGGCAAAGACGCCCTGAAACGGTTGATCTCTATCGCCGACGTGGTTCTGCAGAACTTCCGTCCCGGGGTGGTTGATCGCCTCGGTATCGGTTACGAGGATGCCAGGGCCCTGAAACCCGACATCATCTACGCGTCAATCAGCGGTTTCGGTGAATACGGACCCTATGCCCACAAGCCGGTATTTGACCCGCTGGTGCAATCGCTGTCGGGACTGACAACCATACAGGCGGGATCCGATGACGTGCGCCCTGCCCTAGTGCGCACCATAGTGCCAGACAAGCTGACCAGTTTCACCGTTGCACAGGCCATAAGTGCAGCACTGTTTGCCCGTGAGCGCACCGGCACGGGCCAGCACATTCAACTCTCCATGCTGGACACGGTCGTGCACTTCCTGTGGTCGTCCGACATGGGTGGCCATACCTTCATCGGCGATGAACTGGAGACAGAAACTGCCCAGAGTTTTATCGACCTGATCTATGAGACATCCGATGGTTATATTTCGGTGGCGGCGTTCCGGCGGGTGGACTGGGAAAAACTGGCCGATGCCTGCGACCATCCTGAGTGGAAAACCGATGACCGCTTTCTGACATCAGCCGGGCTGGAGGAATTCAAGAACGACCGGCTGGCCATGACGCAGGAAGCCCTCAAGCAGCGCACCAGCCGGGAGTGGATTGACCGGCTGAACGAGTTTGACGTGCCCCATGCCCCGGTCATGACGCGCAGTGAGATGATCCGGCACCCGCAAATCCAAGCCAATAATCTCATTGTTGAACATGACCATCCCGAGGCAGGGCCGCTGCGCCAGACCCGGACACCGGCCCGGTTCAGCGGCACCCCGCCGGAGTATCGCAGGGGAGGACCGCGGCTCGGGCAGCACACGTCTGACGTTTTGAAAGAGGCAGGGCTTTCAGATGCCGAGATCACAGCGCTGCTGGAAGATGGTGCGGCAATCGCCGCAAAATAGAGCTTAACGGGTAAATCTTGTCATCAATTAAGCTCTGAATTTCACTTGTGTGAAAATTTTTGTCACCTCATGCTGCTTTTCATTCATCGTTCCCGGCTTGAAGGAGTGCTGCCATGACCAAAGACGTTTCCCCCTTGCGTGCCCGTGTAGAGGGTGGCGGCACGCCTGAAATGTCGGACTGGTACCTGAAATCCGAAACCGGCATCCTGCGCGACGTGCTGCTGGGGCCAGCCGAGACCTTCCGCTGGCTCGGACTGGAAAATGCCGCCTGGTCGTCACTGGTCCGCGACACGCTGCGGCGTGGCCTGAGGTTCGACAAGCAGCTTGCCATGCGCCAGCATCGCGAAATGGTCGACGCCTACGAAAGCGCCGGCGTCACCTGCCACTTTCTGCCGGCAGATGAACAG
>CALHUA010000200.1 GCA_938039915.1 uncultured Anderseniella sp.
CGGCCTGTCGCCCGGCAAGATCTGGATGGAGATGTCGACCACCGACGAGGCGGAAGTCAAACGCCTGGGCGCGAAGGTCAAGGCCAAGGGTGCGGAACCGGTGGACTGCCCTGTATCGGGTGGCTGCCATCGCGCTGATACAGGCAACATTTCGATATTCGCGGGCTGCGAGCGCGACACTTTCGAAAAGATCCTGCCGCTCACCACCGTTCTGGGCCGCCGGGTGCTGCATACCGGTCCGTTGGGGTCGGCTTCCACGCTGAAGGTGATGACCAACTACCTGGCGACGGCAAACCTGCTCACCTGCTGCGAAGCGCTGGTCACCATGAAGGCGGCCGGCATGGACCTGGCAACCACTTATGAAGCGATGAAGATTTCATCGGGCACCTCGTTCGTGCACGAGACCGAAAGCCAGTTGATTCTGAACGGATCTCGCGATGTGAATTTCACCATCGACCTGGTGTTGAAGGATATCGGCCTGTTCCAGACCATTGCGGAGCGCAACAACGTGCCGCTGGAAATCTCTCCGATGATCATCGACATCATGAAGGACGGTCAGAAGCGCTATGGCGAGCGCGCCAATTCAGACGATATCATCAGGCGTCTGGAAGAGGCGACCGGCCTGTCCGTCCTGGCCGATGGTTTCCCGGATGATCTCATCGACGAAGAGCCTGAGGAAAAGGGCTATGAGGTGGTGCCGCCGGGAAGATAGAAAGCTCATATGGTTAAGCGTTCTTATGTTCCGTTTGACGTATTTGCCATGCGGGTCGACGTGCCGGTTTCAACGGCAGTGCGCGATGGCGACCTGGGCTGGACCTGCGGCCAGTGCCCGCTAACTGACACAGGTGCCGTTTACGCACCCGGAGACCTGCTGGCCCAGGCAGAATTCGTGTGCGCCATGATCGAAACCGTCATGGCGCGGGCCGGTTTCACGTCATCATCTGTCGGCAAGCTGCATGTCTATTTTGCCGCTAAGACCGAGCGTGAGGCCGCCGGTGCACTGGCCTTGATCTCAGCGCGGTTTGACCATGGCCCGCTCATCGTGCTGATCCCGGTGCCGCATTTCTACTATGACGGCATGCTGATCGAGGTCGATGTTTTCGCTGCCGGTAACCTGCAGGTGCGTGCGCCATGTAGGGCAGATGGCGTCCGGCTGGACCTGGTTGATGCCGGCGATCAGGTCTGGGCCTATGCCAGTGCCTCGCTGGCCGGTCGCTCGGCATCAGACGCGGCTGGTCTCATTGCCGCAGAACTGAACCGGCAGGGATTGGAGCAGGAGGATTTGCTTGCCGATGTCTGGATGGTCGGCGGAGCCGATACCACGCATGTTGCGCGCGCCCTGCAACAGCAGCGGTTCGTGACCAACCCCGATGCGCTGGTCCGGCTGGCAGAACCGGCAATGCCGGTCGTCGCAGCCAGTCTGTCATTCAGCAAGCAACCCGTCACTGTCCATTCTGACGTAAACACCGATAACGGCGTGCGTCTGACCCTGAAGACATCAGGATCGATGATCTGGGGCATGGGCACATGCGCAGACCCGCACCTCGACCTGGTCGGTCAGACATCGGATATCATGCAGGGCCTGGATACCGGTCTGCGGGCTGCAGGAGCGAGCTTTGCCGACGTGGTCAAGCTGACGGCCCATTACACCGGCGGCGCATCGGAAGAAGAACTGCACGGCAACATGAAAGTGCGCCACGGCTTCCACGCAAACCCGGGCCCGGCCTCCACCGGCTTGCCGGTCGCGGGCCTGGGTAACGAAAATTGCCGGATTGCAATTGATGTAGTTGCAATTTCGGACTAGCAGCCGCTCAGTCCTCGAATATCCCCGTCGGCTTGCCATCGATAGTTTTTGTGTTCTTGCGCTGCCAGTAGTCCTTTACACCGTCACTGCCCATGTCGTCGTAGTACGGCTCAAGTTCCACTTCACCGCGCGACCTGCGAAATTCCATGACGGGCACGCCGGTGCCGCATGAGGTCTGCACCAGGTCTATATTCAGGTCGAAAATCTGGCGGCTGCCTCCCAGCTTGGGGAAATCGCCGAGCAACCCGCCCCATTCCGCATCACGCGGATGGTATGTCGTGGCCTGACCATAGACACGCAGGATCAGGGGATTGCCCTCGAAAGCGCAGAACATCAGCGTCATGCGGCCTGTGGCGCGCACGTGTGCTGCGGTTTCGTTGCCGCTGCCGCTGAGATTGAGCCAGACAATGCGGTTGTCGCCCTCGATCCGCAGCGTATCCATGCCTTTGGGCGATACATTCACCCGCCCGGTCACATCCGCGGTGGCCACGAAGAAGACGGATTGCTTCTCGATGAAAGCCTTCAGGGTTCCGTTCAGTTTCTTTGCAGTCGGCATGTCTTGATCCTCTTGTTCCTGATATGTGAAAGATCGGCAAAGTGTTGGTCAAGGGCGTGCAAGGACCCTGCAATAACCGGGTTCCGGTTTTTCGCGAATATCGTATGCTTGGCGAATGAAGATCATCCGGCGAACTCCCTTGTTTGGTGCGTGTGCGAGTTGACGCATTCAAACTGCCACGCATCACATTCTTGCCGGCAGTGTAGAAAGTGAACCAGCCTCGGTACACAAACTGTACTGGCCAGAAATCGGCCATCGGCATAGGCTCTCGGCAGGCTCAATTTCGTGTGGAGCATTGCCATGACGACGAAACCATTTGGTCTTTACTGCCCGACCTCCAAGGCGTGTGAAGTGCTGCTGCCGCGCTGGACCATCCAGATCCTGGGCGAGCTTTGGGGGGGCTCCACGCGCTTCAACGAAATCAAGAGGGGACTTCCCGGCATCTCACCTACACTCCTGGCCAGACGCCTGAAGGAAATGCAGGAAAACGGACTGCTGCAACGGATCGAAGATGCGGCCACCGGCAATATCGACTATATCCGCACCGAAAAGGCTGCGGAACTCGATGACATTCTCAAGGGCCTTGCGTCTTGGGCGCAACGCCACATTACCGCGGAGATCGCCCTGGAGGACCGCGATGCCGATTTGCTCATGTGGAACATCAGGCGCCAGATTGACGTCGATGCACTGCCGCCCCGGCGAACGGTCATGCGCTTCAACTTTTCTGATGCGACATCGCCTGCCTCGACCTACTGGGTCATCACCAGGCCGGGTGAAACGGTCGAGTTGTGTGCAAGCGATCCCGGGTTTGACGTCGATCTGTACGTTGAAACACAAGTCAGGGTATTTACAGGGGCTTATCTCGGCCGCCGGTCATTTGAACGCGATGTCGAAGACGGTCACATCTTCCTGAGCGGTGATCGAAGACTGGTCCAGACATTCCGCCGCTGGCTGACATTCTCGATGCATTCCGGCGTCGATGACATTGCGCGCGTGGACCATGACGCCGTCAGCGCCTGATCCGCTGCTCCTCACGGCCAGGTAAATGCATCCACACAAACAAAAACCCCGGCATTCAGAAATGAACACCGGGTCCGGCCCAGTTGCCTTAAATTACCCAGCCTATATTCAGTAAAACTGGAATGTAATTAAGGTTTGTCGGTATCTTTCAGTATTCAAATAAGGTCTTGGTAGTATCTATGTGTTATCCACAATCTCAAATCCCGGAGGTTGTGACCCGTGACTGATACCAATCACCTGCGCGCAATGGTTGATGAGCTGAGTAGTTCATTCGATCAGACGTCATCAGATCAGACAAGTGAAGATGCTCAGGTTGACAGTCTGATGTCTGACCGGTCGGCGCTTAAACGGTTGCTGTCGGAATATCACATTCTTCTTGAGGCCCTGGATAAAAGTCCGATGGCCTACTGCGTTTACGATGAACAAGACCGGCTCATTGCCGCAAACCCGGCCTACGAACGCCTGCACCCCGGCCTGGCTGAACTGCGTCTTCACGCCAAAGACAAGAGAATTGACCTGTTTTACGCGGATCTGGTGCGCAGAGAGCTTGCCGGCAAGGTATCTGCCGGGGAACTCGAGGCGGCGGTCTCGGAGCGGGTCAAGGCGCAAAAATATGCTGACGGAGCAGCCGTGGAGCGTAGTTATCAGGGCAACGGGAACTTCCGGGTGATGAAGTACCGCCTGTCATCTGGCGGCAGCGCCGGCATTGCGCTGGATATCACCGAGCTCAAGCAGCGTGAAACCGAGCTGGACAGGGCCAGGAATGTTGCTGAAGAAGCGACAGAACGGGCAGAAGCATCGCTTGAGGCTGAACGGTCGCGCAAACTGCAGGCCCGGCAATTGTCTGAACTGGGCGAATGGCTGCAAAGCTGCAAGACCGTGCAGGAATTGTTTGTCGTCGTTGACCGGCTGATGCCGCAAATGTTCCCCTCAAGCGAAGGTGAACTGTATATCTATTCGAATTCCCGGGATGTCCTCGACGGTGCCTGCCAGTGGAACCGTGACGACCTGCTTCACAAGCATATCCAGCCGGATGACTGCTGGGCGCTGCGGCGCGGACGCATGATGCGTTATGGTGAGGGCCTGTCCAACATCCCATGCAGCCATGCAGCCAAGGCCGGACCAGATGGCGAGCAGGTGCCGCCTTATGTCTGCATTCCGATCCTGGCCCATGGCGATACGGTTGGTCTGCTGCATATCAGGTTTCCGGCGGTGAACAGTTCGGAAGAAAACTGCCTGGATGAAACCGTGCTGGCATTCGCGCTGCAATGCGCTGAGCAGATCAGCCTGGCTGTTGCCAATGCAAAACTGCGTGACGAACTGGAACAGCAATCGATCCGCGATCCGCTGACCGGGTTGTACAATCGTCGCCATTTCATGAATCAGATGCATCACACCATGAAAAAATCCGGCTCGGACAAGAAGTCTGTCGGATTGATCGCGCTGGACGCCGACAACTTCAAGACATTCAATGATGTGCACGGCCACAATGCGGGCGATGTAGTGTTGTGCGCCATTTCGGAAGCGCTGTTGGAGGCCGTCAGGCCGACAGACACGGTGGCGCGCTTTGGCGGTGAGGAATTTGCCGTCCTGCTGTCTGACACCGGAACCGATGCCGCAGAAGACCGGGCCGAGGCAATCCGGGCCGCCATTGCAGGCCTTTCTATCCGTTATGGAGAAGGTGTGCTGCCCCGCGTAACAGTGTCATGCGGTGTCGCGGGAACGTCCGAATTCGGATATGTCCCGCAGGAGCTGCTGCGGGCAGCTGATGTTGCCCTTTACCGGGCCAAGGATACGGGCCGCAACCGTGTGTGCCGCGCTGAACCCTCCGACATAGCTGAGCGATCGGCCTGATCTGGTCTGGCAGATTACTTGACGCCGACACGGCAACATCAATTGTGCAGCATGAAATCCAACATCGGGCCTGCCGCTTTTAGCAGACGTCCTTGTTGAGTTGTTCGGCGGAGGTGGCCAGCGGTGTTGTGATCACACAATTGGACCGTCCAAGGCTCTGGACCTGAGCCTGAGCCTGTTGGTTCAGACCGATTTCAGGTGCCAGCAACGGGCCGACGACGATAAGGGCGCCGAGAGCTACTGCCATCCCCATGCACAACCATGCAAGTGGCCGGTTACGGCTCGACTTGAGAGTGGTGCGTTGTTGCCCTGGATAAAACCGGTGAGCCGCACCGCGCTGAACGCGGGTGCGTCGGGATGATCTGTTGGCGGCTTTTACCGGTGCCGCTGACGATTGCAGGTATCGCGATTCGTAGCGCCACAGTATTTCGGACCTGCTGCGTTTCGATACAAGCCGCCTGCCCTTTATTTCCGCCTGCAGCATCCGAACGGCATGCCGTCTGTGATTGGCAGCCAGTCGTTTGGCCAGTGTCTGCAGATTCCGGTGGTAGGAGAAGTGCCTTCTGTAGAACTGCCGTTCCAGCTTCGCTCCAACGCGCTTGAAGCGAGCAGGATTCGGCGCCCCCAGGATGATCAGCTTGTATTGCCTTCCAAGCTTGTGGGACAGAAAGCAGAATTTCGCATAGCGCTGGCTGAGCTCCGGATGCTGACGAACCAGATGATCCCATCTGTCGTCCAGCTTCAGGTATACTCTCGGGCGTATATGGGGTTCTGCCTGCGTTGCCTGTTGTTGCTGCTGCATCTGGGCCTGCGCACGCAGGTCCATATATTGCTTGAGCTTGTCCTCGTCGCGAAGGACTTCATAGGCTTCTTGTATTTCCTGAAATCTCTTCTCGGCTTCGGTGTCTTCGCCTGTGTGGAGGTCAGGGTGAAACTTTTTCGCCAGCGCCCGATGGGCCGCCTTGACCACCTCCGGATGTGCCTCGGAAGACAATCCCAGTATCGCGAAGTAGTCCTTGTTCGGATCACACTGCATCTTTACACAACCCACAACCACCTCACTCGTCACTCGTGTACTTTACACGTGCGCGAGAAAGAACCTTCAGGAGCCATCCCTTGATAGTGGAAGCCGCATCACGCCTCCCCCCTTAGCTTCAGTCAAGATGAATATATTGACCACAATGTGGCTTTGTCCACTGCGCTGGCAATCTTGTCTTGACATCCGACCAACTGCCGGTTGCAGGAACAGGGGCTTCCGATCCATCCATGACATGTCTCGAGTAGCAGGCCGACAACAATCGCACCTTAAATCACGGGTCTCGTCAGTCGAACTGCATCGGTTGGGGTTGCCGGGTCGTCCATCGGCCTGCAGCTGTTGAGCAGCTGCGAAATGCCGGTTGCGGGCATTCAATCGAATACGCTCAATGGCCGTTCATTGCCCAATCAGCATGTTGTGCGCTGGTTACCGGTTGATATCTGTCCGGGCTCTCTCGGGAACGTCACCCAGGTTGACAATATCGTACGCTCGAGCCAATTCCTCCATCTTGAGCGGGTCATTGAGCTGTTGTTCGTCCAATTTGCCAAGTTCCGCAAGGTACAGATCAAAGCCTGCCGGCTGGAAGATCATCAGCATTCGCGCACAAACACTCGCCTTGTTCACCACACACGCGTGCGGCACCCCGGGCGGGATATGAAGGCAACTGCCGGGCGCAGCGGTTATCCAGTCTCCGTCTACATGGAAGTCCAGATTACCCTCCAAAATGTAAAACGTCTCCGCATGATGGTCATGGCGGTGAAGACCAAGCGCAAACGTGGATTTCAGATTGTCTTCCATCAAGGTGAAGTGACCGTCAGTGTCGTGGGCGGAAACTTTCACATATGTGTGATCGGCTGACCATTCGTAGTCGGTTCCGCCCAGCGGTTTCACAAAGGAGTAGCGTTTTGACATTTTGAGATGTCCTCGGTCTGGAGAATGGCGGCCGGGCACAGCGTTGCCCGGCCGGCACGTGAGGTTTACTTGGCGCTCAACTGGCGCAATGCACCGGCCCAGTCCTCGACATGATATGTTTTAACGATCTTACCGTCTTCGATTGTGTGGATATCAATCGTCAGGATGTCGAAGCTCTTGCCTTTGCCATCCACGCCGAACAATGGACCGGCTGGAGTTCCCGTGGCCCGGCTGCGCACCACGACGCGATCGCCTGCCTGGATCATTTCCTCCACGGCCCAGGTCAGGTCGGGTATCAGTTTGCCGAACCCGCCGACCTGGCCAATGAAAGCATCGCGCGTTTTGATTTTTCCTGAATAATCACCAATGCTGCCCCAGCCTGCCGTCGTTGCTGATCTGAAGGCGTCAGCGTGTGCATCGGATGCAGGATTGCTCAGATAGTCATAAAACGTCTGAACGAGTGGTTTGTCGTCTGCCATTACAGCGTTTGTCATGGGGCTGAGCAGCAGTGCAAGGGCAGCAATTATTACTCTGAATTTAGTCATTGTGTTCTCCTGGTTTCCCGGAACTACCGGTCAATTTTTTTGACGCGGCTTCCTTCCTCCAGAGCATGGACGAATGTGTATTCAATGATAATATAGAATAATAAAATTACACTGTTCGGAATTTTGACATGATAAACCAACTTCGCCAGATGGCGATTTTCGTCAGGACAATCGATCACGGCTCGTTCCGGGCCGCCGCAAGAGCCATGAATCTGTCGCCGTCCGTGGTCAGCCATCAGGTATCGGAATTGGAGAAGGGCCTTGGTACAGCCCTGATCTACCGATCAACGCGCACCTTGTCTTTGACCCGCGACGGCGAACGTTTGCTGTTATCTGCACGTGCCATGATTGACGCGGCAGAAACCGGCCTTCGGTCTGTGTCTGATCAAACCCGCGAACCGTCCGGAGAACTGCGCATTACAATGCCCGCGGTCCTGGCGCATTCACGGCTGGTTGAGCAAATCGCCGGTTTCTTGCTGGCCAACAGAAAAGTTCAGATAGCAATCGATTTTTCAGATACCCGCAAGAGTTTGATCGGGGATGGCTTTGACCTGGCGATACGAATGGGCTGGCTTGAGGACAGTGCACTGGTTGCCCGCAAACTGGGCAGCGTAGATCGTCGCCTTGTTGCCGCCAAATCCTATCTGATCTCGCGGCCACACCCAACGTCACCGGAAGATTTGGCTGAGTGGGACTGGCTCGAGCTTTCTCCGGTCAGAGCCACCAGGACGAAGTTTGAAAAAGCCGGGCACACCGCCATTACCCTGAAGCCGGCTTCCCGCATCGCCGTGAACGATGCGCATGCCCTTTATCAGTTTGCCCGCGCAGGAACCGGACTGGCGTTTGTCCCGGATTTTCTTGCCGAGCGCGACATCAGGGACGGGCTGATGGAGTATGTCCTGCCTGACTGGCATGTAGAAGATATCGGTATTTATGCCGTCTGGCCCCAGAACGCGCCGAGACTGGGTCTGACCAGGTACCTTGTTGATCATCTTGCAGGTTGAGACGACAAGGACCGCCACGTTTCATCCTGCCCGGATAGCCGGGTCCACATGATCGCGCAGGGCAATCCGGCCTTGATCCCCGGTTATCTGCCGGCTGCCTCGAATTGGTCATCTCCAGTTCCACGCAAGCTTCATGAAGTCCTGTTTGCTGGTTGCTTGAGGAGCATCCCAGCTGATGACAAAACCAGACACGAAGCCTATGAAATCTGTTCAGGTTTCTCCGCCTGAGACTCAGTCCTTTGTCAATTCCGAACCTGACAGCCTGCTTGCTCGCATGCGGGCGCTGACGGATCGTATCAACCCGCGCAGTCCGCCAGCCCTGGTGCCGTCAGAGCCGCAGGATGATACAGCAACCGCAGTTCCGCAGCAGCCGCATCCGGTGCCGCCGGCCAGCGCTGACACTGGACAGGTCAACCAGCCCGAAGACCAATCGGGTCCGGCTATTGGTCTCGCGTTCGATCAAAAAAGAGAAACCTTGCGAAACCGGTGTCTGCGGAGTGCCAAGGTTGTCTTCCATAACCGCCGGTATCAGGTGAATTGCCAGATTCGCGATGAGTCGAACTCGGGAATGAAACTGAGACTATTGGGTGATGTCGCAGTGCCTGACAGATTTGAACTGCTGATCGAATCCAAAGAGGAATTGCTGCCTGTGGTGGTTCGCTGGCGTTCCGACCTTGAGATTGGAGTGCAGGTCGCAGGCGAACCAACTCCTCTGCCGCCGCGATTGATAATGGACACCAGCCGCCGGATCTGAGCCTGGATCAGGGCATGGGTTCATTTGAACCCATGTTGCTCTGCAGCCTTTCCCCTTTAACTAGAACCGTCTGATGGCACTAAATCAGTTCATTCGGCTGCCACGGCAGGTGTGAGCTGGCACATGGCGTCGGCGATGTGGCAGGCGAGGCTGTCGATGGCCGCATTGGTCTTGGATGACCGGATCAGGCCGATGTCGAACATGCCCGGCGGCGGAAAGCCTTCTGTTTCGGTCAGTATGCGCATGCCGGGCCGCAAGCAGATCTCAGGAATGGCGGCAATGGCCAGTCCGGCAAGCACGGCAGAGCTGACCGCCACCGAGTTGGAACTGGAATAGGCAAGCCGATAGGGACGCCCGATTACCTCAAGCCCGTCCAGCGCCATCTGCCGCCAGGCACACCCGTATTGCGACAGGGCCACTGGCAATATCTCGCCGCGATGCACCGAATGGCGTGCCGAGGTCACCCACAAAAGCCGTTCTGAACGGATCACCTGGGCATTGGCGATGTCGCATTCACAGGTGATCATGGCCAGATCGAGGTCACCGGATTTCACCATGTCCACCATGGTGCGGCTCGCCTGGCAGTCAACATCCACCTGTACTTTCGGATTGGTGCGGGCAAAACGCGCCATCACGTCGGGCAGGATGCGGTCCGCATAGTCATCCGGTGTGCCAAAGCGCACATGACCGGTAATTTCCGGCTTGGTGAAGACCGTCATCGCCTCGTCGTTCAACTGGATCATCCGGCGGGCATAATCCAGCATCATCTGGCCGTCCGAAGTCAGTGAATTGCTCCGCCCGACCCGGGCAATCAGCGGTTTACCAACCAGTTCCTCCAGGCGTTTGACCTGCATGGAAACAGCCGACTGGGTGCGGCCAACTTCTTCCGCAGTACGGGTGAAATTGCCGGTTTCCGCCAATACGGCGAAGGTCTTGAGCAGGTCTACATCCAGATTGGGCAGCATGTTGGTTATCTATCAATATCGTTGATGATAGCCATGAATACTATTCGTTAGATTGATGGTCAGTCAAGCGGCATATTGTGAGGCAGTCAAATCGACTTCCACCCCCGCCGTGTCCCGGCGGCTTACTGCGGAAAACCGGAAAACCCGGTTTTCCGCCAACAGGAGACTAGTGCCATGACTGATTGCACCATCCAGCAGGTTCGCCCCTCTACATCCGGTTTCTCGTTGCCAAACCTGTTTCGTAACTGGCGCGCGCGCTCGAAGGTGCGTGCGTTGCATGATCTTGACGACAGAATGCTCGCAGACATCGGTGTCAGGCGCGACGAGGTGATCTGGGCTTCGTACCTGCCCCTGACCGCGAACGCAGCGCTTGAACTGGAAGAAGCCGCATTTCGTCGTCGCAAGAAGCGCCGCTTCGACTAGATCAGGAGGTCAGAACAATATGGGTTGACTTGAACCCATATTGTTCTAGCCGGTTGTCAGTATCCCAGCCTGCGATTGACTGAGTCCAGCAAGTCATCGGCGGCGTTGCCGGAACCGGTTCGGGTATCGCCGCCGATAATGTCGTCCAGGGTGTTTCGGCCCCGGCCGATGGCGTCGTCATTGTAGGAGGACGGGCGCTGGCGTCTGCTGCCGCCACCCATACCGCCGCCAAGAATATCGCGCAGCAGATCATCAAGGCCACCGCCTGGTGCGGGCGTTCGCTGCTGTGGTTGTGGCGCAGGAGCGCGCTGCCGGCCAGATCCGCCGCCAAGGATGTCTCCCAGAATATCCTCAAGGCCACCACCTTGACCACTGCGCGGCTGTGGCTTCCGGCCGCCGCCGAGAATGTCACCGATGATATCACCCAGGCCGCCGCCCTGGCTTCCACCTGTTCCGCCGCGAGGACTGGGTGCAGGCGCGCCACCGGTCATGCGTTTGAAAATGGCTCCCATCACCATGGAGGCTATTACCGGCAGCATCTTTTTCAGGATCGCGCTGCCGATGCCGGTGGTGCCGGCTGCATGCATGGCAACTTCACGGCTGACTTCCTTGCGGCCGAACAGGTGGCCGAGAATGGCATTGCCGTCATTCTTCACTCTGTCGTATTGAACCGCCTTGTCGTCATCCAGATAGCGTTCATGTCCGCCGCCGGACAGCGCCTCGAGCAATGAGACCATGCCATCGGGTTCGCGACTGTTGCGGCGCACCCCGGACGTTACCATCGGGGCGAGTTCGGCAACTGCAGCCAGCGTCTGCTCGCGTGACAGTCCGAACTGGCGACCCAGTACATCCAGCCCCTGGCCGTTATGGGACCGGGCAATCATCTCAACGATATTCATGGCACTTACTTTCTTTACAAAGCTCCCTCAACTGGGAGCCAGTTTAGTCATATTGCGCGTTTCAGCAATTCCCCGAATACATCGCCCAGATCAGGCGTCTTCTTGCGGCGCGAGCGGCTGCGCTGCCTGCGGCGCTTGCGCGAGGTCTTGTAGGACTTCGCATAGGTGGCCCGGTTGCGCCGCCGTCTGCGCTTGGCGGGCACATGGGTAATGCCCTTGATGATGGCCTTGACGAGTTCGGAAATGAAAGTTGAAGTCACGCCGCCTGTATCTGCTGCCAGATAGGTCTGTTGGCCGCGTTTTACAAGGGCTGCCACACACAAGGTGGCAGCCAGCGTCATCATCCGTTCCATCTTTTCTTCGGTTATGCCGTGCGGTTTGCGCAGGGTTCGCGCGACAGTGCGCGCCCGCTCCAGCGAGCCGTAAACGTGGGTGAGGATCTCCTCGCCTTCCTCAACCGCCTCGCGTGACAGCAGTGCATCCGGATTGGTCAGATAGTCGTCATGTTCGCCGGCCTCGATCACGTCCAGCAGCAATTCCAGTTCTTCCGGGTCACGCGCCTTGACGGCCATTTTCGAACCGATCTCGCGGACGTGGGTTTTCAGTGCTTTTTCTGCTGCATCAATGCTGTAATCGCCGGCAAGCGCCAGCGCGCCTGCTGTCTTGCCTTCATTGGCGGCCAAAATTATGTCGATCAATTGATCGCTCATGTGGTGCCTCCTGTAACACGGGCCTGCGTGGCCATTGTCCTTACCAGCGCAAATGCAGTTATGGCGGCGGCCAGTCCGAACACGATGTTGACGGCGCCCATTCCGACAAGCACGCCCGTTGCGCCACCCCATGCTGCACCGAGATGCAACAGCGGAATGGTGCCTATGGTCGCCTTACCCCAGTTGAACCACATTGACCATTGTGGCCTGTCGAGATTGTTGAATGCGGCCTGCGCTACAAACTGTGCTCCGGCAAATGCCCAGGTTATGGCAATGAATGTGTAGTAGAACGTGATCAGTTCCGCAGCTGCCGGCGTTGCGCTGAACCAGCCCGGCATGTACCCGGCGACCGCGAGCAGCACGATGCTGACTCCAATTGTGTAAAGGGTCGAAAACACCATGGCATCCTTCAACGTCTGACTGACCCGATCAAGTTTTCCCGCACCGTAATTCTGCCCGATAATCGGGCCGACGGCACCTGACAGCGAAAAGATGACACCGAACGCTACAGGCACCAACCGGTTGACCACCGCAACCGCGGCTACCGCGTCGTTGCCAAAGGTCGCCGTGATGCGGGTCATGTAGGCAATTGCAAATGGGGTGGCCAGTTGGGTGGCAATCGCGGGCAGGGCAATTCGCATGATCGGACGCAGGTTTGCCCTTATGGACGAAACCCGAGGCCGCACCAGGAAGCGGTGGTGACGGTGCAAAGCATGCAACCCGACTGCAAATGAGAAAAGGTTGGCAAACACCGTGGCGAGCGCGGCGCCTGCGATCCCCATGTCCATCCAGAAAATGAAGATCGGATCCAGCACGGCATTGGTGATGGCCGTGACCAGGGTGACATACATGGCGCGCCGGGGGTCGCCGATGGCGCGCAGCACGAAGCTGACAGTAATCGCACCTGCCAACAGCAGGAAACCGGGAGCAATCACAACCAGGTAATAGCGGGCAAGTTCAAGTGCTTCACCGGATGCGCCTAATAAGGACAGCAGGGGTCGGGCAAAGGCCACAATTGCCAGGGCAACGACAAGGCCGGTTATAAGGCTGAGGCACAGCGCCGCCGACGCGGTTTCGCGTGCCTGGCTTTCTTCGCCCCGGCCCATGGCTTGCGCGACCAGCGCGCCCGCTGCGATTGCCAGACCAAGTCCGACCGACAGGTTCGAGAACACTATGGTGCCGGCAAATCCGATGGCGGCGGTGATTTCGATCTGGTTCAGCAATGTCAGGAACCACAGATCGGCAAGATCAACCAGGAACATGGCCATCAGGCCGACAGCGCTGGTCGCCGTCATGACCACCACATGGCGCATTGTGGAGCCGGTGATGAAGCGTGCGCCGATGGGAGGGTCGTTGGAGACTACGCTCATGCACAGCCCAGCTTGATACCAAGGTGTGTCAACCGGTCCTTCAGATCGTCAACGCTGGTGAACTGAATGCCTGTCATGCCGGTTTTACCCGCGCCGTCGCAGTGGCGCTGTTGATCATCAATGAAGATGCACTGGGCCGGATCACTGCCGAGCAGCCTTGCAACCTGCTCAAAGATTTTCACATCCGGCTTCTTGGTGCCGAAGTCGCATGAAAAAAACGCCCTGTCATCGAAAAGTTTTGCGGTCTCGGGTGCAAGCCGGCCAAATACGGCTTTGGCAAGCGGGCCATTATTGGTCAACATCGCCAGCTTGTAGTGTTTGGACAACGCGGTGGCCAGGTCATGCATATCGGGCCGGTGCTGCATGGCCGCCGCACGGTTGGCAATCCACTCGTCGCGGCTGAGTTGATATCCAATATGGTCATTGAACGCGCTCAGGTAAGAGGCATCGTCCGGATACGTGCCGCTGTCGGCAGCATCCTCAAAGCCGGAACCCCATACCCGATCCAGTATCGTGTCGTCGTCAAGACCGGTGATACGCGATATGCCGGCCAGTCTGACCGACCGGTCATAAGCCGACAGCACGCCATCAAAATCGAATATGATGGTTGTGAATCTCACCCTGGTCTAGGCCGCCGTACCGCCGACGGTAATGCGGTCCAGGCGAATGGTTGGCTGGCCGACCCCGACGGGAACGCCCTGGCCATCCTTGCCGCATGTACCAATGCCCGGATCAAGCTGCATGTCATTGCCGATCATGGAAATGCGGGTCAGGGCGTCCGGGCCGTTGCCGATCAGGGTTGCTCCCTTGACCGGCGCGCCAATCCGGCCATTTTCGATGCGGTAGGCCTCGGTGCACGAAAACACGAACTTGCCGCTGGTAATGTCTACCTGACCGCCGCCGAAGGATACTGCGTACAAGCCGGACTTGACCGATGACAGGACGTCTTCAGGGTTGGCGTCGCCGTTGACCATGACAGTGTTGGTCATGCGGGGCATGGGATGATGGGCATAGGATTGCCGCCGGCCATTGCCGGTCGAGCCTGCGCCCATCAGCCTGCCGTTCATGCGATCCTGCATGTAGCCGACAAGAATACCGTCCTCTATGAGCGTGGTTTTCTGGGCCGGTGTGCCTTCATCGTCCACCGATAATGATCCGCGCCGGTCATGCAGGGTGCCATCATCAACGATGGTGACGCCGGGACTGGCGACGCGCTCGCCCATCAGGCCGGCAAAAGCGGAGGTTTTCTTGCGGTTGAAATCTCCTTCAAGCCCGTGCCCAATGGCTTCGTGCAGCAGGATGCCGGGCCAGCCGGGACCCATGACAACATCCATTTCTCCGGCCGGGGCATCTTCTGCATCCAGCGCCACGAGGCTTTGCCGCAGGGCTTCGCGTGCTGCAGTCTGCCAGTCGCCGGTGGCAATGAAGCTGGCGTAGTTGGTGCGCCCGCCCGCGCCGTAATCGCCGCTGCCGCGCTTGTCTCCCTGACCGGTCACGACCGACACGTTGAAGCGCACCAGCGGCCTGCGGTCGCTGACGGTGTGGCCACCGGGACGGATAATGTCCACGGCCTGCCATTCACCTGACAGGGATACCGTGACCTGTCGCACCCGGTCATCCAGGTTGCGGGCAAACGCATCCACTTCCTGCAGCAGGCGCACCTTGTCTTCAAATGCCATGACCTGCACCGGGTTGTCGTCACTGTACAGGCTCAAATTGGTACGCGGCGGCGCTGCGGACACATCGCCTGCACCGGACTGGATGCTGCGTACCGTGTCGGCTGCGCGTGCCAGGGCTGCCTGGGATAATTCAGCCGAATGCGCATAAGCGGATGTCTCGCCGCAGACAGCGCGCAGCCCGAAGCCCTGGTTCACATCAAAGCTGGCGGTTCTGAGCTGTCCGTCATCGAACACCAGGTTTTCGGACTGGCAGTACTCCAGGAACAGTTCTCCGTCATCGCTGTTGATCAGCGCGTCTTCGGTCAGCCGCAGGGCCGCCTCACGGTCCAGCCCGGTTTCAGCGAAAAAAAGCTCGTCACTGGGAATGCTGTCAGTCATAGCGGGCCGGCCTCCGGATAGGTGTACGAAGTTTCATCGTTAGCGATATCAACCGATGGCGCAACTGCAATGACAGTTGACCCCTGCCGGATCAGGTTCAGCTGTTGTCGAGCAGGGCCTGGTAGGATGCCGTAAAGCCGTCCAGCGAGATCGGCATCTTGATGGCCGCACCGGGGGCTTCATAGATGATGAAGTTTGCCGCCTGGCCCGCCTTCATTTTGGCCAGCGTGGCTTTCTGCGCTTCCGCGGTTGCGGTGCACAATCCCGGTGCCCTCCTGGTTTGCGGCAGGCAGCGGACAAATGGCACCCGGCCAACTGCGGCGCCGTCGATTTCCAGTGCGATACCGGTCGGTAGGAACACCCCGATCGGCGCCATGATCTGCATCATGGTGGCTGACCTGTCGCCCTGTTTTTGCTGCCGCATGATCAGAGAAAGGGCAATGTTCGGCCGTTTGGTGTCACGGCTGATCTGCACCATGGCGCAGACTTTCTGTGCCGGGATATCCTTGCCCTGGGCATCCTTGCGGGCCGGACGGCTTTCGCACTGCACTTTCCATTTGCCGTTTTCAGCGATCAGTTCCGGTGCTGGCCGGTTTGGATTTGCGCCTGCTGGTGCGTTGACCCGTGGTCCAAACTGTTTCGGAGACGGCGGTGGAGTTTGCTGCTGGGCCATGGCCGATGTTGCCATGACCGAGACAATACCTGCTGCTGCCAGAGCCGACATGATACCGGCTGTCGCCAGAACTGAAGCCGTGTTGCGAATCACATTGAATTTTTTGGCCACTGGATATCTGCTCCCTACACATTGACTGAATTTGAACTGCCGCTCACTCCGATGAATTTCCGTGTATGCCAGAGGCGAAGCCGATTTAGCAAGCCGACTGTGCAAATTCATCTTCGAAACACGCTGATTGACTGCTTTTGATGTTTGTTCTGCACTCTTCGTGTGCAATTGAGGCTTTATTGCGATCATTGTTGAGCCACAGCCTGTTCCAGCCGCCTGGAACCGTTTGACAGGTTTTCCACACTTGCCGGCTTGATTGGGCTCCCGTTCTGGGCCGGTTGACCACAAGGACCGTGTAGCGCAGTCCTGCAGGCGCAGAAAACCGGTGTTTATCGGGCCGGAGCAGCCCTTAAGCAGTGCTGTAAAACCTGCCCGATGCGTCACATTGCAACCTGCTTCTGGCCCGGCCGGGTGAGCTGGTTTGGTGCCACTAAAGCCTTCTATTTGGGTGGAAAGGGCTCTAATGATGCGACAACTCCAAACCGTGCAATTTTGACGCGCCACATGACAGTTGCAGCCATTGTTCGATTG
Organism: uncultured Anderseniella sp.; assembly: GCA_938039915.1. Classification (GTDB taxonomy): domain Bacteria; phylum Pseudomonadota; class Alphaproteobacteria; order Rhizobiales; family Aestuariivirgaceae; genus Anderseniella. The sequence goes on from CALHUA010000200.1 coordinate 17,225, forward strand.
TGGTTCAACAGACACATGGCAGAAGTGCGGCAATCGTGTCTACGGCCAGGCCTGCACATCTGAATGCAATGCATGGCGGTTTTCTCCCGTCGGCGAACTTTAAGAGGGCAATATGCGCAATTTGTTTGCGAGCATGACTGTGCTTGGAGCCAGCCTGTCGGCGGCGCCTGCAGTAGTCGCGGCAGGTCTTGGCCAGCCGGTAGAATGGCAGATGAACCTGCAGGAATCGGCTTCACCGGTCATGACGTTCATCACCGACTTCCACAATGGATTGATCGTTCTGACCACCATAATATGTCTGTTTGTTCTGGGCCTGCTGATTTGGGTTTGCGTCAAGTTCAACGCAAACGCCAATCCGGTCCCGTCACGCACGACCCACAACACGCTTGTTGAAGTGGTGTGGACAGTGGTTCCGATCCTCATTCTGATCGGCATCGCCATTCCGTCATTCCGGCTTTTGTATTTCCAGCGCGACTTCCCAGCCGCTGAAATGACCGTCAAGGCGATCGGCAACCAGTGGTTCTGGTCTTACGAATATCCAGAGCATGACGTGTCTTTCGATCAGTATCTGAAAGCCAAGGATGAGCTCAAGGACGGAGAGCCCTATCTGCTCGCCACAGACACCGAAGTGGTTGTTCCGGTAAACAAGGTTGTGCGTGTCATCGTCACGGCAAATGATGTGCTGCATGCTTGGACCATTCCGTCCTTCGGATCAAAGATCGATGCGGTACCGGGCCGCTTGAACGAGACCTGGTTCAAGGCGGAAAAAGAAGGCGTCTTCTACGGCCAGTGCTCTGAACTGTGCGGAAAAGACCATGCCTACATGCCGATTACGGTGCGTGTGGTGTCTGATGATGAGTATGCCGCCTGGCTTGAAAAGGCCAAGACCGCCGGCGTCGAACAGGCGCAGGAGCACCTGGCCGGCATTCTGAAGACCAAGGGCAAGCTGGCGCTGGGAGCTTCCGGCGGGTCGGCCAACTGATTTGACTGTTTAGAACGAGGGAAAGCCTTATTATGGCAAATGCAACAACGGCACATGACGATCATGAGCACAACCCGACCGGTTGGAGACGTTACGTCTATTCCACCAACCACAAGGACATCGGCACGATGTACCTGTGGTTCGCGATCTTTTCCGGCCTCGTAGGCGGTTTCATGTCGATCATGATGCGCTGGGAGCTGATGGAGCCCGGCATTCAGATTTTCCATGGTCTGGCCCACATGGTCTACGGTATCGGAGACACATCTGCCGACGCCATTGATGCCGGCAAGAACATGTTCAACGTGTTCGTGACCGCACATGGCCTGCTGATGATCTTCTTCATGGTCATGCCCGCGATGATCGGCGGTTTCGGCAACTGGTTCGTGCCGTTGATGATCGGCGCGCCAGACATGGCGTTTCCGCGCATGAACAACATTTCCTTCTGGCTGCTGCCTCCGGCGCTCATCCTGCTGGTTCTGTCCATGTTCGTGGAAGGCTCTTCCGGCACCTTCGGTGTTGGCGGTGGCTGGACGCTGTATCCGCCATATTCCACTACGGGCCAGCCTGGACCCGCCGTGGACTTCGCGATCCTGTCCATGCACCTTGCCGGTGCCTCTTCAATTCTGGGTGCGATCAACTTCATCACCACGATCTTCAACATGCGCGCGCCGGGCATGACCCTGCACAAGATGCCGTTGTTCGTGTGGTCGGTGCTGGTCACCGTGTTCCTGCTGCTGCTGTCGCTGCCGGTGTTTGCCGGTGCCATCACCATGCTGCTGACGGACCGCAATTTCGGCACTTCGTTCTTCCGTCCAGAAGGCGGTGGAGATCCGATCCTGTATCAGCATCTGTTCTGGTTCTTTGCACACCCTGAGGTGTACATCCTGATCCTGCCCGGTTTCGGTATCGTGTCGCAGATCATCTCAACGTTCTCCAAGAAGCCGGTGTTCGGTTATCTCGGCATGGCCTATGCCATGGTTGCGATCGGCCTTGTCGGCTTCATCGTGTGGGCTCACCACATGTACACCGTCGGCATGGCAGTGGACACGCAAGCCTACTTCGTGGCCGCCACCATGGTCATTGCAGTACCCACGGGCGTGAAGATCTTCTCCTGGATCGCCACCATGTGGGGCGGGTCAATTGAATTCCGCACACCCATGTTGTGGGCTATCGGGTTCATCTTCCTGTTCACCGTCGGTGGTGTAACCGGCGTCGTGCTGGCCAACGCCGGTGTCGACCGGTCGCTGCACGATACCTACTATGTTGTGGCGCATTTCCATTATGTGCTGTCACTTGGTGCCGTGTTCTCGATCTTTGGCGGCTGGTACTACTGGTTCCCGAAAATGTTCGGGTACATGTACAACCCAACCCTGGCGCGGGCGCACTTCTGGATTCAGTTCATCGGCGTGAACCTGCTGTTCTTCCCGCAACACTTCCTGGGATTGGCCGGCATGCCGCGGCGCTATATCGACTATCCGGACGTATTCGCGGGCTGGAACTACGTGTCCTCGATCGGATCGTACATTTCGGCATTTTCGATCCTGATCTTCCTGTGGTGCATCATCGAAGCTTTCATGAAGAAGCGCGTTGCCGGTGACAATCCCTGGGGCGAGTCTGCGACAACGCTGGAGTGGACGCTGTCGTCACCGCCACCGTTCCACCAGTTCTCGACCCTGCCGGTTATCCGGTAGGCAGGAACAACACGTCCGGTCCGCCGCTTTTTTGCTGCGGGCCGGGTTTGCAATCGGCGCAAGCAGCCGGAAATTTTGGGATACAGATGACAGACATCCGCACAGATTTGATGCAGCAAGGCAGTGAAGCTCCCTCGTTTGAGCTTGGCGGCAAGGGCTCTGTTGAGGATTTCTGGGCGCTGCTCAAACCGCGGGTCATGTCGCTTGTTGTCTTTACTGCCATTTGCGGGTTGGTGCTCGCACCCGGTGATATTCACCCATGGACAGCATTCATTGCCATCTTGTGCATAGCCGTCGGGGCAGGGGCCTCCGGGGCATTGAACATGGCATATGATGCCGATATCGATGTCCAGATGGGCCGCACCGCAAAGCGCCCGATTCCGCGTGGCGCCATCGAACCCGGCGAGGCCTATATTTTTGGAACGACACTTTCGGTTGGCTCCGTTGTCGTGCTGGGCCTGGCTGTCAATTGGGTGGCCGCAGCCTTTCTGGCGTTTACGATTTTCTTCTATGCCGTCATCTACACGGCGTTCCTGAAGCGTTCGACGCCTCAGAACATCGTCATCGGCGGTGCAGCAGGCGCTTTCCCACCGATGATTGCCTGGTCTGCGGTGACCGGGTCGGTGGACATGGCTAGCGTGTCCCTGTTCCTGATCATTTTCATGTGGACGCCGCCGCATTTCTGGGCGCTGGCCCTGTTCCGGTTCGGTGACTACGAAACCGCCGGCGTTCCCATGTTGCCAAATGTGGCAGGTGTTGACGCCACCCGCAAACAGATCTGGTGGTACTCGCTGGCCATGGCGCCGGTTGCGGCTCTGCCTGTGCTCGCCGGTATTGCCGGCTGGGTTTACGCGATCGCTGCTTTTGCGCTGACCGCCAAGTTCGTCTGGCATGCCTGGGCGGTGTACTCACTGCGTGAAGGTGAAAAAGCCGAGCGTGCGCCAAAAAAGCTGTTTGGCTATTCGATTCTTTATCTGTTTGCCATTTTCGGCTCCCTGCTTGTTGACAGGGCGGTCAGCCTGGCGGGGTGGATCTAGACGATGGCTGAAGAGATGCAGACATATACGCCTACCAGCGAAGAGCGGGCCCGTCAGCGCAAGCGTTCGGTGGTGATTGCCTGGTCGCTGGTCGTGCTGGTCATCCTGTTTTTCGTCACCACCATGGTTCGCCTGAGTTCAAATGTTGCCATGCAGGCGGGAGGTTGACATGAGTGCCGGACAACCTCGCGAGAAATCGAACCTGAAGGTGGCCATAGTGGCCGGCGGTGTCGCCATGGGCATGGTTGGCGTGGCATATGCCGCGGTGCCGCTGTACCAGATTTTCTGTCAGATCACCGGCTTCGGCGGGACCACGCAGCGTGCTGACGCCTCACCGCAACAAGCGCTTGATCAAAAGATCACCGTGGCCTTCGATGCCAATGTGAATGCATCACTCAGTTGGGAGTTTGTGCCGAGCCAGCACAGCCAGACCATTCGCATCGGTGAACAGGCACTGGCCTTCTACAAGGCAGTGAACACCAGCCGCCGCCCGGTTACCGGCACGGCCACTTTCAATGTGACACCGGTCGGGGCGGGTGTGTACTTTTCGAAAATCGAATGTTTCTGCTTTACCGAACAGACTTTGCAACCGGGCCAGTCCATTGACATGCCGGTGAGTTATTTCGTGGACCCGGATATCGTCAAGGATCCGGACATGAAGTCGGTCAAGACCATTACGCTTTCATATACATTTTATGCAGTGGACGAGGAGCCGGTGAAAACCTCATCGACTACAAGTTCTCAACATGACAACACGGTGAATTAATTGACTTTGTCCGATGCCGGTAAGCAAATTGGCCGGACAACTTGAGCGGGAGAAAAGGGCAATGGCAGACAGCCACGCTAAAAATCACGACTATCATCTGGTAGACCCCAGCCCATGGCCTGTTGTGGGCTCCATTGGCGCACTGATCCTCGCGATCGGATCCATCTACTGGATGCACAGCGGCCAGACGTGGAATGTCTCGTGGGCTGCGTTGCTGGGCTTCGCCATAGTTTTCTACACCATGTTCATGTGGTGGCGTGACATTGTGGCCGAAAGCCACAAGGGTGACCATACACCGGTCGTGCAGCTTCACCTGCGCTATGGCATGTTGATGTTCATCGCCTCGGAAATCATGTTCTTTGTGGCCTGGTTCTGGGCGTTCTTCGAGGCGTCGCTTTATACCGATTCCGCCATTCAGGCGACCCGTGTCGAACTGACACAAGGCGTGTGGCCGCCGGCCGGCACGGAAGTGTTTGATCCCTGGCACCTGCCATTGCTCAACACCCTCATTCTGCTGTTGTCAGGCACCACCGTGACCTGGGCACACCATGCGCTGATCAACAATGATCGCGACGGTCTCAAATGGGGCCTGATTTGCACGGTTGCTCTGGGCGCGTTGTTTACCTGTGTTCAGGCTTATGAATATGGCCATGCAGCATTTGCCTTCCAGGCCGAAAATGGCGGTAACATCTATTCGTCGACCTTCTTCATGGCAACCGGTTTCCACGGCTTTCACGTGCTGGTCGGGACCATCTTCCTGATCGTCTGCCTGTTCCGTGCCCTGGCCGGGCACTTCACGCCGGAGAAACATTTCGGCTTTGAAGCCGCTGCCTGGTACTGGCACTTTGTGGACGTGGTCTGGTTGTTCCTGTTCGCCTGCATTTACGTGTGGGGCAGCGTGGGTGCCACGATAGCGCATTGATCAGGGCGTTTTGCCTGATCATCTGATCAATGGACCGCATGAGAGGCGCAGCAAGTCCTCACATGCGGTCTTTTTGTTTAATACAGAATAAGGGCCGCCTCGCGGATGAACCAGCAACCCTACTATCCGCCGCAATCGCCGGTCTCCAACGGCATCAGGGGGCTTTGCCCGCGCTGCGGCCAGGGGCGGTTGTTCAACGGTTATCTGGCGATTCCCGACAGATGCGATCACTGCGATCTTGATTTTTCCTTTTCCGACAGCGGCGATGGTGCGGCCTGGTTCATCATGCTGGTATGCGGCACGCTTGCCATGGGCGGTGTGCTGTTCGTCGAGTTGAACTGGCAGCCTGTGTGGTGGGTGCATGCGCTGGTCGCCCTGCCGCTGGCAGTGGGGTTGCCGCTGCTGGCATTGCGTCCGGTAAAGGGCATATTTCTGAATCAGCAATACCTCACCAGTGCCCGCGAAGGCAGGCTGGAAGACAAGTGACGATCGACCCCTCAAATCCTGCGCCCCGCAGTTGGCCGGTAATTGTTGCAGCTGCGATCGGCATTTTGCTGCTTGTCGGACTGGGCTCGTGGCAAGTGCTGCGCCTGCAGTGGAAACTGGATCTGATTGAAAAGCGCGAGAGTTCGCTGACCGGCAATCCGGTGACCATATACGATATCGAAGCCGGTATGGAGCATGGCTATGATGTGGACTTCCTGCGGGTTCGTCTGAACGGCCGGTACCGTCACGAGGCCACGCGATATGTCTATCGAGCCCGCGGCAAGAGGCCGGGTTTCCAGGTGATCACCCCGTTTATCGACAAGTCGGGGTTCATTGTCTTTGTGGATCGCGGTTTCATCGATCAGCGCATGCTGAAAGTGCCGATTGCCGGCGATACCCGCAAACCTGAAGGCGAACTCACCCTTACCGGTGTCACCCGCAACAGGGCGTCTGATCGAAACATGTTCTCGCCTGCCGCGGATACTGAAAAGAACATCTGGTACTGGTATGATCTGGTTGAAATCTCCGCATCGATGCCGGAAAATCTGCTGGACGGATATCAGGGACCTGAACCGATTACCTCGGCCATGTTTGTCCAGCTGGAACCCGGCGGCGAGCCTGGGGCAGGTACCTGGCCCGACCCGGAAGATTTGAAGGTTGAATTACCCAACAATCACCTGCAATACGCTTTCACATGGTATGCATTGGCTCTCGTGCTGGCAGTCATGAGCTGGCTGTTCATCCGCCGGCGCCGTAGTGAGAATGGCTCTGACAAGGCGTAACGCAAACAAGTGACCGAAACGATGAAATACATTTCAACACGCGGCCAGGCGCCTGCCCTGGGCTTCACTGATGTACTGCTGGCCGGCCTGGCATCCGACGGCGGGCTGTATGTGCCGGAAAGCTGGCCGCAGCTGACCCATGCCGAATTGACGGCGCTGCGCGGCGCGAGCTATGCGGACATCGCCTTTGCCGTCATAAAACCGTTTACCGGCGGCGAGGTTGAAGATGCCCACCTGCGCCGGATGATCGATGAGGCGTATGCGACCTTTGCTCACAAGGCAGTGGTGCCGCTGAAACAGCTGGATGCGAACCACTGGTTGATGGAACTGTTCCACGGGCCCACACTGGCGTTCAAGGATGTCGCCATGCAGCTGCTGGCGCGGTTGATGGATCACGCGCTGGAACGTGCCGGCAGGCGCGCCACAATCGTCGGTGCGACATCCGGTGATACCGGCGGAGCCGCCATAGACGCGTTCGCGGCGTCGGCCCGCACCGACATATTCATCCTGCATCCCCATGGTCTCGTCAGTGACGTGCAGCGCCGCCAGATGACCACGGTGGACAGGCCGAACATTCACAACATCGCCCTAGAAGGCAATTTCGACGATTGCCAGGCACACGTCAAAGCCATGTTCGCCGATGAGGGATTTCGCGACAGCGTCTTGTTATCAGGGGTCAATTCGATCAACTGGGCGCGCATCATGGCGCAGACGGTGTACTACTTCACCACTGCGCTGGCGCTGGGCGCACCTGACCGCAAGGTGGATTTCTGCGTGCCGACCGGCAATTTCGGGGACGTTTTCGCAGGCCACGTCGCGCGACATATGGGATTGCCCGTAGGTGATCTGGTGATTGCGACCAACATCAACGACATTCTGCACCGCACGATGGAAACCGGCCGGTATGAAGTTCTCGGCGTTGAAGCGACCCTCAGCCCGTCCATGGACATTCAGGTCTCCAGCAATTTCGAACGCCTGTTGTTCGAAGCCTGCGGCAAGGATGCGAACCATCTTTCAACTCTGATGGCCGGGTTGAAACAGTCCGGCAGTTTCACCCTGAGCAGCGACATGCACGATTACATCACCACCGGCTTTGCGTCGGGTCGAACCAGTGAGGCAGAAACCGCCGACCTCATTCGCACGACGTTGGCAGAAACCGGTGAATTGCTCGACCCGCACACCGCAGTGGGGTATGGCGTGGCCCGCGCCCGAGCCAGACAGGATGTGCCGATGGTTACACTGGCGACGGCACATCCGGCAAAGTTCCCGGATGCTGTCGAGGCAGCCAGTGCTACCCGGCCATCCCTGCCGGAACGGCTGGATGATCTGATGCAGCGTCCGGAACGCTTCGACGTGCTGGCCAACGACTTGTCGGCGGTGAAGCAGTTCGTTCTCGACCGCACACAAGTAGGTAAAGTCTGATGAGCGCACGCACCACCACATTGGACAACGGACTGACCGTTGTGTCTCACAACATGGCGCACGTGGAAACCGTTTCGCTCGGCATGTGGACCAGGGCAGGTGCGCGTGACGAGGAAGACAACGAGAACGGATTGGCTCACCTGCTGGAGCACATGGCCTTCAAGGGCACCAAAAACCGGTCTGCATTCGAGATCGCGGCCGAAATAGAAGCCGCGGGAGGTGACATGAACGCGTCGACGTCCATGGAGACCACTGCCTATTATGCCCGCGTGCTGCGCAATGACTGGCAGCTTGCGCTGGACGTGATTTCGGACATCGTCATGAACCCGGTATTTGCGGCCGATGACCTGACATTGGAAAAAGGTGTCATTCTGCAGGAGATAGCCGCTGCACAGGACACCCCCGATGATCTGGTGTTCGACCTGGTCCAGAACCTGGCGTGGCCGGACCATTCGCTTGGGCGGGACATTCTTGGCACACGGGAAACGGTCAGCAAATTCAGTGCGGACAATCTCGCTGCCTATCGCGCCAAACACTATACCGGGTCGCGCATGGTGCTGTCGGCTGCAGGCCGCATCGATCATGATGCACTGGTGGATGCCGCCCGCGAGCGGTTTGCAGCCATTGAACACGGCGAACCCGCCAGCCGCACCACGCCGGACTATTCCGGTGGCGATGCAGCCCGCAAACGGCCGCTCGATCAGGTACATCAGGTCATGGCGTTTTCAACACCGGGTTATTATGACGATGATGTCTACGGTATTCATCTCCTGGCCAGCATTCTTGGCGGCGGCATGTCATCGCGGCTGTTTCAGGAAGTTCGCGAGCGCCGTGGTCTTTGCTATTCCACCTTTGCCCATGTGTCGGCTTTTGCCGATACCGGTCTCATGCAGGTATATGCGGGCACGGCACCTGATAAGGCCGCGGAATTTTGTAAGGTGGCGACGGATGTGCTGCTGGCCAGCACGCAGGACATAGAGCAGGCCGAACTTGACCGTGCCCGGGCACAACTCAAGGCCTCGCTTGTCATGAGCCTGGAAAGTCCCTCCTCGCGTGCCGACCAGATTGCCCGCCAGTTTCTCGCTTACGGCAAGGTTCCTGACGTTGCCGATATTCTTGCCAAGGTAGATGCAGTGACCACCGGTGATGTGAAACGCCTGGCAGCAGCGACATTCAGCGGGGCAAGCCTGTCACGCGCGGCAGTTGGTGATACATCACTGCTTGCACAAGGCAATGAACTTGCGGCAAGATTTGCTTGAATAGTCGACGTGTGGCCGGCTATCAATCAAGACAGTCAAAATGTCATTCTTGAGAACCTATGCATACCTGGACACTGACCCGGTCATACAGACCGGGAAGGTCATATTACGTCCTGCCATAGGGGCTGATTATGCCCAATGGGCGCAATTGAGGTCGTCCAGCAGGGCGTTTCTGGAACCGTGGGAACCGACCTGGCCTCGTGATGATCTGACCAAATCGTCTTATCGACACCGCATTCGCCGTTACAACAAGGATATGCGTGACGACTATGCCTATGCGTTTTTTGTGTTTTGCCGGCAGTCCGGCAATCTGGTTGGCGGGCTGACCATTTCCAATGTGCGCCGTGGCGTCGCGCAAACCTGTTCCCTGGGCTATTGGGTCGGCCAGCCCTATGCCAACCAGGGTTATATGTCTGCGGCGGTAAACGCGGCCGTGTCATTCTGTTTCGACAGTTTGCGGCTGCACCGCATTGAAGCTGCCTGCCTGCCGGTCAATGAGGCTTCGAGAAAACTGCTGTTGCGGTGTGGATTCTCGCAGGAAGGCTATGCCCGCAAATACCTGAAGATCAACGGCAGATGGCAGGATCACCTGCTGTTTGCTTTGCTGGACGCAGATCCGCCCGGGTGATTGAGGTGGATCGCATATGCCTTTGAGTCGGCAGCCATTTCAGTGGATAGTGGGCGCGATTGTCGTCAGCGGGCTTTGGTCTTCGACGATAGTCAGGCTAAGATGTATTTACCGTGTAATACCAAAGGAAGTAATTATGGACCCATTTGATGGAGTCAAATCCGGCCACTCTGGCAGGCGCGGTGCGCAGCGCGATGCGGTGCATCGGGCAAGCGCCGCAACGCACCAGATGGACGAATTTGGCCCACCAAAGGCCGGTTTTTCGCGCCTGCTGGACGTCGTTATGCTCCACTTGAGGTCAGCCAGACCAAGGCGTGAAGCATGCCTAGCCAGCAAACGCGAAAAACCGGTCAAATGGGTCCATAATTACTTCCTTTGGTATAAGTTACAGAGAGAGTTGCGATGCCATTCTGGCGGTTAACGGTTGCAGCATTGGTCGGCATTTGCATGACCCTGATCGTGAGCACGGCCGGTGTCCAGGCACAGGATGCCGGCAAAGTCGTGCGTGCCGATTTCTCGGCCAGCCACATCGATGTTGTACCGTTTCTGGGTGCTGTTCAAAGCGACAACAGACAGGTCGTGGTCCAACTGCCCGCAACCGCTGCCGGCCAGACCGAAAGCATGAACCTGCAGGCAACGGGCGCCGGACCGCAATACCGATGGGCCATATTCACGACCGCCAACCCGTCGGCGATTGAACGGGAACTGGTCATAGACGCGGCAAGACAGTCGTTCCCCGGGTCGGGAATCGTGTCGCCGTCATATTCCAGCAGCCGTATTTCGGCGGCCTCGTCTTCGCGAAGTGTGACCCTGCGCCGGTTGAATATACCCGACCGTGACGCGTTCGCATTTACCGTGCCGCCGAACACCAGTCTTACTGTCGCCCTGGAACTGTCCGAGGTCGGCGTTTCAGGCGTCAGGCTCTGGCAGCGCTCGGCATTTGACCACAATGCCTATCGCCAGGCCCTGTATCGCGGCATCGTTCTGGGCATGGCGATGTTGGCGGTGGTGGTTATTACCTGTCTGGTGCTGCTGTCGCCACAGATCGTGTTCCCCTTGTCGATGATTTTTGCCGTGCCTGCCGTTGGCTTTATAACCCTGGAGACCGGCCAGCTTGAAGCTGCATTGAACTCCGTTCTGCCGGTGCTGGTTCCCCGGCATGAAGTGCTCAGTGCCATCATCGAGGCGTTGATGACGGCCGGGGTGATGTTCATGGGCGTCACAATCATGCGGACCCGGCGGCAATTGCCGACCCTGAGCGGGCTGTTGATTTTTGCCGGCGGGGCAGGTGTCGCCCTTGCCGCCTATGCATTCTTCGAGCCGGTACTGGTAAAACAGATTGTGCGGATCGGTTTTGCGCTGGGTGTGGTCACTGTGCTTGTGGCGTCTGCAATTCTGGCGCATCGCGGTGGCGTGCGGGCTAAGTCATCCAGCATGATCTGGATACTTCTCGGCCTGTGGACGGCGGCGGCAAGCTTCATTGCGATCGCGCGGCCTCCCAGCGAACTCGCCTCGCCGGTTCTGGTCGGCGGCCTGGCGCTGGTGCTGGTGGCGCTGGCGTTCGTGCTGGCCTATTTCGCCTTTTCCAGTGCGCTGAACCCGGAACAGGACACGCTGGAAGCTGAACGCAATGCGCTTGCCCTGGCCAGTGCGTCCCAGGTCGTCTGGGATTACGAGCCGGGTGATAATTCGTTTTTCGTCGGCACCGAGCTGGAAAAGGTGCTGGGATATGAAGAAGACAGTCTCGACAACACCGATCCGAAGTCCTGGCTGACACTGATCCATCCCAATGATCACAACGCTTATTTTGCCGCTCTGGAAGTAGCGAAATTGCGCGGAAACCAGCATTTTGAACAGCAGTTGCGTGTGCGCCATGCCGACGGCCGCTATCGCTGGTACACGCTCAAGGGCAGTTCCCTGCCCAACGGTTCCGAGACGGGGTTGCGCCTGACTGGCGTGCTGAGTGATGCATCGCAACAGCGCAATTCGCAAAATCGCCTGTTGTCCGATGCCATTTTCGATGTGGTCACGGGACTGCCCAACTATGCGCTTTATCTTGACCGGCTGTCCCAGGCCACCAAGCGCGCGGTCGCCAATGATGACCTGCAGCTCAATATCGTGATTGTCGATATTGATCGCTTCAACGTGGTCAATGACCGGCTCGGACAGGAGATTGGTGACAGCCTGTTGAAGACCATTTCGCGACGCATTGAAAAACTTTTGCCGGAGACCAGCAGTCTTGCCCGGATGCCCGGCGATCAGTTTGCCATTATTCATGAGACGTCATCTGATCAGGACGCAATGGAGACGGCGATTATTTTCGTGGATCAGGTCCGCCATGCCGTCTCCCAGCCGGTAAGAGTGCCGCCGAACGAGATTTACCTGACCTGCTGCGTCGGTGTCGCCCACTGGAACCCGGAAATGGAAGGCGCAGACGTGCTGCACAGATGTGCCGATACCGCATTGTTTGACGCGAAGATGCGCGGCAAGGACAAGGTTGCCTTCTACAAGCCCGGCATGTTGCAGGAAACAACATCTTCCGCCTTGAGCACCGAGGATCTGCAGGAGGCGTTGCAGGAGCGCCGCCTGGAGCTTTTGTATCAGCCGATCATGCGGTTGTCTGACCGCCAGCTGGCCGGGTTCGAGGCGCTGGTTCGGCTGCGTAAAGCCGACGGTGAAGTTCTGGAACCGTCGAGCTTTCTTCCACTGGCGGAACGCTCCGGTCTGATCGGAGATGTCGGCGCCTTCGTATTGTCCGAAGCAGCTCGTCAGCTTGGTGTATGGCAGCGGATGTTTACCCCGGCGCAACCGGTTTTTGTTTCGGTCAACGTGTCCTCGTCCCAGTTGACCGGTCCGCGCCTTTTGCATCTTGCGCGCACGGTATTGTCCCGCGAAGAACTTGCGCCCGGCACCTTGAAGCTGGAAGTCACCGAGACAATGGTGATGGAAAACCCGGAGCTGTCGCTGCAGATGCTCGACCGGCTTAAAGCGCTGGGCATCGGGCTTTCATGCGATGATTTCGGAACCGGTTATTCATCCTTGTCCTATTTGAGGCGCCTGCCGTTCGACACCATCAAGGTAGACCGCTCTTTCCTGCAGGCCGGGCTTGAAACGGATCGCGGATCGGTGATTCTGGATGCCATTATTCTTCTGGCTCACGACCTTGGCCTTCAGGTGGTGGCAGAAGGTGTCGAGACGCGTGAACAGCTCAATCATCTGGTAACGCTGGAATGTGACCTGGCTCAGGGTTTCCTGATTGGTGAACCGATCGATGCCCAGCAGGTGCTTGAAGCACTTGGCGCGCCGTCGCGTGGTGCGTCATCGAGCCAGTCCGGCATTGCATCCCTGTGGAGCCGCCTGACGCGCCGGCAGCCGGTTGTACCGGCGGCATCCATTGCAACGGAGGCAGAGCCTGAGCCTGAAGTGGAAAGCCTGGCGCCATGGTCGCCATATGACTTCCACCCAGCGCCATGGGCGCCGCGAGTTGCAAATCCTGCTTATGAGCAACCGGCAATCGAGGGGCCGCAAGACTCTGAGAATGTTGAGGCAGACGAGGCCGCAGACGAACAACTGGCGCCGGTTGATTATCCGGTACATGGCCGGCAAACGACTGAAGCTGACCTGGAAACAGTGTCACGACAGGTCAAGGATGCGCTGGCGGGGATCGCTGAAACTCCCGCAGCGAGACCGGCAGCATCAAGGCCAATCCCGCCTTTGGCCCCGGTCACGGCAAGAAGGCCTGCGGCAGAAATCAGACCGGTGCCCAAGGTCGATCCTGTGCCGGTGGTACCGCCTGCGCCACCTGCGGCAGAGCCGAAGCCATCACCAAAAGCGGAACCCGCACCGGCGTCGAAACCGGCTGCAGAACCAGCATCTGCGCCGGCAAAAGAGCCTGCCAAAGTATCGAAACCGCCAGTTGTTGACCCGGTTCCGGCGAAATCGAAACCGGCCGCTGACAAACAGCCGGAAACCCAAAAAGCGCGTCAGAAGGAACCTGAAAAACCGGACGGCAGGGCCGCTGAAAAACCGGTAGCACGTAAAGTCACCAATGGAGCTGCCGCGGCCAAGGATGACACGGCGGAAACCGCCGCGCCGTGCAAACCCCGGGCGCAGGACAAGCCCAAGAAAACCAGGGCAGCAAGAAAGCAACCTGCGAAAAAAGCCGCGGCCAGGAAAAAACGCAGCGTGGCGAAAAAGGCCAAGGGAACCAATGCGGCCTAAAACTGAGCGCCTTGAAGGCGATCAGGTCAAGACTTTCGTTTCCTTGTGTTAGTGAACAAATATGTCAGGCGTTGCCGAAGTGACCGCCCGACAGCATGGCTTCGTCGACACCGATACGGGCAAGTGCTGACTGGTATTTCGCATCCAGGTCACTGTCGAACAGTAATCTTTCATCAGCTTCGCAGTGCAGCCATCCGTTTTGACGAATTTCGCTCTCCAACTGTCCCGGGCCCCAACCTGTATAACCCAGTGCCAGAAGCGATTTGCGCGGCCCCTCGCCACGCGCGATTGCCCGCAATACATCGAGTGTCGCCGTCAGCCCGATATTGCTGTCCACGCCTAACGTGCTTTCTGCACTGAAATAATCCCTTGAATGCAGGACGAAACCACGGCTGGTCTCAACAGGACCGCCCTGCAGCACGCGCGTCGCGGCAATGCTTTCCGGCAGACGAATTGAATTGTCGTTGTCGACCAGGTCAAGGCGCTCCAGAAGCCCGCCGAACGACAGGCTGTCGACCTCATGATTGACCACCAGCCCCATTGCCCCATCCCTGGAATGGGCACACACGAATATGACAGCCCGTTCAAATCGGTCATCTCCGATGCCGGGCATTGCAATCAACATCTTGCCGTCGAGATATTGCTCAGTCATCCGGGTCTTGACCCCAAGTTTGTGTGCGGGAGCAACATGGGTTCACCTGAACCCATAAAGTTGCACCAGCGCTTTGCAAGCGATCAGTTTAATGACTTTTGATTGATTCAATCAAAAGTCATACTGATCTACTGCAAAGAATAGCACCTGTAAGGAGCTTCGGGCAAATGTCCATGTGTCGGTTCTCGCATTAATTTGATAGCGCTTTAATGGCGGTGATACCGAGTTTGCTGTTAGAACGATGCCATGAAATCAGTTCGCAACATTACTGTGATGACCCTGCTCGGCGCGATCCTTTTGTCAGTATCCACGCTGGCGAATGCCGGCGATGAGCCGACACGGGAGTTTTCCTCGCCTTATACTTCCTTGCGGCTGATGAATGCGGGCGAGCAGGCAGGCGTCTGGCGCAGTGGTGTCTATATCACCATGCAAAAAGGGTGGAAGACTTATTGGCGGGTGCCGGGTGATGGCGGCGTGCCGCCCAGTTTCGACTGGTCGGGATCTGAGAACGTTGCAAAAACAAGTGTGATGATGCCCCTGCCGCATCGCTTCACGGATGAAAACGGTGAAGGTATCGGCTACAAGACGGAAGTGGTTTTCCCGGTCGATGTCAAACCGCAGGACCCTTCCAAACCCGCCATGCTGGACCTGAAAATATTCTATGCCGTGTGCAATGATATCTGCGTACCGGTGCAGGCGCAGGTGAAGGTCGGCATTGATGCGAGCACGGTGTCGGCTGCCGACAAGTTCCGCCTGAGGGTTGCGCGGGCAGCCGTACCGGTCGAAACCGATGCGGACAGGCTTGCCGTTACTTCACTCAGACAGGTTGAGGTGGGGGACAAATTTGCGCTTGAGGTGTCCCTGAAGGGTATAAGATCGCCTGCAGATGCGGATATTTTTGTCGAGGCAGCCGGCAGTTCCTATTTTCGCAAACCTGAAATGGTCAGCCGGTCAGGCGACATCAGCACGTGGCGGATTGCAGTAGACAATTACGGCGATGCTGTTTCACTGGCCGGGAAAACCGTCCGGCTGACCATCGCAGACGGCGATACGGGTCTTGTCCACGAAGGAGTGCTGCAGTAGACCTTAGGGTTCATATCCACATACTGCATGTTTTTCCAATCCCCTTTAATCAAGTGAGTAATCCATGAGCATTTCTGTTGGCGATAAACTGCCTGAAGCAACCTTCACGACAATGACCGCTGAAGGACCGACCCAGATGACCACGGCGGATGTGTTTGACGGCCGCAAGGTTGTCCTGTTTGCCGTGCCGGGCGCGTTCACGCCTACTTGCCACATGAAGCACTTGCCGGGCTTCGTCACCCATGCCGCCGATCTCAAGGCCAAGGGTGTCGATACCATTGCCTGCGTGTCGGTAAACGATGTGTTTGTTCTCAATGCCTGGGCCGACCAGTCGGGCGCTAAGGATGCAGTGACGTTCCTGGCGGACGGCAGTGCCAATTTCACCAAGGCGATTGGCATGGAACTGGATGCATCCGGTCTGGGCCTGGGCATTCGCTCGCAACGCTATGCCATGCTGGTGGATGATGGTGTGGTCAGTGTGCTCAATCTTGAAGAGGTGCCGAGTTCGGCAGAGGCATCCAGCGCCGAGAAGATTCTCGCTGCGCTGTAATGGATACTCTTTTACGATAACAAGCCAAAAACCCGCATCGACTGCGGGTTTTTATTTATTTGTAAGGTGCCATTCCGGCGCGTGCCAGTTCGTCGGCGCGTTCATTTTCCGGATGGCCCGCGTGGCCCTTGACCCAGTGCCAGTCGATGTCGTGCGGCTGCAGGGCGGCCTGCAGGGCCTGCCAGAGCTCCGCGTTCTTGACCGGTTTCTTGGCTGCCGTGCGCCAGCCATTGCGCTGCCAGCCCTGGATCCACTTGGTGATGCCGTCGCGGACATAAACCGAGTCTGTATACAACGCCACCTTGCACGGCCGTTTCAACGCGTTCAGCGCTTCGATGGCCGCCTGCAACTCCATGCGGTTGTTTGTGGTTTCACTTTCCCCGCCGGACAGTTCCTTACGGGTCTCGCCATGCATGAGAATGGCACCCCAGCCGCCCGGGCCCGGGTTGCCCGAACAGGCGCCGTCCGTATAAATGGTAACGTCAGTCAAGAGAACCCATGTCGCTCTGGGTTCAAGATGCTGCGCGCACAGGCGCGCCCGGCTCACCTTCGCGGCGCAGTTGGCGAGGCAGTTTGAACTCGACGTTCTCATCCCTGGTCTTGACGGTTTCAACGATCACGTTGAACCGTT
>CALHUA010000201.1 GCA_938039915.1 uncultured Anderseniella sp.
GCCCATATAGATCGACCGGCCGTTTTCGGGAAACGCCGGGCAGTAGATGGTCTGGTCTGCGCCCAGCCGCGCCATCAGGGCTTCCGACACCGGGCCGATATTGCCGTCAGGCGTTGAATCGAACGTCGAACAGTATTTCCAGTAAAGCTGGCTGGCACCGCGCGCCATCAGCCAGTTGGCCGCCTTCCTGGTCACCGTCACCGCCTCGTCCACCGGTTCGGTCCGGCATTTGAGCGCGATAACCTCGAACGGGGCAGGCTCGCTGTCGTCTTGCGTCGAAGGCACGCCGATGCGCAATCCCACCTTGTGACCTGACCTTGCCAGAATGGCAGCCAGGTCGCTGGCGCCGGTAAAATCATCGGCGATACAGCCCAGTACGATACTCATGTCCTGCCACCCTCTTGCCTGCCCGGCGTCATGCCGCCATGTTGGCCATGCGGCACCTGTTGTCGTGTCGTCTCAATGTTTAGAAGTAATCCTCATGACACTCAAGGCACTCACCCTCGGTTCCGCCGTAATAGACATCATCGTTACCATCGCGCCTGAACGCATAGAGCACATGCGCATGCGCAATGCCGAGGCATCATTCCTGCTGGTGGAAGAAGGCCGCAAGGTTGATGCGGAATCCGTGACCCGTCATATCGGTGGCGGTGGCGTCAACACGGCCGTTTCCCTGTCGCGGCTGGGCTTTGATACCGCAGCACTGGTGAAAACCGGGGCGGGCCGCAATGCGCAAGACGTGATCGAACGTCTCGAGCGTGAAGACGTGTCCAGGGATTTTCTGGTCAGTGATGGCGACCTTGCAACCGGTTCGTCGGTGCTGTTGTCGTCCCATGAACACAATGCCGGCATTTTTACAGCCCGTGGGGCCAATACGGCGCTGCTGCCACGTGATCTTCCCGATGCGGCTTTTGAACGGGACCTGGTGTTTGTTTCCGGACTGTCCAATGAGTCCGCCGACTGTTTTCCCCATGTGATCGGAAAGGCAAGCGCCGCCGGCGCCCGCATTGCCACCAATCCCGGTATCCGGCAATTGTCGTCCCGTGCCGATGAGTTTTTCGCCTGCCTGGACAGGATTTCCATCCTGACCCTGAACCGGGTTGAATCAGAACAGCTGATGCCCCGTCTCATCGCTGACGGCACTGCCGACCAGCGCACCAGAATCGACCCGGCCGGCGATCCCAATTCCCTGATCGACAGGGGGCTGGTAGCAGGCGGGTTCAACCTGCCGTTCGACAGTTATGTGCGCGCCATTACATCTCTGGGCGTTGAAATACTGCTGGTGACCAATGGCGCAGACGGCGCCTATGTCGGCACCGCCGACGCCGTCTGGCATTGTACGGTGCCCCGTGTGGAAGTGGCGGGAACGGCAGGCGCCGGTGACGCTTTCGCCTCGACATTCGCCGGCATGATCACCGCGGGAGCAGACATCGAACAGGCCCTGAAGTCGGCAACCTCCAATGCAGGCTCCGTGGTGAGCCACCTGGACACACAGACCGGACTGCTGACCCGCGACGGGGTCGCTGAACGCGTGAAGAAATTCGAGGATGGGCTGGTGGTGACCAAGTGGGATATCGGGTGAATTGGGAATGCGCTTTTTTGTTGGTCGAATAGCTTGTCTACCTGCGGCGGGCCGTTCTTTATTCTGGTCGAACAGCTTTCTTCGCTTCGCTCAGGCCGTTCTCCGACCCTGAACTACTGCCGGTGATGAACTCCCAACTAGGCCCGACTGGGCCTCGGGCCGGTCAGGCCCGCCCCAGCGGAGCGCAGCCGCAGGCTGCTTGCGTGAGCGGAATTAACCCGGCGAACTTCCAGCTAGGTCTGATGGGCCAAAAAATCTTTTCCCCAGGCAGTTTCAGCGCGTCCTAAGTCGCGCACTCTGCCTGCTGCCATCTGTGTTTTGGATGCTACCGGATGTTGCATGGGTGTTGTCGAAATCCGACACAAGCTAGTTTCTCAACTTAGCAGTGTTGTATCATCGAATTTGAACATGTCTGCATGGTCGAGACCGGCAACCGTAGTGTTGTAGAAAGTGATGGTATTGCCCTGGTCGGAGAATACCGCGTCTTCACCAACTTGAGTGATATGGGCGAGAGCATCCTCCCTTGAAGTGTAGCTGAAACCGTTGAACACCAGCGTGTCCCAGCGTTCCAGGTCACCGACAAAGTCAGCTCCATCAAGCGAGGCATCAAACACGAAGCTGTCTGAGCCAAAGCCGCCGAACATCCGGTCATTGTCACTTCCGCCAAACAACACGTCACCGGCTGAACTATCTGTTGCGCGCATCCAGGTGTTGAGTGTTTCTATCGTACCGGCGACGAATTCTTCACTATCGGAAAAGCCCAGCACAACTTTGGCCCGGGTTGCGCCGTTGGCAATCTCGTTCAACCAGAAAGCCAGCCCGCCCGCATCGGGGTCGCGATCCAGGACATTGTTGTAGAGCAGGGTGATAAAGGCCTCATCGTCCAGTGAGCCGTACTGGGTCTGGAATTCATCTGAAGTGACGAAGTCTTGTGCGACCTGTAGCAGAGTTGTACCGGTGCTCAGAGTATCCAGCCAGTCCAGAAATCCCGGCATGTCCGGCTCCCGGTCCAAAGTTGCCTGATACAGGCGGTAGACATTGTCGGTTAGTTCGAGGGGCTGATCGGATGCCAGGAAGAAGGCATTGCTGTCTCCTGTCAATCCCGCGAACTCGTTGCTTTCGGAAAAACCTGTTGCCACTTCGGCGCGGCTGGTGCCGCCTGTGAGCTGGCCGAGCCAGAAGGCAAGTCCGCCCGCATCAGGATCCCGGTTCAACACATTGTTATAGAGCAGGGTGACAAAACCGGTATCGTCCAGTGGCCCATAGACGGTCTGGAATTCGGTAGAACTTTCAAAGCCTTCCGCCATGGACACGACATCAAGACTTTCATCGAACAGTTGTGCTGCCCAGAACTCAAGGCCCTCATCGTCAGGTTGACGGCCCAACATGGTCTGATACAGGCGAAACACCTGGGCATTGTAAACGTCGCGGGCAGCACCTTCATTGCCTTCAAGCACGTCATTGCCTGCGAGGCCTTCGACAATGTCGGCAAACTGACGGGCGACAAGAATATCGTTGCCGTCCGTGCCGACATAGTGGCCGGGACCAACGCCGGGGTCTATGATCTGCGCGTGTGTTCCCCCAAAACTGTTGTCTCCAAGTTCTCCGCTAATGTCTGTCCATGCAACAAGTAATTTCCCATCTGCCAGCGACTCAGTCGAGAATCGCGTAAAATAGCGGCCATTTGGATCGGCTACCGAGTCTGCAATTTCAATTGAAGCTCCCCGCTGGCTGCCATCGTAATTGTAAATGCTGGCAATCAATCTGCCAGTATCGTTGCTTTTATTGTCCTGGGAAATGAAGACGGCAAAACCGCCATCGTTGAGAGAGAGAATTTGAGTCTCATTTGAGTCCCAGCCAGCTTCCGCATTGACAGTGATTGGTTGATCTGTTGCGGAAAAGTCCGAGTCAAAAATTCTGATTGCGAAATCAGCAACGAGAAGATCGGGCAAAGAATAGTCGTGCCAAACAACGGCCACGCCGCCGGTGGAAAGCGTTACAACATCATATGGTTTGAAACTGTCACTGCTATACCGGTCATTTGCCGACAAGTTGAGATCGGCCATAACAATTTGGCCATCCTGATCCACCACTTTCCCGCGAAGAACTATATCCCGACCTGCGTTGGTCAATACATACTGCGACAGCAGGACGTTTCCGTCGGCCAATTGTGTTATTCGTGGGTTTCCGGCTGCTTCACTGTCCAGACTAATGGCAGCACCGACTGTCTGGCCGGCGCCGTCAAAGAACTGTCCGGTCCAGCCATCTTCTTCGCCGTTCCCCCACGCGTGAAGGAAACCTCCATCGGGCAACGCGGTAATGGAGATGTCTTCAAAAATATCTCCCACTCTTTCAAACGGTGACAACAAAAAGTCTTGTCCGGAAACGATTGTGCCTGTCGAATCGATAATTCGTCCGAATATGCCTTCCTCGTTGGCGTCTTGGTATCGGACAGCGTAAGCGAACAGGTAATTGCCATCGGACAAGGCTGTGAGGGATGTTTTGCTCAAATGAGGATAACCGGTCAGCAGTATGTCGCCTTGAATCAGATTGTCATCCACATCAAAGATCACTACCTCCGGTCCGACTTTCTGATTTTCAGAATCAAACCCCTGGAACCGGATAGAGAACTCTGCAGAAACCTCGAAGAACTCGCTAGTGTCCTTCCAGATTGCAGCAAAAGTGCCATCGGCCTGAGCCGCGACTTTAGCATCTGTTTGAGATATCTCAGTTTCCGTATTTATCAGAAAGGGAGATGAATCCAGCAGGGGCACAGTGACCTGGTCCCGGAAATAGGCACCTGCCGAAAGCTGGTAGTCTGTTGAAGAATTGCCGCTGACACGTAAGGTATAGGTGCCTGTCTCTAGAGCGACTGCGGCCAACGATGCGTCGTTACTGGTTTCTGCGCTTTCGAGGGTGCCTTCGGAAACACTGACAGACCTGTTCTGGTTCGATATTTCCACCAGCTTGCCGAAAGGATCATAGAGCTGCAAGTCGGTACCTAAACCGTCAATCGCAGCAGCAAAAACCTGACCTGCCTCCAGGTCGAAGCTGTAAAAGTCAAAATCATGATAGGAAAGGTCAATTCTCGTTGTAACCAAGTCTAGAAACTCGTTTCCGTATTCACTGTACACCGTATCCGGGTCAAACGGATCGAAATGAACTGTGTCTTGCGCTTGTATGGCTACATAGTAGTCACCTGTTGCGGGGACCACGAACTCAAGGAAACTGGCCAAGGTTCTTGATCTGGGATCGTCATCGTTGAAGTCAACAACGTTGCCGTTTGCATCATAGATAATTACCAGAGGGTCAAAGCCAAAGGTGTTGTCGCCGGACGAGATCGTAATAACCTGTCCGGTCTCAGCTCCAACCTTGAAGTAATCTATGTCGGCGCCGAAACTCTGTGGCGCAACGGGGTCAATGACAGATGTATACCGGATCGCCCCTGTTTCGCCGGCCGTCAGGCCGGTGTCCGTGGCTGTCGGGATCGAAACATTCTCTTCGGCGACACCGAAACCAGTTGGATAGCCATTGGTGGTAACAGTCAAGGACCCGCTGATTGACAGAAAGCTGTGTTCGCCCACATCCAGCCCCAGGTTGATCGGCTGCGCCGTTGCCAGCGTATCGTTGGACTCAACTTCACTGATCATGTATTTCCCCAATTGGTTCCAGTGTCGTGCAAACTGGAACAGTCCTCACCTCCGCTGCCTTGTGAGCTCTGAGGTTTGGCCGATATTCTCTGTACTGACACTCTTCCCTACAGTTACTTCCCGGTTGAGTGCTCGTCAAGCTGGATTGTGCTCGTACTGGTCCTCTGTCGGGTGACGCCAGGAGTACAGGGCACGCCAGGTATCGTCTTGCTCGATATACTCGTGCTTTTCACCGGCCGTCGCACGAAGTGCGCCCCCGCGAAGCGCGGTCGAAGGCTGCTTGCGAGAGCGAAATGAATCAGGTGCCTGAACTAATATTTTCACCTCCGTCATTCCTGCGAAAGCGGGAATCCACACGTCACGGTATACACCGCCCTTACTGGCATAGGATCTCCGTTTTCACGGGGATGACGGTTGTGATGAACTCCCGTCCGAGGCACGGAGTGCCGAGGCAAGGCCGACCGGCCGCCGCACGAAGTGCGCCCTAGCGGAGCGCAGCCGAAGGCTGCTTGCGTGAGCGAAACAAACCTAACCCAACTCAAACCAGCTCAACCCGAGCAGCTGGCCCCGCCAAGCACGCAGAATTTCGAACAGTGCGGGTGGTTCAGCTTCACCGCGCCGTCTGAGAAGTTGCCGCCATCGGCTTCGAGCGACGACGCCAGGTCGGAGCCCATTTCAAAATCACCGTCATAAGGCAACAGGGTGCACGGCAGTACCGCCGGCGCATCTGCGCCTTTGCGTTTGACCACCATGCGGCTGGTTGCGCACATCTGCTCGTCCGGGCGTTTGCTTAAAATGTCCCAGCACGCGGTGGTGATTTCAGGTACGTCGGCCTTTTCGTTCATTTCCGGAAACAGTACCAGCTGGCCCCGGTCGGCCGGATTGATGCGCCAGCCGCGCACGGCGATCAGGTCGCGGTAGCCGGTACGTGAAATATCGTCGGTTTCGCCCCAGCAGGTGCGCCCGGCTATGGCGATCTCAAAACCTTGCGCGTTCAGCCAGTCCATGCCGGCCAATGCCTTGTCCCAGGTGTTCGGTCCGCGCTCTTCCTCATGCAGGGCCTTGCCGTAATGATCCAGGCTGACACGCAGGGTTATGCGGCCGGGAAAGCGTTCATTCAGACCAACCAGCCCGGTCTTGATTTTCAGGCGCTGCATGGGCTGCATGGCATTGGTCAGCACCAGCACGTCATGGCCACGGGCAAGTGCTGCCTCCATCATGGCCAGCATGTCCGGGTTCATGAACGGCTCGCCGCCGGTAAAGGCGATTTCCCGTGTGCCCAGCTCGAGATCTGCAATCTCGTCGAACAGCGATACTGCATCATCCAGCCTGAAATATTCCAGCCGGTCGTTGGTTGGTGATGATTCAATATAGCAATTGGCACAGGTGATGTTGCACAGCGTGCCGGTATTGATCCACAGCGTCTCCAGCGCACTCAGGGCGACACTGGCGCGCACTTCGCCCAGAGCGGTTAAGTCCGGGTTTTTGAACTTTGCCGGGTCGATTGGCTCGAATTCGGCAACAAGTGGATTGGAAATTTCATTCATGAGCGGGGAAACTAGCGTTATCAAGGCGCGCAGACTACCATGAAATACATGTAATGACATAATTGTCAGGATGGCGTGATCCTGGTTGACAGACCGCGCAGGTGGTGTCGTTTACTTGCGTGACGCGCTGCGGGTGTAGCTCAATGGCAGAGCAGAAGCTTCCCAAGCTTAAGACGAGGGTTCGATTCCCTTCACCCGCTCCAGTTGTCACAAGTCATTGTCCAGGCCAGTATTTGCCGCGCCGGTCGCCACGAACATTACTTTTTCCGGTTTCGCCCCTATTACAGCCCGTCAGGTCTTTCTATGCCGCTGCAAATTCGCTACTGCTAGTCCGTGTCCGCAGTCTTTGATTTGCGCGATAAAAATGATGTGGTTTGAGCCGAGGCCGGAATGAACACTGTTGCACAGCGCATCCGTCAAAGCGGGTCGCTCTCATACATTCTAATCGCCGCTTTTGCCGCCCTGCCTGGTTTGATGGCGAGCGCTGCGCCAGTGCTGGCGGCAGATGAACTGCCCCTGTTCCGGCAGGTTGCAAAGGCGGATGTGACCACGAGCCTGCGCAAGGTGCGCCGTGTCCGGTTTGCGGTGGACACCGAATTTCCGCCGTTTGCCTTCAGGGACACTGCCGGCGCGCTGACCGGGTTTCTGCCGCTGTCCGTCGATGCCATGTGCACCGATCTGAAAATCAAATGCGAATTCGTGATCCAGGACACCGACAAGATGGAAGGCGCCCTGACCGGTAACGAGGCCGATGTCGCGGTCTACATGAAAGGCAGCGATGAGCTGGACTTTGCAAAACTGGAGTTCACCCGCCCGTTCCTGCGCCCGTTCGGCCGGTTCGCGACGCGAACCTCCAGCCCGATCCGGAAGACCGATGTTCGCACCTTGGCCGGCAAGCGCATCGGGGTTCGCGAAGGCACAACCCACGCCAGTTTCATCAAACGGTATTTCAACCGGTCATTGCTGGTGTCTTTTCCAAACCACGAAGCCCTCTATGAAGCCACCCGCACCGGCAAGGTCGATGTTGTGTTTGATGACGCGTTTCGCCTGATGTTCTGGCTGCAGGGCACGATTTCCAGGCAATGCTGCCAGTTTGTCGGGCGCGGATATCTGGACACGTCACGGTTTTCAAAACCATTGTCCATGGTGGTGCGCCGCGAGGACAATGATTTGCGCAAGGTTCTGGACTATGGTCTCGATCGTCTGCAGTCGTCAGGACGGTTCGCCCTGATCTACAATCGCTTTTTCCCGCAATCTCCATACTGAGCCGGGGCCGAACCCGGTTGACCCGTTGAGGTTTCATGACGCCCGCATCCATACCTTTGCTGCATGATGGTCCCTCAGATGGCCCGGTTTTGCTGCTGGCCCATGGCGCAGGCGCGCCGATGGACTCAGGCTTCATGACCGGGATGGCAGGCCTGCTGGCAGGTTTTGACATTCATGTTGTAAGATTTGAGTTCGCCTATATGCGTGCGCGCCGGGCAGATGGCAAAAGGCGGCCACCGACCCGTATGCCTGGCCTGATCGAGGAATTCCGGCAGGTCATCTCCCGGTTTCCGGAATCTGAGGTGTTCATCGGCGGCAAGTCCATGGGCGGCCGGGTCGCCAGCATGATTGCCGCTGATCCACAAGACGGCGATGATATCGCTGGTCTGGTGTGCCTGGGCTATCCGTTTCATCCACCCGGCAAGCCTGACAGTCTCAGAACCCAGCACCTGCCGGCGATCACATGCCCAACGCTGATCGTGCAGGGTGAGCGTGACCCGTTCGGCAACACCGATGATGTGCCCGCTTACGATCTGCCGGCCAACATGCGGGTTTTCTGGTCCGCTTTCGGCAATCATGATCTTGCCCCGCCAAAAAAGTCAGGGCTTACAGCTCACGATAACTGGAGTGCGGCTGCGGCCGCGATTGCCGGGTTTATTGGTGAGAATACGTAGGTCACCGATCAGAATAGAGGATGGGCGGTCAAAGGGCCACCAAGTGGCCCAGAACAGCTTGTGGGATGCAGGGCCCGGGGGTGGAACCCTGCATCCCGAATTGGTTGCTTCAGCTAAATTGCTGCAATGCAGCTCTTATACTTCTGCCACCAATAGCTGGAACCTGCGCTTCGTGCCGTTCGCAAGTATTTGTAACAATTGGTTGTTTCGACGTTTGCAACCTGTTGGTGTGACATCATGGATGCCATTTTCGAAACCATGGCGGGCTGTCTGTCGAGGGAGGCATTGGTCACCCAGATCATCGCAATCAATGGCAGTCCGATGACCAGTGACAATGGTAGAATTTGGTTATGTGCATAAAGCGTCATCTCAAATCACCTCCATTTTTTTCTGTGTCTTGTTGTTGATTTGTATCCTAGTCCCGCTCACTTTTTCGTTATGTGAGAATGTGCACATCTCGCACTGTTTCGATTTTACGTGCGGTAAAGGTTGAAAAAAAACTCATTGCAGCACATCATCGCCGCCGTGGATGAGATCAGGGAAATACCGCTGTTTGCAGCATTGGGAGATGGCGATGCCCGCCGCCTGTCGGTGCACTGCGTCTGGCGGTCTGTCGCCGAGAATGAACTCATCATCGATTATGAAGACGAGACGGCAGAAGTGCTGTTCGTGGTCGATGGCCGGGTCCGGATTCTGCTGCGTACGGCATCCGGGCGCGAGGTCATCCTTGATGATATGCAGGGTGGCCGGTATTTCGGTGAGATGGCCGCCATTGACGGGCTGCCGCGGTCGGCCAATGTGACAGCGCTTGAAAAAACCCGCATCTGCGTGATGCCGGATGCGGTGTTTCGCGATGCCTGCACCACCATACCGTCGGTGGGACTGTCGGTGATGAAGATGCTGGCGGATCGGGTACGCACCCTGAACCAGCGCCTCGGCGAGTATGCCTTCCTGACCGCAAAGCAGCGCCTGTGCGCCGAATTGTTGCGATTGTCGCGCCCCCGCATGGGTAATGAAAAGCAGCGTATCGTGTCGCCACCGCCGCTGCAGCGTGAACTTGCCGACAGGATTTCCACCCAGCGCGAAGTGGTAACACGGGAACTGGCCGCATTGTCGCGCAAGTCAATCATCGAGAAGACCCGCGGTGGTCTTGTGCTGGTCGAACCGGACGGGCTCAACGCCATTATCGACGAAGCCCAGTCGAAGTAACTTCGCCCGGCGATATATGGTCAGTTGAGGTCGCGTTCGATGTCTTCTGCAAAATCGCGTTCAAACACCTGCTTGTCGTTGTGCCAGGCTTCGATGCGGGCGGTCAGGTGAAAATGACCGGCTGACGCGTGCATTGCCGACCAGGTTTCGGTGCGCAACACAATGTCATCGCGCTGGATTTCCTGGGTCCAGTGGGTTGTCATGCGGGCCGACAGCGGATCGTCGGGGCGAATGCTGTGGGTTTCGCGGCCAATTTCGCCGGTAATCAGGCCGTGTTCTGCATTCCGGTACAGGCCGAAATCATCGATGATTGAGATGGTAACCTCGCCGGTTGCCTCATCTTCCGTTTGCTCGCGCGAATTCGACGGTGCGCGCAGTTCGATGAGATCGACTGGTGGTGCGGAAACCGGTTCGGGAAAGGTGGGCGCGACTTCGCCCGGCACAGGCGTGCGTACCGGTAGCGTCAGCCAGGACCTGGCAGTATGTATATCCAGTGTAACCGGTTCAGGTGCCGGCCACATCATCGGCCAGTAGCTGGTCGATACGGCCAGCCGCAGCTTGTGACCTGCCGGCAGGGTGCGGGCCACATCATCCAGCTTGATCCGGCAGAAATAGCGTTCACCCGGTTCAAGCGGCTCAGGATGCTCGTGACTGACAATGTGGGTCAGGTTCTGCAGCCCGTAGCTGATGCGCGAGACACTGCCATCCGGGCGCACATCGCTCAGTCTTACGGCCAGCAGGGCAACCGGTTTGTCACTGGAAAACTCCAGTTCCAGTTCCGCCTGGCCGACCAGGTCCATGTCAGCGCCCAGAGCCGGCGTATCAAACACCAGTGAGCCGGCATCATCACAGGTCTGATCGCCGGCAAACTCCGGCCCCATCCAGATGACGCAGAACTCGCCGCCATCGCGTCCGGTGGTCTGTGGCGAGTTGAGGCTGAGTGCGGTCTCCTCACCGGGTGCTTCACGCAATCCGTCCACAGTGAGGTAGAGCCGGTTCGGCTGGCTGGAGTGACCGGGCCAATTTCCTTCCGAAATCCATTTGCCGGGTATGTGGGCAGGCAGGGCTGCCGGTGGCGTTGATGCCATCACGTAGGCGCGCACCGCCGGATCACGCAGCACACCCGTAGCCTCGCCCTTCAGCCAGAAATCCCACCATCTCAGGGCCTCCTGCAGGAAACCGATGCGCGGACCGGGGACGGCAAAATGTGGGTACTTGTGCGCCCACGGCCCGATAATGGCTTTTACCGGCGCCTTCAGGTGCGCCAGCATCCGGAATATGGCGTTGGAGTAGGCATCGTTCCAGCCGCCGACAGCCAGGACCGCCGCTTCGATATTCGAGTAGTCCTCACATACCGAGCCGTGCTTCCAGTAGTCGTCACGGCGCTGGTGCTGCAGCCACCGGGCCGCCAGGAAAGGCTCGTTATCAAGCCGCTGCATCCAGGTCTCGAACCATTGGTCACCGACCAGCGCCGGGTCCGGCGGGCGCGATGAGTAAGACAGCATGGTGGCGCCCCAACCGAGGTTTTCATTGATCAGGCATCCGCCCTTGAAGTGAATGTCGTCTGCATAGCGGTCATCGGTGGAACACAGCGTGATAATCGCTTTTAGCGGTTCAGGCCGCATGGCGGCGATCTGCAGCGAATTGAATCCGCCCCACGAAATCCCCATCATGCCGAGCTTGCCGGTACACCAGGTCTGATCAGCCAGCCAGTTGATGACTTCCACACCGTCATCGAGTTCGCGCTGGCTGTACTCGTCCTGCAACACGCCATCGGACTCGCCGCAGCCGCGCATATCGACCCTTACACAGGCATAGCCGTGGCCGGCAAAATAGGGATGGGTCAATTGATCCCGCTCCACGGTGCCGTCGCGCTTGCGATAGGGCAGGTATTCCAGAATCGCCGGAACCGGATTGTCTTCGGCATCTGCGGGCAACCAGATCCGCGCCGCCAGCCTGGTTCCGTCGGACACGGTGATCCACTGGTTTTCGATCTCGCGCACGGCGCGGGGAAATTGGTTGACGACGCTGGTCATTGCGACATGTCCGAAATTGCGTCGGTAATCGCCTGGAACATGGCCTTGGCTGCAGGTGATGCGTGGCGTGCCCGCAAACAGGCATGCACCAGTTCCAGTTCATGGCGCACCTCGGCCGCAACATCTGCCGATTGCAGGCAGGCGGCATAATCAAAACAGTCATCGCGCAGCGGATCCCACTCGCACGCCACCAGGAACGCGCGCGGCAGGCCTGCGAAATCGATTTCCCGCAGTGGCGCATAAAATTTTGATGTTCGGTTTTGAGCCGCGTCCGCACCCAGGTACATCCGTTCGTAGGTTTCCATGTCCGCAGTCGTCAGCCCCGGCGCATGTCGGCGCGACACATAAGACCCCTTTGTCCTGTCGCCGCCCAAGGCTGGATAAATCAATACCTGTCCGGCAGGCATGGCCTGAGCCAGATCGCGCCTTGCAAGACAGACCGCAGCAGCCAGGTTGCCGCCGGCAGAGTCGCCGGCCAGCACAATTCGGGCGGGATCGATGTCCAGCAGGCCCGAATTGTCGAAAACCCAGTTTATTGCT
Organism: uncultured Anderseniella sp.; assembly: GCA_938039915.1. Taxonomy (GTDB): domain Bacteria; phylum Pseudomonadota; class Alphaproteobacteria; order Rhizobiales; family Aestuariivirgaceae; genus Anderseniella. The sequence goes on from CALHUA010000201.1 coordinate 12,505, forward strand.
GCCACACAGTCATCAAACGCGGCCGGAAATATGTGTTCCGGCGCCAGCCGATAATTGATGGCGATGACGGCGACGCCGGTGTCGTGTGCGATGCCGCAGCAAATATCATCGTGACTGTCGAGGCCGCCCAGAATGAACCCGCCGCCATGCATGTAGATGACTGTCCCGCCCTGCGAGTGCTTTGCCGGCACATACCGGCGCAGGGCAATGTCTCCGGCAGGGCCGGGGCAGGTCAGGTCCGTCACCTGCATGCCGTCCGGTCTCCCCGCATGAAAATGCACGCACAGATTGTCATAGCACCGGCGTTGCTCGCCAATCGTCAATTGGGTGGTGTCTGCCGGATAAAACTGTGATCCGGCCTCCATAAAGGCCCAGATCTCGTCCTCGTCGGGACCGGTGCGCGGATCATCCTGCATGATTGTCATATTGCCTTGGCATCATTTTAAGATCATGATTCCCCTTATGATCTGGAACCGGCAATCGCCTGATGACGACACACGGCCCCAGCCCCGCAATGATGAGGCCGGTGGCGGCGAACTGCAACCTGATACTGCGGCAATTCTGGATGCCATAACCCGTGCCGTGCCGGATCCGTTCATCATGCTCGATGGCAGCGGTGTCATCCTTTCCCACAACAGGCAGGCAACCGAATTGACCGGTCAGGACATGACCGGGCAACACCTGTCCCAGCACATCCGCGCGCCGGCCGTGCTGGAAGCAATAGACCGCGTTGCCGACAGCGGGGTACCGGATCAGGTGCACTATGAACGACGCACCGGCGGCGGCAGGCTGTTTGAAGTGTTCATCACACCGGTCGGCGCCCTGAATACCGAGCGGGCGCCCGCGGTAACCATCCTGCTGCGCGACCTGAGCACGCAGCAGCAGCTTGAAAAAATGCGCGCTGATTTCGTTGCCAATGCCAGCCATGAAATGCGCACGCCACTGGCGTCCATGACAGGTTTCATCGAAACCCTGCAGGGCTCGGCCAGGAACGATGCAAAGGCCCGGGAAAAGTTTCTGGGCAGGATGCTGGAACAGGCCCATCGCATGCGCCGCCTGATTGATGACCTGTTGTCATTGTCGCGCATTGAGATGAACCTGCACCGCACACCGTCAGACCAGGTCGACATGTCGGAGGTGGCGCGCTACAGCGCGGAACTTCTGGCCGCGCGGGCATCCGAGGCCGGGTGCGAAATACGCGTGGCCGCACAACCGGGCATGATCGTCGATGGCGAGCGGGATGAACTGATCCAGGTTACCCAGAACCTCATTGAAAATGCCATCAAGTATGGCGCCAGCGGGCGTGGAGTGGATGTCTCTGTTGCGCACGATACCGGGCGCGGGCGAATTGAGCTTGTTGTAACCGATTATGGCGCCGGCATCGACGCGCAACATCTGCCGCGGCTGACGGAAAGATTTTACCGGGTAAGTGTGCAGGAGAGCCGGTCCGGCGGCGGCACCGGGCTTGGACTGGCCATCGTCAAGCACATTGCCCTGCGTCATCGCGGCAACCTGGATATCACATCGCGCAAGGGTGAGGGCAGCACCTTCAAATTCACCCTGCCTGCCTCCGACGCGCTGCCAAAGGCTGCGGAATAAATTCATTAAATCAATAGCTTGAACTGTCATCCAATTGTCATGTGACTGTCACACAATTGAGTGACGTCAGGCATAGGAGTCGCCTTGTTAGCTGTGAAGAGATGCTCGTGAGGAGCGTCTCGTTCAATATCCACACCAGGGAAAAGATCATGCTCAAACGCACCCTTCTTACGGCCACTGTTGCGCTGGCTGCAATTGCAACAGCAAGTGCTGCGCAGGCACGCGACCAGATCCGCATTGTCGGGTCTTCGACAGTTTATCCGTTCACCACTGCTGTTGCTGAACAGTTCGGCAAGTCCGCCGGCAAGACGCCGGTTGTTGAATCCACGGGTACCGGGGGCGGCATGAAGCTGTTCTGTGCCGGTGTCGGCGCCGACCATCCTGACCTGTCCAACGCATCGCGCGCGATCAAGAAGTCAGAATTCGAAATGTGCCAGAAGAACGGTGTGACCGACATCATTGAAATCAAGGTCGGTTTTGACGGCATTACATTCTCGCACTCCAAGGGCGCATCTGATGTGGCGCTGACCAAGCAGCAGATTTTCCTGGCACTGGCCAAGGAAGTGCCGGGTGCGGATGGCAAGATGGTTCCCAACCCGAACAAGCTGTGGTCGGACATCGATGCATCGCTGCCGGCCAAGAAGATCGAGGTTCTCGGTCCCCCACCGACGTCCGGTACCCGTGATGCCTTCGTCGAACTGGTCATGCGCCCAGGGGCTAAAAGTTTCGAAAGCCTTGCAGCCCTGCGCAAGGACGACAAGAAGGCATTCCGCACGGTTTCTGACACGATGCGCGAAGACGGCGGGTTTGTTGAAGCCGGCGAGAACGACAACCTGATCGTTCAGAAGCTGGAAGCCAATCCGGACGCCTTCGGTATCTTCGGGTATTCGTTCCTTGAAGAAAACCAGGACAAGATCAAGGGCGCTGCTGTTGAAGGCGTGAAGCCGGACTTCGACGCAATTGCATCGGGTGAGTACAAAGTGTCCCGCCCGCTGTTCGTCTATGCCAAGAAACAGCATGTCGGTGTCATTCCCGGCATGCAGGAATTCATGGATGAGTTCGTCTCTGAAAACGCCATGGGCGAAGACGGATACCTGCCGGCCAAGGGCCTGATCCCGTTGCCGGAAGACGAACTGGCCAAGGTCCGCGATGCCGTCAAGAACGGCACTGGTCTTGCAATGTAGGTCCTCGATCGGGTCGGCAACCTGATTTGGGGTTGCCGGTCCCTTGTCTTTGACAGGCTTTCCGGCTTGTTTGAATTTGTGCCACGACGCTGGCTGAAGAAAGTTTCGAGGTTGTGATGCTCGTCCTTGTCGCCGTTCTGGTCGTTCTGGCCTTCTTCTATGGAAAGTCACGCGGATCGGCGTTCGGTGCCGGCGAGGGCAAACTTCACTCGCTTCCCT
>CALHUA010000202.1 GCA_938039915.1 uncultured Anderseniella sp.
AATCGAAGCGTGAACGGCATACCGAAGCTCAGAATTTTCAGACGATGGCGGCAATTTCGGCTTTGCGGTCTCAATCCGAAGGAGCACCGAACGCAGCATAAATCTCTGCGGCGGTCATGGTTTCCGTCTTGTCGGCCAATGTATAGAAGGGCGGTTTCCTGTCGATGAAGACCTGCAGGGACAACCGCAAGCCTGACTGATCATCCAGAAGCCCGGCGGCGACACATATCGCAATGACATGCACCTACTTTGGGCTCCTTCGCAGTGCCGGTAAGTCTCACCACACCACACATGCATCTCCCGGTTAACTTCACTTTCGATGTCATGATCCGCCTCCTCTCAATTGGTACAAGCGTTGTAGTTTGCGAAGCTATCTCAACCGGCCAGAAGCCGCCTTGAAATTGATCACTATTCCAAATTGGCGGCGCCGGACACAGACAGGGTGAATGCCGGCCTTCCAAACAGGGTTTGCCGGTGGAAAATAAAACCAGCAGATTTGACATACATCATATTCATTAATATGAATGTGTGTTCTTCTCTCTCCATGATTCAGGGTGCCGATGAGCACACGCGACAACATGGAGATGCCAAATGAGCAGACTGAAACCAATACTGGTTACCGCATTCGCAATGCTTGTGCTGATGCTACCGCTGGCAAGCGCCCAAGGCACTGAAACGAAAACTGGTGGGCTGTTCGTCAATTTGACAACTGACGATACCTGGTCTGCGGCAAAGGCGATCAGCTTCGCCCATCAAAGGGCGCTGAAGAACGGCCACAGGCCGGTTGCCATCTGGCTGAATGTCAGAGCTGTCTATCTGGCGGATAAAAAGCGCCCGTCGCACGTGCATGGCCTGATGCGTGAAAGCGGCAAATCAATTCAGGAAATGCTGAAGGACTTCATGGCCGACGGCGGCAAGGTCATCATGTGCAGCGCGTGCTCCAGGGCCAGCGGACTGGGGGCTGCAGACTACATAGACGGCGTCGAAATGGGCACCTGGCCCATGATTGAGAGTATCCTGTTTGACCCCAATGTGACGACGCTGGCCTGGTAGCCGGCTGCCGTGAAATTTTGAAATCAACAGGCGGGACGGTTTACCCGCCACATTGTGAAGGAGGTTCAAATGATACTGAACTGGAAACTGGGAGGCCTGGCGCTGGGACTTACGTTCTTCGCGGCAGTACTTCTGGTCAAACCCATCGGGGTATCCACCCAATTTGTGATCCTCGACGGCATCTTGTGGAATGCGGTCGACCCGGACGTGGTGACGCAAAACACCGATGGCGCATACACGTCCACCAATGCCTATCTGGCAAAGTCCGGCGGTAAATATGCAAAGTCGGTTGCCAGTCCATTGAACTACTCCTTCGTCTTTGTGTTGGCGATGATGCTCGGTGCGTTTGCCTCATCTTTCCTGCGCAAGGGCGTACCGTCGAATGAGAAAATCATGCCGGCCATCTGGCGCACCAATTATGGTGACAGCACTGCCAAGCGCTTCGCCGTTGCGTTCGCCAGCGGGTTTGCCGTGCTGTATGGCGCCCGCCTCGCCGGCGGCTGCACGTCCGGGCACATGATGTCAGGCATGATGCAGACTGCAATCTCCGGCTACATATTTGCAGCCGGTGCTTTTGCCGCTGCTGTTCCCACAGCCCTTTTGATGTTCAGGAAGGAGGCCTAAGCCATGAGCTCCATATTTCTCGCAATCATTATCGGCGCTGCTTTCGGTGCCGTGCTGGACAGGGTTGGCGCAACCAGCCCGAACTACATCGGCAAGATGCTCAACCTGACCAACCTGCACCTGGCAAAGGCAATATTGCTGGCCATTGGTGTCGGATCTGTCCTGATGTTCGGCGGCCAGATGGCCGGGCTGGTGGATGTCGGGCACATGTCGGTGAAAACAGCCTACATGGGCGTATTCATCGGCGGCCTGCTGCTTGGCGTTGGCTGGGCTGCATCCGGCTACTGCCCGGGCACAGGCATTGCCGCCGCAGCCTCAGGGCGCCGTGATGCGCTGGTATATGCCGCTGGCGGACTTGTTGGCGCTGCTGCCTACATGGTCACCTATCCGATGTGGAAAAATGCCGGCATTCTCTCGGGCGAGGCATTGACCTTGGGCGCTGTGCCCGGTGCCAAGTATGATGCGCTATTGCCGGGTGTTTCCGGTGATCTGGTGGGTATTCTGGTTGGGATTGCGCTGATCCTGGGAGCATTCACTGTGCCGGATCGGATCATTTCCAAACCAACGACGGCACCTGCTGAATGAAGTGTTCTGACCGAGTGCTCAATCGCGCTCGGTATAGAGCATCAGAAATCAACTGCACGCCCTGTAGTACCGAAGCAAACAAAAACCCGCGCCCCGGGGTCGCTTGAACGGCAGGGGAACCGTCGTGCGAGGGAGCGCGGTTTCAATTCGCGGGGTCTTTCCGTGGTATGCCGGGAGGGGTAAGCCAGCAGTCCATGGAGCCCATCTTCTAAGTCCGGCGCCTGTCTGGTTCTTGTTGCATCTGAAAGCCCGGATGTTTTTGCAGGGGATCGGGGGGCTTGCCATTGCTTCGTCTTCTTGGTGTCCAACGCCTTGTTGTTGATGAGCAACCTAGGCGGGTTTTGAAGACGTGGATGTGCAATTCATCACATTGCGAAAATGTGCATTTTCAACCAGTCCAATTGGCCACCAGCAAACCTGGAAGGGCGCCAAGTCTCAGTAATTCCGGCGCTGTTTCGCCCCATCATACAATATGTCGGCCCAGGTCTTGTTGACCTGGTCTCTGATGGCCAAATCCTCCGGCGCCATGTCCACTTTGGGACGCCCTACCAGATCAAAATTGCCGAAGGGATCGTTGCCGCGGATCAACTGTGCGGCGGTTCTCTTGATAGTCTGCGCCACATGAGGGGGCATGTAGGGCTGAATAACGAAACCAATGCGGCGGTCATTGCTGCAATTGGGTTGAGAGCTGTGGATTACCCGCGCACTGTGAATGGACATCTGCCCCGGCCGCAGCGTCAGGGAAACCGCCTGAGCCGGATCAACGCCTTGTACCTCCTGACCGCGGGTCAGGATATTCTGTTCCCCAAACGTATCGTTGTGGGCCTTTATCTCGCCATGGCTGCCAGGGATCATCTGCATGCAGCCGCTGTCGTCATTGCTGTGGGACAGGGCCACCCAGGCGGTGATACCCACATGCGGTTCAAGCCCCATATAGCGCGCATCCTGGTGCCAGCTGACAAAGCCCGGATCATGCGCCTCCTTGATGAACAGTACCGTGCCGTAGTTCAGAATATCCGGTCCGATCAGGTCTTCGACCGCATCAACAAGCGTGGGGTTGTGAACAATCTCATCGAGGCATTTCAGGTTGAGATGCGCGTTGTTGCGCGCAGCTCCTTCAAAGGCTTCCGGCCACTTCGCCTCTGCGGCTTCAAGTTCGGTGCGCAGCCGCAGCGCCTCTTCCTCGGAGAAAATGTCTATGGGTGAAACGAAGCCATCGCGATGAAAGGCCTCGATTTGCGCGGTTGTCAGTTTCTTGCCCATTTTACGCCTCCTGGATTTCACGCCACAATCACATGTCAATGACATGCACATCCTGCGGGAACTGCGTCAGGCATGCAGCGTCTTTTTCACGGACATGAATGGTCTCGCTCAGTTCCATGCCCCAGCCGTCCATCCACATGCCGAGAATAATATGAACGACTGCATTTTCAGGAAGAGGCGTTTCATCGCCGGGCCGAAAACTGATGGTATGCTCACCCCAGTCCGGGGAATAGCCAAGCCCGATGGAATAGCCGATCCGGCTTTTCTTTTCCAAACCGTACTGATCCAGAACGGCCTGCCACGCGGCATGAACGTCACAACATCGCACGTTGGCCCGCATACTGTTCAGGACTTCGTCCATTCCCTCCCCTACAGCCTTTGCCGTGGTCAAAAGGGCCTGCGGCGGTTCGCCCATGTGAACTGTCCGGGCAAGCCCGGCATTGTAGCGCTTGCGGCACCCGCCCAGTTCGAATGCAACGGTCTGGCCCTTGTCAAAAGGGGCATCAGTCCACATCGGATGTGCGGTGGTAGCCGCCTCCCCGGCCAGCACCAATGGGTGCAGCGCGGTCATGTCGCCGCCAAATTCCGGTGTGCCCCGGATCTGTGCGGCTACGACATCGGCCATCAGATCGCATTGCCGTACGCCTGGCTTGACACCATCATAGGCTGTCTGCATTGCAAGCCCCGCAATAACCGCGGCCTGTTGCAGCATCACAATCTCCGCCGGGCTTTTGCTCAGTCGCTGCCAATTGACAAGCAGCTCACAGTCAACCCACGAACTGTTCGGAAGGCGAGATTTAAGATGGTCGATCGCTGCAGGTGTGAGGAAGTAAACGTCACTTTCATAACCGATACGTTTGCCGTCAAAACCTTTTGAACCCATCCAGTCGCCCATGAACTGCGCCGGGTGGACATCACGCTGCTGCACGAGCGTTTCGGGAAACGGAACCACCTGCTCACCCGCAAGATAGGTTGTGAATGCAGCCGCGCCTGCATCCATTTCCCGTCCAAGCCAGGTAGGGTCGCATTCGAGGCCGACCACCATGATTTGCGGTGTGTAGAAGGACCATGCATCGTACCCGCTCAGCCAGTTGATATTTGCCGGATCACCGATCACCAGCACATCAAGACAGCGTCCTTCCATGGCTGCGCGAACACGAGCCAGACGATCTGCGTATTCGTCACGTGAAAATGGAGGCGCCATGGTTATTGTCCCTCTTGTCGGTGCCAGTTTGGTGAGCCGGTGCTCGGCTATTTTACATATCGTCCTGGTGTTCGAAGATTGAGGTGTAGCCGTCGGACCAGTCAGGCGGCATCCGCATTTCCATTGGATCATGGCGCGCATATTTTGCCTCGGTACCGCGAACAACCGTTTTGTAGTGCGACGTCGAATAGGCCGCCGGTGTGTAAGCCATCGCGTCACAGGCGCTATATGTGACGATCAGAACCGGCCGCCCGAGTTTACTCAGGTTTGCCCGCGAGGCATGCAGAGTGGCGCAATGGTGCACGGTTACCGTACCGGCCGGTCCAACAAGGTCGACGGCCCGTTCCAAACCGGCATCGGCAAGCTTGTCGCCCTGAATATGTCCCAGCCAGTTGTCGTCCTTGTCATAGTGATCGTAGAACGGTCCCTTGTGGCTGCCGGGAACGACTTGCAACGGACCCTGCTCGGGCCCGACATCATTCAGGCAAACGAGAAACTGCGCCACGGAGGTATTCGTCAGCGGATAGAACGGCAGGTCCTGATGCCATTTGACCGCCTGACCGCCACCGGCCCATTTGAAGTTGATCAGGCATTCGCGAAACCTGACGTCCGGCCCCAGCAGGTCCGCAGCAAGGTCCGGCAGTACCGAATCCCTGCAGAATTCCCAGAATACCGGATCGAGATCATCCAGAAACGCAATTCTGCGCAAACGCGGATTGTCGCCGGAATGGCCGTCTTCCAGATCGTAGGTTCCATCTGAACGCGTCATTGTCCGGGTGTTGTCGACCAATTTGGCCAACGCACAGTTGAGCCGTGCGAGCCAGTCCTGGTCGATTGCACGCTGCTTCACGACATAGCCTTCATCGAAATAAAACCTGCGTTCATCCTGGTTGAGAACCCTGGGCGGTAGAGACAAGATTTCTTCCTGGTGCATCACTTTGTCCTCGCAAATTTGTTGTCAGTACAGGTGCAGGAGTTTGCCGTAGCCCTGCACGTTGGCATTGCAGCCGGTTGCCCGAAGCGCCTGCCAGAACATTGCCTGATTTGCGGTGACGACCGGTTTGCCCAGGTCCTGTTCAATCTGCTCGACAACATCGACGGCGCGGATCGCCGTGCAGGAGATGAAGAGCGCATCGGCATCGGGCCGGTCAGCCTTCAGCGCCGCCTGATAAATCGCCTCGCCCGTCAGTGCGGCCATTTCTTCATTGTCCTCGATCCCGAATGACGTGAAACCGGATATCTCTTTGCCATCTTGCTCCAGATGGGTTGCGATCAACGCATTCACATCGTCGACGTAGGGGGTCAGCACCGCCAGCTTTTGCGCGCCGAACCGGTCCAGTGCAGCGAGCGAGGCAGTCATCGGGGTGACACACGGAACGGCCGGTCGCGCGGCGTGGATGCGATCACGGACGGTCTCGTAGCCAATCACGACGGTGCCCGAGGTGCAGGCATAGGCGATGACATCAAGACGTCCGTCCGGAACCAACAATTCTGTCGCGGCAGTAATGCGCGGTGCCATGGCCTGCAGGGAACTGACCGTGCATTCGGCGGTGTTGGCAATGCGGCTGGCAAAGATCGCCACCTCGTCACTCGGGCGCATGTTCACGAAATCACGTTCAACGGCGTAATCGTTGGATAGAACGATCAGGCCAATCCGCCAGCGTCCCGGCCCATCATCGACCGCAATCTGAGATCGAACCGATGTGGTGTGAAACCCTTGTTTCGCTTGTTCTGAAGATGTCGATATCATAAAAGTACAACCTGTACACAGCTGAACTTTTCGGATACCACCACCAACAGGCAAGCGTGTCAATGCACAAATCGGTTCTGCATTGAACGAGGCAAGTGTCGCGAATACGCGGCAGATTACGAGTGGTGATTGTTTTGATTAAACTGGCTGAATCTGATGCCCAACGAGCCCGTGCGCAAAACGATGAGACCGGCAGCCAGCGGTTCGAGCGAATATACGCTGAACTGCGCGACCGCATCTGCCTGCTTGTCTATCCACCAGGGACCGTCCTGAGTGAAGTCACGCTGGCGCGGGAGTTTGGCGTCAGCCGGACACCGATCCGTCGGGTCCTGCACAGGCTGGAGTTCATGGGTCTGGTGCAGATCATGAACGGTGTCGGCACCATTGTGACGGACATCGACCTGAAGACCTTCAAGGAGACATACGATCTGCGCATGCGTCTTGCCGAACTGATGGGCGAACTGTCACCCGCCTACATCACCGAAGATCATTTGGCGCAGATTGACCAACTCATCGCCAGGGCAAAAAAACTGCAGAAACACCGGGACAGATTCGAAGATTACGCCATGATCACCAACGATCTTCAGAAAATCCTGTCGAGCCTGACCGGCAGCGCCCCTTTGCGTGAAATCATCGAGCTGTTCTATTTTCGCGTCGCCCGCATCTGGTTCACCTTCCTGCCACAGCTTGGCTGGGACGACATCATTTCAGCCCAGCTCACCGAACTGAGCGAGATACGCGCGGCCATGGCAAGCAACGACATGCGTGGCGTCGGCCGGTCTCGCAGCCTGCACCTGCACCGAATGCTGACCCGCATCAGCCGCTTCCTTGTCGAACCATGAACCCGTGTTTTCTGAAGTCGAGACCGCAACGCAATGACAAAATTCGCATCTGACAACGTGACCCCGGCATGCCCGGAAGTGGTCGAAGCCATCATCGAGGCAAATGCAGGGTCTGCTGCATCCTACGGAGACGATGCATGGTCCCTCAAGCTGCGGGGCAATCTTTCTGACGTGTTCGAAACCGATGTTCTCGTCTTTCCGGCCGTCACCGGAACAGCGGCAAATGCATTGGCACTGTCTGCTCTGACACCGCCATACGGCAAGATCTATTGCCACGAATTATCCCACATCAACACCGATGAATGCGGTGCACCGGAACTGTTCACGGGCGGTGCAAAACTGATCCCGATGCCAGGCGACAACGGGAAACTCACCGCCGGCAAACTGGCCGCCACGGTTTATGGACGCGGCAATGTGCACCACGCCCAACCCGCTACTGTCAGCATCGCGCAATCCTGCGAAACCGGCGCTGTCTACCGGCCCGACGAGATTGCGGCACTGAGCGCAACGGCCCGCGAACATGGCCTGAAACTACATATGGATGGTGCCCGCTTCACCAATGCACTCGTCACACTCGGCGCAAGCCCTGCAGAGGTGACATGGAAATCGGGTGTCGACGTTCTGACCTTTGGCGGCACGAAGAACGGGTGCTTCGCCGCCGAAGCCATCGTGTTCTTCGACCCGCAAACCGCGAACACGTTCGAATTCCTGCACAAGCGATCCGGACAATTGCTGTCCAAGGCGCGCTTCGTGTCGGCGCAACTCAACGCCTACATCTCGAATGACGTGTGGTACCGCAACGCACGTCATGCCAATGCCATGGCAAAGCGGCTGAGCGATGCACTGGCCGCGCTTCCCGGAATCGAACTGGCTTATCCAACCGAGGCAAACGAAGTCTTCGTGCGTCTTCCAAGCCACATCGTCGACAAGGTCCAGGGCGATGGTTTTGAAATCAACGAGGAAGAACTTGACGGGACGGCGGCGCGCTTCGTAACGGCATGGAACACCGAAATCGGGGATGTCGACAGCTTGCTGGCATCGTTTTCAAAACATTGTAACTGATTTTCACAGGAGAGTTTGCGTGCCTGACACACTTGACAACGCAGTTGAAATTCTCGGGCGCCTAGTCAGTTTTGACAGCGTTTCCGGAAAACCGACCCATGGCATTGTCGGCTATATCCAGGACTACCTGTCGCGTCACGGCATCGAAACGACCTTGAGCTTCGACGAAGCCGGTGAACGCGCGAACGTATTTGCGACCATCGGTCCTGAAATCGATGGCGGTGTGGTCCTGAACGGCCATACGGACGTGGTACCGGTCGAAGGTCAGCAATGGAGCACGGATCCGTTTACGCTGGTCCGGAAAGACGACCGGCTATATGGCCGCGGTGCTGTCGACATGAAGGGGTTTCTTGCCTGCGTCCTTGCCTCCGTTCCGCAATTCAGGGCGGCGAAGCTGAACAAACCCATCCACATCGCCTTTTCCTACGATGAAGAAACCGGCGGCTACGGCATGCCGGTCCTGCTGGAGAGCATGGCCAGCAAACCGTTTCGTCCGGAAGTCGTCATTGTGGGCGAGCCGACAGAAATGAACATCGTAACCGGACACAAGGGCGGCTACGAAATGCGCACGGAGATCACAGGGCATGAAGTTCATTCCTGTGATCCGACGAAGGGAGTGAGTGCAATTTCGGCGGCAATGAAACTGATCGCCAAAATCGAGGAACTCGGTGCACAAAGGGCATTGAACCCGATCGCAAACTCACCATACGTTCCCTCCTATCCGACCTTCAATGTTGGCACAATCAATGGCGGCGCAGCGCGTAACGCAACCGCCGGCTGGTGCAACTTCGACTGGGAATACCGTCAGATGCCCGGAGAGGACGGCGCTTTGACCATCGCCGAAATCACGGCTTTCACGGCGAACGAACTGCTCCCGGCCATGAAGGCTGTCAACGCCGGCGCAGATATCCGGATCATAACCGAGGTGGCTGTTCCTGGACTGGATGATCGCAATGCAGCCGCCGCAGCAGCATTCGTCAGCGCGGTCACGGGCATCAACAGCCAGGGCGTTGTTTCTTTTGGCACGGACGCCGGTTACTTCAGCGATGCAGATTTTTCCACCGTGGTTTTCGGTCCCGGCAGCATCAACCGGGCGCACAAGCCGGACGAATACATCGAAATGAATGAACTGGCCCAGGGTCTTGATTTTCTGACGAAAATTTCTGCGCGCCTGTCACAGTGAGCACCTGAAAGTTCGGAAACGGGAGTGTAACATGGGATTTCAAAAAACCTTTGAGCCGGCAGAATTCGAACGCCGTGTTGAGGATGTGAGGACCCGAATGCAGGCAGCCGGTTTCGACCTGCTGGTCTGCCAGGACCCTGCCAATATGGCCTGGCTGACAGGGTTTGACGGATGGTCCTTTTATACACCCCAAGCTGTTGTCGTTCATGTCGAGGAAAACTGGCCGATCTGGTTCGGTCGCGAACAGGATGCGAAATCCGCGCACATCACCACAGATCTGCCTGCAGACAACATTGTCGGATTTTCCGAACCTCTGGTGCATCATCAGACACAACATCCATTTGATGAACTGTGTGACCTGATCAACGTGCGCGGCTGGGGTTCGAGCCGGGTCGGTGTCGACTTCGACGCGCATTACTATACCGCGCGCGCGCATCACCACCTCGTCAACGGCCTGCCCAACGCGACTGTCTCCGACAACAGGGAACTGGTCAATTGGGCCCGGCTGATAAAGTCGCCTGCGGAACTGACCTACATGCGCGAGGCCGGTCGGATCGTCTCCGACACAATGAGCAACGCGCTGGAGCGGATCGCGCCAGGTGTTCGCCAGTATGAGGTGATCGCGGACGTCTACAGCGACCAGATCACCGGTTTCGATGGCAAGTTCGGCGACTATACCGGATTGTGCCCGTTAATTCAGGTCGGCGAAGGAACTAGTACACCGCACCTGACCTGGTCGGACGAGCCACTGCCTGAGGCAGGGCTGGTTGTCATGGAACTGGGTGCCGCGAGACGGCACTACAATGCCCCGCTCACGCGCACCGCCCATATCGGAACGCCACCGCAGGAGATGACGAGACTGACCGGGGTCATTGTCGAAGGAGGAGATCGCGCCATAGAGGCTGCAAAGCCCGGCGTTACCTGTGAAGAAGTCGAAGCCATCTGGCAGGCTGTCCTCAACCGAAGCGGCTATGAAAAGAAGAGCCGTGTCGGTTACTCGATCGGTCTCAATTATCCACCTGACTGGGGCGAACGCACGGCCAGTTTACGTGCCGGTGACAAGACCGAACTGCAGGCCGGCATGTGCTTTCACTTTCAGTCCGGTGTGTGGCTCGAAGATTTCGGAGCCGCGGTTTCGGAACCGATCATTGTCACCGACCGGGGTGGCGAACGGCTGTGTAATGTCGCGCGTGAACTGGTTGTGGTGTAGCGCAGACAAATGGAGCCACTGCATTCCAGACAGATCACCGGATGCGACGAGGAGACCGGACAATGACACCCAACATGCCCTTGCCAGACCTGATCGACGCTGTGCGCCGGAATGCAAACTTGCCTGACAGCCGGTCCGAAGCCACGCCACCGCAGGTGTATTCGTCGCCTGAATTTCTCGAACTCGAATTGACCGAAATCTTCAACCATGAATGGATTTGCGTCGGACGCAGCGATGAATTCGCCAATCCGGGCGACTACCGCGTTACCAGGATCGGACGTGACGATGTCATTGTTTTATGTGATCGCGATGGCGTGCTGCGCGCCATGTCCAATATCTGTCGCCATCGGATGATGAGCCTGTTGGAAGGCGAAGGAAATCTGGCGGGCAAGATTTCCTGCCCGTATCACGCCTGGACCTACAATCTCGACGGACAGTTGACCGGCGCTCCACACATGCCGGACAATTTCGACAAACGCACCTGCCGCCTGCCGCAATTCGCGGTCGAGGAGTGGCTGGGCTGGATCTATGTCAATCTTGACCAGCAAGCTGCCCCTCTCGCGCCGCGTCTTGCACACCTGGCCGAACTGCTGGCGAATTATGATGTTGCAAGCTACCGCACCCTGTTTCGTGTCAACGAAGTGTGGGACACCAACTGGAAGATACTGTTCCAGAACTTCATGGAGCCGTATCACCTGTTTGCGGTCCACACGAACACGGTAGAGCCTGCGCTGCCCACACGCCTTGCTTTTGTACTGGAAGGCGGGCCGGGCTACTGCCTGTACAAGCAGGGCCGTGTTGCCGGAGTCGCTTACGAATATGGCGAGGCGATGCACAATCCCAATCCCGCCCTGACGCAGGACGAGGCGAACAGCGTTCCTCTTTTTGGCGCGTTCCCGGCACATGTTGTCTCGGTCTCGGCAGAACGCACCTTCTGGATGTCGCTGATGCCTGAGGCTGTGGACAAGGTGCGCGTCTTCTGGGGTGTCGACGTGCATCCCGACGCCATGCCCCAAGGTGCGGAACGCGAGGCGCGCATCGAGGCGCTGAAGGCCAGCTTTCATGCCATCAACGCAGAAGACAAGCCAATCACCGCCACCATTGCCCGCAATGCAACGGCACAGGCAGCCGAACCGGGCCGGTTGTCCCCGAAAGAAAAAACCATCTGGGAGTTCCAACGTTATCTGGCCCGCATGCTGACCGGGCCGCTGGAGGACGATACTGGACAGCGTGCGGGCATTGCGCAGGCAGAACAGAGGTAAGCAACCGACGGTACAAATATGGTGGCCGGTTTCGCGGTTGCGAAGGTGATGGCGTATGGACGTAGTCCGCCGAAGCGCATGCCGTACAGGCGATACACATGCAGGTGAGACAACAATACCGCAATCGGCACATGACAACTCACCCGACAATCGCTAAATACCCCGCATGCTTCATATCAATGCGCTGACATACCGCGTCGAGGGACGCCTGTTGATCGACAACGCCACTGTTGCCCTGCCCGCCGGCCATACGGTCGGCTTCGTCGGGCGCAACGGTACCGGCAAGTCGACCTTGCTGAAGCTGATCCTCGGCCAGATACAGGCAGAGACAGGCTCGTGCACGGTGCCGCGCAATGCCCGTATCGGTACGGTTGCTCAGGAAGCTCCTAGCGGATCCGAAACCCTGATCGAGGTGGTCCTGGAAGCCGACAAGGAACGTGCCAGCCTGCTCGCCGAAGCAGAAACGGCAACCGAGCCGAACCGGATTGCCGACATCCAGATGCGCCTGGCGGACATTGATGCCCATTCCGCGCCTGCACGCGCTGCCAGTATTCTGGCTGGCCTCGGTTTCAATGATGCGGCTCAGAACGAGCCCTGCTCCGCGTTTTCCGGTGGCTGGCGGATGCGTGTCGCACTGGCGGCAGCCCTGTTTGCCGAGCCGGACGTGCTGCTGCTGGACGAGCCGACCAACTATCTCGACCTGGAAGGCGTGATCTGGCTGAAGAACTATATCCGCACCTATCGCCACACGGTGCTGATCGTCAGCCATGACCGCGACCTGCTCAATGACGCAGTCAGCGCCATCCTGCATCTGGAACAATGCAAGCTGACGCTTTACCAGGGCAATTACGACACCTTCGACCGCATCCGCCGCGAAAAGCAGGCGCTGCAGATGAAGATGAAGCGCAAGCAGGACGATGCGCGCCAGCACATGCAGGCGTTCGTCGACCGGTTTCGCTACAAGGCATCCAAAGCCAAGCAGGCACAATCCCGCCTGAAAGCACTGGAGAAGATGGAACCGATTGCCGACGTGATCTCGGACCGCGTGTCGCCGTTCCTGTTCCCGGAACCGGCCCGCCCGATAAATCCACCGCTGGTGCGCTTTGAAAAAGCCGCGGTTGGCTATGAGGACGGCAAACCGATCCTGCGAAACATCGACTTGCGCATTGACGGTGATGACCGCATTGCCCTTTTAGGCGCCAACGGCAACGGCAAGTCCACCTTTGCAAAACTGCTGTGCGGGCGCCTTGGTGTGATGGACGGGCACATGCGCCATCACAAGAAACTGAATGTGGCCTACTTCGCGCAACACCAGCTTGATGAACTGAACCCGGGCGAGACGCCCTACGATCATTTCGTTGAACTGATGCCCGATGCAACGGAGGCCCAGCGCCGGTCAAAACTCGGCGCATACGGCTTTGGCGCACATCTGACGCACAACAAGGTCGAGACACTGTCAGGCGGTGAGAAAGCGCGGCTCCTGTTTGCACTGGCAGCGTTTCACGGACCAAATATTCTGGTGCTTGATGAGCCGACCAACCATCTGGACGTAGCCGCGCGCGAGGCGCTTGTTCACGCTCTCAACGAGTATGAAGGGGCGGTGATCCTGATCAGCCATGACCGGCATCTGATCGAAGCATCGGTTGACCGCCTGTGGCTGGTCGATGACGGCACCGTCAAGGCTTATGACGGTGATCTGGACGGCTATGCGCAATTGGTTCTGGAGAAAAGCCGGACGGCGCGGCGTGAGGCGAAAAAGAGCGCGCGCGCCTCAAACCCTGCCAATGAGCCGGCAAAATCCAAACCTGTGCCGGCCAAGGTAAACCTTGTTCATCTGAAGAAACAGATTCAACAAAGCGACAGCAAGATGCTGGAATTGCAGGAAAAGATCACAATTCTTGACCGGGCACTTGCAGACCCGCAGATGTATGCGACACAGCCGAAAAAAGCTGCCGATTTCGCAAAATTGCGCGCCAAGCTGGCGGAAGACCTTGAGGCGACGGAGCTCAACTGGCTGCGGATGCAGGAGACTTTCGATACGGCTACAAACGGACCAGCCAGCTAGAACAACCTGGACTCAAGTGAACTCAGCTTGATCTATCGCTTTGAAAATGAACAGGTTCATGATGCAAATCGCATGGTGAACGATTCAACTGCAAGTACGCCACATGAAATTGCTCAAATTGGTTACGATCAACCTGGCGGTGTTTCTCGGCATTTCACTGTGTGTTTTTGCCGTGGGCGAAGCGTACTTCACGATCAAGCACATATTCCAGCAGGAAGAGAGAGAGAAGGGTTTTTGGGGCGCCACACACCCCAGGTTCACTGGCGGCATATTCAAACTGGTTCCGGGTCAATATGCGCTTAAACACCCGAAACACGTTGAGCGCTTTGAGATCAACGAGCAAGGATTCCGGAAGCAGAATTTTGACCCCGAAAAGAACGTGGATGTCGTTATCTACGGGGACAGTTTTTCCTTTGGTGACGGGGTTTCGCAAGGACAAAGATATAGCGATATTCTGTCTGGAAACCATAAGAACCTGAACATTGCGAACCTGGCATACAATGGCGGCTTTACGTCTGCGCACTATGTGTTCGACTTCAACATCCGGAAGTTTGCTCCGGGCAGGATTTTGGTATTGTCGTATCTCGGCAATGACTGCCAATCCGACATGTGGGAATCCACCCTGCTGGCCCCGACCAAGGGCGGCTACCCAAGAAGGACAATCAGCAAGGACAATCATCTCGCGGCGGACCTGCGAAGTGAAAGCCTGATTATCCAGGTCCTGGCGAAGACGCATTTTTTCCGGAAGGTGCTCAGAACGGTCTACAACAGTCATTA
>CALHUA010000203.1 GCA_938039915.1 uncultured Anderseniella sp.
CCACCATTACCGAAATGGGCCCGCTGCTGATTTCCCGGCTTATGGGCCTGACCGATGCCCAGGAAGGCGCGCTCAATATTGCCTTCCGGATTGCCGATGAAGAAGGCCTGCTGCTGCTGGACCTGAAAGACCTGCGCGCCATGTTGTCGGAGCTGGCCAATCGCGGCAGCGAGCTGACATCCGACTATGGCAATGTGAACCGCCGCACCATCGGTGCCATTCAGCGCCGGCTGATCGTGCTGGAAGAACAAGGTGGTGAAAACTTCTTTGGCGAACCGGCACTCGATATCAAGGACCTGATGCGCACCACCCGTGACGGGCGCGGTTTCATCAATATCCTGGCAGCCGACGAATTGATGCAGTCACCGCAATTGTACGCCACCTTCCTGTTGTGGCTAATGTCGGAACTGTTTGAGGAAATGCCCGAGGTCGGCAATCCCGACAAACCGAAACTGGTGTTCTTTTTCGACGAAGCCCACCTGCTGTTCAATGAAGCGCCGAAAAGCCTTTTGACCAAGGTTGAGCAGGTGGTCCGGCTGATCCGGTCGAAAGGCGTCGGCGTCTACTTTGTCACCCAGAACCCGCTTGATGTGCCCGACACGGTGCTGGCCCAGCTCGGCAACCGGGTGCAGCACGCGCTGCGCGCCTTTACCCCGCGCGACCAGAAAGCGGTCAAGGCGGCGGCTACCACGTTCCGCCAGAACCCGAAGTTCGATACCGAGGAAGTGATTACCCAGCTTGGCGTAGGTGAAGCGTTGATTTCCACGCTGGACCTGAAAGGTGTGCCGTCGATGGTTGAACGCACCCTGATCCGCCCGCCGTCGAGCCAGATGGGTCCCGTCATGCCGGCAGAGCGCACCCAATCGGTCAAGAACAGCCCTGTCTATGGCTTGTACGATGAAGCCGTTGACCGGGATTCGGCTTTTGAAAAACTGCGTGTGAAAGCGGAAAAAATTGCCGAACAGCAGCAGGCAGCGGCGGAGGCGAAGGAAAAGGCCAAGGCGGACAAGGCAAAAGCCAAGCAGACGTCTTCACGGTCAAAAGGCCGCTCCAGACGCACAGATTCCGCCACCGATCGGTTCGTCAAGAACATGGCCAGCACAGTTGGCCGCCAGATCGGCAATATGCTGGTGCGGAATGGCGGATCAATCGTGCGCGGTATTCTGGGTGGCTTGTTGAAGCGATAAACTTTTTGGGATTCAGTTGTCCAGAATGATGGTATCGGAGATCTCGATATCAAAACCGGACAGCCCGACATAATGCCGCGACCGGCTGGCGATCAGTCTGATCGAGGTTATCGACAGGTCGCGCAGAATCTGCGCGCCAAGACCCACATCACGCCAGCTTTCAGCCCGTGCCCGGGACGATGCCGTGTCTTCATCAAGATCCGGCTGACCAAGCTTGGACGCCGGCACCCCGGCCACGCCTTCGCGCAGATAGATCAGGATGCCGCAGCCTTCCTTTCGGAAAATCTCATACACCGCGTTCAGCGTGTCGCGGCTGCCGAGGACGTCTTCAACCAGGTCCTGGCGATGCAGGCGAACCGGAACATCCTTGCCGGATGACGTATCGCCGTAAACCAGTGCCAGATGCTGAACCGGATCAAACGAGGTCGAGTAGGCAATGCCGTTTGCCGGTCCTGCAGGGGTATCCACTTCGAATTCACCGTCCCGCTCCACCAGGCGTTCGCGCTGCTGGCGATAGGCGATGAGATCGGCCACGGAAATAATCTTGAAGTCGTGTTCGCGGGCAAAATCAGTCACCTGTTGGCCGCGCTTGACCGTGCCGTCATCATTGACCAGTTCGCAGATCACACCGACCGGCGGTTCACCGGCCAGCCGGGCCAGGTCGACGGCGGCCTCGGTATGGCCGGAGCGCATCAGTACGCCGCCGCGCTTGGCAATCAGCGGAAACACGTGGCCGGGGCGCACGAAATCTTCCGCATGCACATTGGCGTTGGCCAGCGCATGCACCGTGGCGCTGCGCTCCTTGGCCGAGATGCCGGTGGTCAGGCCTTCCTTGTAGTCGATGGACACGGTGAAAGCGGTGCCGAGCGGGGCGTCATTGTCCGATACCATCGGGTCCAGCTTGAGACGGCGGGCATCTTCCCGGGTCATCGGCGCGCAGACGATGCCGGAGCCATGGCGCACCATCATTGCCATCTGTTCGTTTGTGACCTTGGAGGCGGCCGCAATCAGGTCGCCCTCATTTTCCCGGTCATCATCGTCGACCACCACCACCATTTCACCGGCCTTGATGGCGGCGATCGCGCTTGCAACGGTATCCAGCGAACTGGTCATGTCGTGTTCTCCTTCAAGGTGCGGTGAAAAATCCACCGGCTTTACCTTGTCACGGGTCAGAATCTGTATTTTGACGGCAAGGTCCAGCGACGGTGTGTCACCTGCCAGCAACTGCGAAATTCGCCCGGCGGAGATATCCAGCGCACGGGCGAATTTTGCCTTGGTCGTATCAGCCTGCCTGAGCCATTCATCGAGTTTCATGACCGAAGGCTTTAGCAGGGCTAAAGGGAAGGGGGAAGAAGATTGTGTGCCGGCGCACACGAAAATCCACAACGCTGATCAGGTGATCGGGATCAGGGGCCGCCGCTGAACAGTTTGCGGGCACGGGCCAGCAGGCGACCGTCGGTAATCGCCAGGCCAAGGGCGATCAGGCCAAATCCGAGCCAGGCCTCAAGCCCCAGCCGTTCACCCAGGAACGCCACGCCCAGGCCAATGGCAAATGGCGGGATCAACAGGGTTACAAGCATGAGGTTGGCGGCGCCGGCACGTGCAAGAATGGCAAAGTACAGCAAGTAGGCAACTGCGGTTGAGAACACGGCTACTGAAATGAGCGACGCCCACACATTGGGAGAAAGGCTCAGGTCCGGAAGACCGTCCGACCAGATGGCGATCGGGATCATGAGAACAGTGCTGCCTGTGAGCATGCCGAGTGCATTCATTTCCGGTGCATTGTCGGACAGGGAGACCTTACCCCACACACTTGCAAACGCATAAGACAGGGATGCGCCCAGAACGGCGAGTTGAGCGAGGTTCCTGAGGTCGAGATTGGTGACAGCGTCAACCCCCATAATCACGGCAACGCCAAACACACCAAATACCGCGCCGATGATCTTTCGCGATGTGAGCGGCTCATCAATCAGCAGCAGGCCGGAGACAACGGCTCCGAAAACCGCCGTTGTGCCATTGAGAATTGAGGCCAGGCCGCTTTCGATT
>CALHUA010000204.1 GCA_938039915.1 uncultured Anderseniella sp.
ACCTTGTAGAACAGGGTCCGACCGGACTTAATTTTGCGAAGCACGTCAATCAGCGAACTGCCAGCAGCGAATTCGTACTCACCTGCCTTCGGGTCGACATCGAATGTGTAACGCACTGCGGTTATGCCGAGCATTGTAATGATCGAGCTGTCTACAACACCCTGCTCATTCAACCGGGTCGCGATATCGATCGTTGAACTTCCCTTTGGAATGTTCACTATCTTGGTCTTGGCCAGCGGGCCTTCGATATTTGCAAAAAACCACAGCAATCCTGCCGATGCGCCAGCCAGAAACACCAGCGTAAACAGCCAGTTGAACAAACGGCCGATAAAGCTTCGCGAACGTTTCGACTTGCGGTTGGGCAACACACTCATTCAGGTTTGCATCTCTGTTTTATGTTTCCGAGCAGTCCGGGCGCAGATCAATCTGCAGAAGAGTACTCCAACATTCTGGAATTTATCGGACAGATACCTTGGGGTCGTAACAACCAAAAATCATTCCGATGCAGCCCTCCGGTTGCCCCGGCGCAGGACGTCAGCTGTCCACGCGACGGAAAATCAGAGAAGCGTTGGTGCCACCAAAACCAAATGAATTCGACAGAACTGTGTTTATTTCCTTTTTTCGGGCCGTGTGCGGCACCAGGTCGATTGCAGTTTCGACAGATGGATTGTCCAGATTGAGCGTTGGTGGCGCCATATTGTCGCGCATGGCAAGGATGCTGAAGATCGCTTCAATGGCCCCTGCCGCACCCAAAAGGTGGCCGGTCGCTGACTTCGTCGACGACATGCACAGCTTGTCGGCCTGATCACCCAGCAGGCGTTCCACGGCTTTCAACTCGATTTCGTCGCCCATCGGTGTCGAGGTACCGTGGGCGTTGATGTAATCAAGGTCCGAGGCTGCAATGCCCGCCCTTTTCAGGGCAGCCGACATACAGCGAAACGCACCGTCTCCATCTGCTGCCGGCGCGGTAATATGAAACGCATCGCCCGACATGCCGTAGCCCACAACCTCGGCATAGATTGTGGCGCCGCGGGCTTTTGCATGTTCATACTCTTCCAGCACCACAACACCGGAGCCTTCACCCATCACGAAACCATCGCGATCCTTGTCATAGGGCCGTGATGCTTTTTCCGGTGTGTCGTTGAAGTGTGTGGACAGCGCCTTGCATGCCTGAAAGCCTGCATATCCAATGCGGCAGATGGCTGCTTCCGCACCGCCGGCAATCATCACATCGGCATCGTCAAGTGCAACAATTCGTGCAGCATCACCAATGGCATGAGCGCCGGTTGAACAGGCCGTCACAACCGAGTGATTCGGCCCCTTGAAACCAAATTCGATAGACACAAGGCCAGACACTAGGTTGATGAGAGAGCCTGGAATAAAGAACGGGCTGACACGCCGCGGTCCTTTTTCTCCCAACAGATGAGTTGTCGCTTCAATGGATGGCAGACCGCCGATACCCGAGCCGATCAATACACCTGTGCGCCAGTGATCCTCGTCCGTCTCCGGTTTCCAGCCGGAATCACGCACCGCCATCTTGGCGGCAGAATACCCGTATTTGATGAACGTGTCGTAGCGACGCTGCTCTTTCGGCTCCATCCAGTCATCACAGTTGAAAGTGCCGTCAGTGCCGTCACCGGTTTTCACCTCACAACCGACCTGACAGGCCATGTCGGACACATCCATGCGGGTCACGCGGGTCGCGCCCGATTTACCGGCGAGAAGATTGCTCCAACTATCGTCCGCATTGGCGCCGACCGGCGACACCATGCCAATTCCCGTGACTACGACTCTGCGCATGAAAACACTCCCTGGATCAGGACGATCGCTCTTCTCTCTGCCCTCGATCAGAATCGATTGCCGGTTGCATCAACCAAAATCATCAACCTGATCGCTTTCAACAAATACGGCGGCAGTGTTTTGCACTGCCACCGTACTCAAACCCGTAACTGATACCGTGCGCCGGCAACCGGAATACGGCATGGCCTGACCAGATCAGGCTGCATTCTTCTCGATGAAACCAACAGCATCACCAACAGTCTGGATGGTCTCAGCCGCATCGTCGGGAATTTCAATTCCGAACTCTTCTTCAAACGCCATTACCAACTCAACGGTATCAAGGCTGTCTGCGCCGAGATCGTCTATAAAGCTGGCCTCTTTTGCCACTTTGTCAGCGTCTACGCCGAGATGCTCAACGACAATCTTTTTGACCCGATCAGCAACATCACTCATTTCAATATAACCCTCGTTAAGTTGATCCGGCGTTCGAGACTGCCCCGCACCTTGCGGGAACCGAATCCGGTTCAGAACATTTCCAGTGGGCAAGCCTTTGTTTATACCGGATTTTCAGCCCGAAAGGCTGAGCATTCCCACATCTACACCGCGCCTATTATCACACATTTACCCGCTACTCCAAGCCCGAAAACCGAAACAATGCGAGGTTGTGGACGACGTGCCCGGCGGTTCACAACATGGCCATGCCGCCATTGATGTGCAAGGTCTGGCCTGTGACATATGCAGCTTCTTCACTTGCCAGGTAAGCCGCCCCTGCGGCAATTTCATCTGTATGCCCCAAGCGCCCGGCAGGAACCGACGCCAGAATTGCCTCTTTCTGCTTGTCGCTCAGTTCGTCGGTCATGGCCGTCTCGATGAAACCCGGTGCAATGCAGTTGACCGTGATGTTGCGCGAGGCCAGTTCCTGGGCAAGAGACTTCGACATACCGATCATACCGGCCTTGGACGCAGCATAGTTGGCCTGGCCGGCATTGCCGGTCACCCCGACGACAGACGTGATGTTGATCACCCTGCCCCAACGCTGTTTCATCATGGTGCGCATGCAGTTTTTGGTAAGCGTAAAGGCTGCGGTCAGATTCACGTCCAGGACCGCCTGCCAGTCTTCCCGCTTCATCCGCATGGCCAGGTTGTCACGGGTGATGCCGGCATTGTTGACCAGAATGTCCAGGCCATCCATGGCATCATGGGCAGCCGGTATCAGTTTTTCGACATCATCCGCATCAGACAGGTTACAGGTCAGCGCATGAGCGCGGCTCTGAAGACTTTCCTTGACCTCTTCAAGAACAGCCGCTCGGGTGCCGGACAGGGCAACTGTCGCACCGTTGGCATGCAATGCCTTTGCGATGGCGGCACCAATTCCACCGGTCGCGCCAGTAATGAGGGCCTTCTTGCCGGTAAGGTCAAACATGTTCATCTCTCCTGATTGGCTCGACAGACGGGTCCTAAGTATTCAGATTTTGTGCGACAGCCTCGATATCCGCAACTGAAGTCGTGGCCATGCAGGTGGCATCGGATGCCATTCGTTTGGCCATTCCCGTCAGCACCTTGCCGGCACCGATTTCAACAAACCCTGTAACCGAGTTATCAACCATCCATGATACCGATTCACGCCAGCGCACCGTACCGGTTACCTGAGCCACGAGATTGTCGCGGATCTGACTGGCATCGCTGACAGGGCCTGCGACCACGTTGGCCACCAGAGGTACCGCCGGTGCGGACATGTCAACCTTGGCAAGAGCAGCCGCCATGACATCTGCGGCCGGCTGCATCAGCGTACAATGAAACGGTGCGGACACCGGCAGCAGCATGGCCCGCCTCGCGCCCTGGGCCTTGGCAATATCGACAGCGCGTTCAACCGCTGCTTTCGATCCGGACACCACGACCTGGCCCGGCGCATTGTCGTTGGCCGCCTGGCACACATCACCCTGAGCTGCTTCTTCGGCTACTTTCATGGCGGTTTCAAAATCAAGGCCCAGCAGAGCCGCCATGGCACCTGTTCCCACAGGCGTTGCCGCCTGCATGGCTTCACCACGGGTCCGCAGCAACCGCGCCGTGTCCGCCAGCGAGAAGGTCCCCGCAGCAGCCAATGCCGAGTATTCACCCAGCGAATGGCCGGCCACGAAGCCTGCCTTGCCCGCGACGGTTACGCCGAACTCCTGCTCCAGGACAGCGGTGACGGCCATGGAGACCGCCATCAGGGCCGGTTGGGCATTCTGGGTCAGCGTGAGTGTTTCGGCAGGCCCGTCCCACATGACCGACGACAGTTTTTCACCGAGCGCATCGTTGACTTCGTCGAAAACCGCACGCGCGGCGGGAAATGCGTCCGCAAGCTCCCTGCCCATCCCTACGGCCTGCGACCCCTGGCCCGGAAATGTAAATGCAACTGTCACGTCAGCAGTCTCCAGTCAGATGATATTGCAAATAAGATGTAGCGGGCTTGCAGCATGGCCAGCTATGTATTGTCAAGCAGGCAGGCTTATGCCAGCGTCCCGGCTCAACCTTTGCAGCAGATGAGCCTCATGTTTACAGCCGACGAAATTGCCGACGCACGCGCCATTATTCACGAGGCGATGCCGCCTACGCCACAGTATGCCTGGCCCCTGCTGAAGGCCGAGCTGGGTGCTGAAACCTGGGTCAAACATGAAAACCACACACCAACCGGGGCCTTCAAGGTGCGCGGCGGGCTGGTGCACATGCGCAAGCGCGCTGAACGCGGCGAAACCAACGGGGTGATTACCGCAACAAGAGGCAATCACGGTCAGTCGATTCCCTATGCGGCATCACGCAATGGCATGACATCGACCATTGTCGTGCCACACGGCAACTCGGTTGAAAAGAACGCCGCGATCAAGGCGCTGGGCGCTGAATTGATCGAAACCGGCGCGGATTTCGATGAGGCGCGGATAACCTGCATGCAAATGGCCCAGGAGCGCGGCCTGGACATGGTGCCGTCGTTCCATCGTGAACTGGTGCTCGGGGTCTCGACCTATGCCCATGAACTGTTCGAGGCTGCCGGTGAACTGGATGCGGTCTATGTGCCGATCGGCATGGGGTCAGGGTGTTGCGGTGTTATTTCGGCGCGCGATCATCTGGGTCTGAAAACAAGAGTGATCGCCGTGGTGTCGGAAAATGCCAATTGCTACAAACTGTCGGTTGAGGCCGGCCGGCCGGTTGAAACCAATTCGGCCGATACCTTCGCCGACGGCATGGCCGTACGGGTGCCGCACCCGGATGCACTTGAGATTATTTCGAAAGGCGTTGATGAGATTTTGGAAGTGTCGGATGACCAGGTGGCTGATGCAATCAGGCTTTATTATCGCGCGACCCATAATGTTGCCGAAGGCGCCGGTGCTGCGCCGCTCGCCGGTCTCATGGCACAACGAGATGTGATGGCCGGCAAGCGGGTTGGCGTAATATTGTGTGGTGGCAATATAGATACCGGCAAGATGGCAACAGTGCTGGACGGCAACACGCCTGCCCCATGACAACACGGGCGCACGTGTTAGAGCGAGATGAGGTTAGATTGAATCATTTGATGGCGGAAAATCGGTTCACTCGGCTAGGCGCGGTGCGCAGCGCGATGTGGTGCATCGGGCAAGCGGCGCAAC
>CALHUA010000205.1 GCA_938039915.1 uncultured Anderseniella sp.
ATGTGGCCACCAAAACCAATATCAGCAGAACAGTCGACCCGACCGTCACAGGACAGGTCATCGGTGCCGTCCCGGTGCTGATATCGCTCTTAGCCGGACTTCCGTTCAAACTCCTCGGACAACAAGTTCAGATGCTTGATCAGGGTTTTGTGAATCAGGGGTTCATGTGATTTGTCTCTGTCGGTCATTGCCTGCTCAATGCGCTTGACCGTGGCAGGCCTACAACTGTGTTCGATAAGGCTTTTCACTTCTTCATATCTGGCCCGACACAACCACGGCACAACCTGTTCCACTGGCACACCCCGATCAAACAAGCCTTCGTAGAATGAAACGCCAGCGGCATTTCTGATATCGAACTCCTTATGCGAAGACGACCATTCCGCAAACGCGTGGACGCGCGCCAACTGGTCTGTGTCGCCGGCCTCATGCAGCTTGCGGATGCGAACTATCATCTCAAGAAACAGATCGTAAATCGAATCCGGTCGCTCTTCAGAATAAATTTCCGGCAGCATAACCTGTGCCAAATCTCTCCAGCGGGGAACCATCTGTGTCCTTTCCTGTGACAAAGGATCGTGGAAGCAGGTCGAGTATTAGAATGGATGCTATGCTTTCGCAAACAACACGCGGCGGATAAGGACAGACCGTCTTCCGATCGCCTGAGGCGGAAATTCAAGCAATCTCCGTCGGCCTCCTGACGCGTCTGTGTCGCATCAGCCTTTGTTGCGCAGGCGGTCCGCATGCGCCTTCATCGCGGCGGGGAGCCAGTTTGAGAATTTTGGGCTGAGCCTTTCATAACGAGCGATAAAATCTGGATGCGAGACATACATATCGGCCAGGCCGGCGAACCCGTCAGCGCAGCAGTCACGCCCCCACATGTCCGCCATCAGGGCACGATGGCTCTCCAGTACTGGATGAATGTCTTCGGTCTCGGGTGACGAACCCGCCTCATATGCAGCCACCAGTCGTGCTTCAATATCCCGCAACCTTTGCATCGCGCCGGCCATGCCGTCAGGCAGCCTCTCCACGGCTGCCTTCGACACTGCGATGCTGGCCGCCATATCCGGACCGTATTCATCTACAAGCCAGTTTTCATATTCAGCCTGTTGCCGGGTTGAAAACGGTGTGTACAGGTCATTCGTCTCCATGTCTCTTTCTCCTTTGAGATGAGCGATCGTGGCATTCAGGGTGTCGATCATGCCGGCTGTGCGTGCGCTTGTTTCCTGCAACCGGTCCCGATGCAGGATCAGACGCTCAACCGCATTTGCCGGCCCATCAAGAAGACGTGCCACCTCGTCGAGTGACATGCCGACATCGCGGTAGAACATGATTTCCTGAAGCCTGAGCAGTTCGTCGCGCCGGTACAACCGATAGCCGTTGGCACCGATGTGCGCAGGTTTCAGCAGTCCGATGTCATCGTAATGGTGCAAGGTGCGCACCGACACCCCGGCAAGACGGGCCAGTTGACCCACTGAATATTCCTCAATTCGCGTTTTCATGGATCTCTCTTCGGCCCTCACGCAGCGTGAGGGTCAAGACCTTTTTCAATGCTCTACAACCGCCAACTGAAAAACGGGCAGTGAACATCAGCCCACTGCCCGTATCAAGATATCTCGCAGGACATTTATCTGCCGGCAACTCTCAAAAAAGCCCCTTACCCCACTGACGGTTGGAAGGTCAGTGCAAGGCCGTTGAGACAATGGCGCTTGCCGGTGGGGGCCGGACCGTCATCGAAAATATGACCGAAATGTCCGCCGCAGCGACGGCAGTGCACCTCCGTGCGTGTCGAGAAGAAACTATCGTCCGGCCTCGTGCCGACAGCGTTTTCCAGCGCATCCCAGAAACTCGGCCAGCCGGTCTTGCTGTCGTACTTTGTCTCGGCACTGTAGACGGCAAGGTTACATCCGGCGCAGTGATAGGTGCCGGCGCGCTTTTCTTTCAGCAGCGGGCTGGAGTAACGCTTCTCGGTCGCCTCCTCGCGCAGAACGGCAAACTGTTCTTTCGTGAGGAGTTGCCGCCATTCCTGTGGCGTGCGTACAATTTCAAACGCCTGCGCCGGAGTGTTTGCCCACGCGGTTGGTGTAACACTGCCGACCGCGACAAGACCACTGGAGGCCGCTGTCCAGGCAAGCGCACTGTCGCGCAGGAAATGACGGCGGTTGATAGAGGTTTCGTGTTTCATGTTGTTATACCTTTGAATCAGGAACTGGACTCTAAGTGATTGAAATAAGGGCCTATCCTGAACAATGGGCCCATATCTCATCTATGCCGGCTTAACGCGGGACCAGGACACTATCGACCACGTGGATGACGCCATTTGACTGGTTCACATCGGCAATGGTGATCTTCGACGCGCCACCGCTTTCGTCAAACAGATACAGGGCCTTGCCCGTGATCACGGCGGTCAGAGCATCGCCGCTGACGGCCTGCATGTTGTAGCGCCCGCCATTGGCCTTCGCCTTGCGCACCAGGTCTGATGCGGACATTTTTCCCGCCACGACATGCGCCGTCAGAACCTTGGTCAGCTGGCCCTTGTTTTCCGGCTTGAGCAACGTTTCCACCGTACCGGCAGGCAGTTTTTCAAACCCTTTATTGACCGGCGCGAACACGGTGAACGGGCCGGGGCTGGCCAGTGTGTCCACAAGGCCCGCAGCCTTCACGGCAGCGACAAGTGTTGTGTGGTCTTTGGAGTTGACCGCGTTCTCTACAATTGTCTTGCTCTCGAACATTGGCGCACCGCCGACTTCCGGGTTGGCAAGCGAGATGTTTGCAGACAGTGCCATACCGGTGGCAAGAGCGGCAATTGAGGAGAGTATTTTCGTACGTTTGAACATGGGAGGGTATCCTTGTTGTTAGTGCTTGTTCCTTTGGACCCCTGCAGTAACGAGAAGGTTCCGACATAAGTTTCGGCCGGTTCGAAAATTTTTATGCGCGGGACAGGATTGCATCCAGGTGTTGTGCATAGGCCTTGCGCCAACCGCTGCCGTGAGATGTCATGAACCATGACCGCCGGAGATCCCAGGCCCGGCTCAGCAGTCTCTCCGTTTCAGGGTCGGTATATGTGGCATAACCGCCGAGCGTGTAGAAGGTGATCTCGCTGGCAAACAACTCATCTTCCAGTGCCAGAAAATCTATTCGCGCGTAGTCAAGCAGTTCGCCGAGCCTGGCGGCGCAGCCGGCTGCCTTGTGAAAGCACTTCGGCAGTTCATAGTCCTGTGGCAATTGCTGATCCGGACGTATAAAATGGTGTGGTGTCCCGGCAAGCCGCCGGCCATCGGCAGCGAACATGCCGGCCAGCCTTGGGCCATGCACTGCGCCGGTGATCACCAGCGCCATGACCGGGCTCCCGGCGAAGGTTGAGAAATTGAGCTGTACGGGTTCTGCCTGACGGTCGGTGCACAGCATCCGCTCAACATATACAACAGGCTCAACAGGGCGGTATCCCCACTCGCCGGACTTGCGGCCATAAGGATGATGCCGCAGCCACCGATTGACTTGTGCATTGAGGTTCTGCCGGTCCACCTTCTGCTCTTGAATGAATATGTTGAACCCGGAACCATGGTTTGTCTTCACGACCACGTTTCCCAGCAAGACTTCGTCGGGAATGTCTTCTGCCCGCTTGCCTGACCAAAGCACCTCCGCGGACTTTATCTCAGGGCATGTCTCAACGACATGCTGCTTTGCCTGCAGCTTGTCGCTCAGGGTGCCAATAAGAGGATTGCGGTCGAATATTTTCCGCCAGAGGATTTTCTCATTGTAGGTGTCCGGCAAGCCAATCGACGGCAGGTAGCCGAGCGTCCGGAAAAACCTTGCCACAAGCAATGGATGCCTGCAGCAGGCCCACAGATCAACCGCTCGAAAAATCAGCGAGCCCACGCCCCTATCTCCACTGCCGGAAACTCCAGCGATCAGATGTAACCTGTTTCTTTAACGCCCAAAAGCGATTCGAGGACATTGACAGCGTTGCACTGGTGAAAGACGGTTGCAGGAGATGATCAGAAAGACGCACAATTGTGTGGGCCGGGAGGCAGCATTGACCATTTCGATACGACGACTTGAAGAGACAGACCGCAGCAGGTGGGAAGACCTGTTTGCAGAGTATTTCGAATTCTACAAGATCGCAGCGCCGGACAACGGTTTCGACCGTGTCTGGCAATGGATATTCGATCCGCACAACGATTTCTGGTGCAATCTGGCCATCACAGCAGACGGCAGGATCATCGGCTTCGTCCATTACCAGCTATGGCACAGCAGCCTGACAGCAGGCATGGCCTGTTACATGGCCGATCTGTTCGTCGAGCCGTCGGAACGCGGGTCAGGCGCCGGGCGTTTGTTGATTGACAATGTTATGACTTTTGCAAGAGACAGAGACTTGGCGTCAGTGGACTGGCTGACGCAGGACAGCAATTATGCCGGCCGGCAACTGTACGACACCTACCAGTCAAAATCAGACTTCGTCTTCTACTCTGTGGCGACCGGATAGGAACTGACCCATGAAATGTTGCGGCCCCGGCTATGCCTCTCCTGCCGAAGCGATGCAGGCACCACGGGAGAAACTGCTCTACACCATCGCCATATATACCGGCACCGGCATTCAGAAGCCCGATTATCTGTGCACCGTTGACGCAGACCCAGAGAGCGACACCTACAGCGAGGTGATCTCGCGGCTGGAGATGCCGGGCATCGGCGATGAACTGCATCACATGGGCTGGAATGCGTGTTCGTCATGCCACGGCGATGCCGGTATGGAACGCAAATACATGATCGTGCCGGGTGTGCGGTCCTCCAACCTGCATATTGTCGACTGCGCCAGCGATCCGCGAAACCCTGCCCTGTACAAGGTGATCGAAGGATCTGAAATCAAGGCGAAAACCAACCTGTCTGCACCGCACACAATCCATTGCCTGGGCTCGGAGATCATCATTTCCATGCTGGGTGATGCGCAAGGCAATGCACCGGGCGGCTATCTGCATCTGGACAAGGAGTTCAATATTTTAGGGCGCTGGGAAAATTCCATGGGCGACATCAAGTTCGGCTACGACTTCTGGTACCAGCCCCGCCATAACGTCATGGTATCGTCCGAATGGGCAGCACCCAACACCTTTATGCCGGGCTTCGACCTGGAAGAGGTCGGGCATCTGAAATACGGACGCGAGATCCACTTCTGGGATTTTGAGAACAAGACACCGAAGCAGACCATGTATCTCGGCGAGGACGGGTTGATCCCGCTGGAGGTGCGCTTTCACCACGACCCGGCCTCGTCGCACGGGTTTGTCGGTGCGGCTCTGTCAGCCAATATCATTCACTGGTGGAAGGATACAGCCGGTGAATGGCAATGGGAAAAAATCATCGATGTGGAAAATGAACCGCATCCGGAATGGCCGATCCCGGTTCCCGGTGTGATCTCGGTCATCCTGTTGTCGATGGATGATCGCTTCTTGTATTTCTGCAACTGGCTGCACGGTGATATCCGCCAGTATGATATTTCCGACCCGCACAATCCGAAACTCACCGGTCAGGTCTGGATGGGTGGACTGCTGGGTCGCGCACCGGACGTCAACGGGGTGAAAGTCACTGGCGGCCCGCAGATGATCCAGCTGTCGCTGGACGGCAAGCGGCTTTATGTGACGACTTCGCTGTTTTCCACCTGGGACAACCAGTTCTATCCCGACATCCGCACCAATGGCGGCTGCATGCTGATGGTGAACTGCGATACCGAGAGCGGCGGGATGGAAATCGACCCCGACTTCGTGGTCGATTTCGGCAAGGAACCGAACGGCCCCAGCCGCTGCCACGAAACCCGCTATCCCGGCGGCGACTGCACTAGCGATATCTGGCTTTAGGGGTAGGATCCGGGGAGCACATCACACAGTGACCACACATACCATCACCATCGCCAACCGACAGGGCGCGACCTATCAGGTCGATGCGAGAAAACCCCTGCTTGACAGTCTGCGTGCTCAGGGTGTCGATCTGCCCTATGGCTGCAAATATGGCGGCTGCATCACCTGTGCCGCCAAACTGATCAGGGGCGAGGTCAACCAGTCAGCCCAGGTCGCTCTCAACAACAGGCAGATCGCTGATGGCTATGTCATCTTGTGCGTGGCACGCCCCAAAAGCGACTGTACATTTGACATCGGGGTGGACAGTCATGACAAGCTCTATCGCAATCCGTTTCTGGACCCGCTCAAACCGCATGAACTGAAGGCGGATATCGCGACACCGTCAAAACAAGCTCGCAAGGACACGCCATGACCAGCCTTGATGGCCTGAGCCACACTGATCACAATCAACCCTATAGCGACGATTATCTGCAGGCGATACTGAAGTCGGTGAAGACCATCGCCATGGTTGGCGCCAGTCCTGACAAGACCAAGTTCAGCTATGGGGTGCTGCGGGTACTGCATGAAACCGGTTATGACATGATCCCGGTCAATCCGCGCCCCGGCCTGACCGAAATCCGGGGTATTAAAGTCTACCCCGACCTGGCATCCATCGACCGGCCAGTCGACATGGTAGAAGTTTTCCGCCGTGCTGAGGACCTGCCCGAGATCGCCAGGCAGGCCGTTGCAATCAATGCCAGGGTACTGTGGGGCCAGATCGGAGTCACCCATCCGGAAGCTGCAAAAATTGCTGAAGCGGCGGGCATGAAAGTCGTCATGGACCGGTGCCCGAAAATCGAGCTGTTCCGGCCGTTCTGGAAACCCAAGCTGCACCTTGAGATTTGAGTTGGCATTCACGTAGGTGCCGGCCTTCTCCTTAGCGGACCTTTAACGACCACCTGACATGATTGCGCCATGGCGCATTATTTAAAGTTTACCATATCGCTGGCGTTCGCCCTGCTGGGCCTATGGGCGTTTATGGCCTGGCCGCTCTGGCAAGGTGTAATTGGCTTTTTCGTCATCGGCTGCTTCGGTTCATGGTTGGCCAGCCGCGTGTTCAAACGCTACGCGACACTGGAACAGATCAGACAAGACCTGCAGGCGAGGCTGGATAGCGACTGAACCATAATCTGATTGATGGTTAAGACAGATCTCACTTCAGCCGGCACACAGGTGGCGCAAACCCCTTGCCATTTGTAAACTTGCACAAGCAGATCTGTTCTGGTCACATGGCCGTCAATCATTTAATGAACTGCTCTGATTACGCATTACGGTCTATCGTGATGCTGAAATACGCTTGAGGAGATTTGTAAATTGCCAAAATCCAGGACCGTCGTCATCGACAAACACCCCGGTCGTAGCGCCCAGGCCTTCGGTATTGCGCGGGAACTTGGAACCGACCCTGATCTGATCCATAACCCGTCTGTCGGCGTGATCGGAAACAAGGGCGACAGCCAGTGTTATATCGGGGTCCAGGACAAGGTACAGGCGATCCACGACAATCTGCTCGCCCGCATCGGCAGCGAGGCCGGCCAGATGCCGATGCGCCTGGTTCAGCCGGAATACACCGTTGCCACTTCAGACGGCATTCGCAACGGCACCCGCGAAATGCGCTATTCGCTGATCGGACGCGAAGTCACTCATGACTCGGTGTGCGAACACCTGAGCGCCAGCGGCCTGGCCGGTACCATCGCCGTGGTTGCCTGCGACAAGCCACCGGTCGGAACGCTCGCCGCATTGCTCGAGCACAACCGGCCCGCCATCATGATGTCGGACGGTTCCATCCACCCCGGCTTTGATCCCAAGTCGAACAGCCCGGTTGACCTGGTTACTGCCGATCAGGCGGCCGGTAACAAGGATGAAGAAGAGCGCATGCATATCTCGTGTGTGGCGTGCCCCGGATATGGCAGTTGCGGCGGCA
>CALHUA010000206.1 GCA_938039915.1 uncultured Anderseniella sp.
ATTCCAGTCACAACAGGAATGAAGTTCAATGTCGCTCAATTGTTATCTTGTCGGTGCGCCGGTTCAAACAGGCACAAGTCAACAAGGCTGCCTGATGGGGCCGGACGCCTTCCGGACCGCCGATATCGCAACCACCTTGCAGGCGCTGGGTCACCAGGTTGCAGATCACGGCAATGTCTCGCCTCGTGAAGTAGAGCGGCCGAATTCCAGCAACAGGGCTGTTCATCATCTCAATGAGACCGTCGGCTGGGCACAGGCCCTGAACGAAGTCGCCCACGCTGCCATTGAGCGTTCTGACTTTCCGATATTCCTGGGTGGCGACCACTCCTTGTCGATCGGCTCGGTATCCGGTGTCACCAGGGCCGCTGAACAAAACGGCCGCGAACAATTCGTGCTGTGGCTTGACGCCCATCCTGATTTCCATTCGCTTGAAACAACCGAAAGCGGCAACCTGCACGGTACACCGATGGCGTACCTCACGGGCCACAGCGGATTTGAAGGCAGCTACCCCGAACTGACGGCAAAAGTTAAGCCTGCAAATGTCTGCATGATGGGGCTTCGGTCCGTCGACCAGGCCGAAAAGGCACTGCTGGGTGAAAGCGACATCCAGGTCTACGACATGCGCGCCATTGACGAGCACGGCGTGGCCGGGCCATTGCGGGCATTCCTGGAGAAAGTAAAAGCTGCCGATGGCGCGCTGCATGTCAGCCTCGATGTGGATTTTCTGGAGCCCAACATTGCACCGGCTGTCGGCACCACGGTGCCTGGCGGCGCAACGTTCCGCGAGGCCCATCTGATCATGGAAATGCTGTGCGACAGTGGCCTTGTCACCTCGCTCGACCTGGTTGAACTCAACCCGTTCCTGGATGATCGCGGCCGAACGGCCAAGCTGATGGTTGACCTGTGCGCCAGCCTGCTGGGCCGCAAGGTGCTTGACCGGCCGACAAGGAGCTACTGAGGATGAGCGTACAGGCCCCGGCAGCGGTGGTCATGGTTCGACCCCACAGTTTTTCGCCTAACCTGGAAACGGCGGCCGACAACGCCTTTCAGTCAACCGACAGGCGGGCTCCGGACGAGATTGCAGCCGCGGCCGGTCTCGAATTCGATGAAGCCGTGGGCCAGCTCGAGTCTGCCGGGATAAGCGTTCATGTGTTCAATCAGTTGGCTGACCAGGACACACCGGACTGCGTGTTTCCGAACAACTGGTTTTCCACTCATGCAGGTGGCCACGTGGCCATCTATCCGATGTTTGCCGCAAGCCGGCGGCGGGAACGGCGCTGGGACATCATAGAACTGCTGAAAAGCCGGTATCGGGTTCAGGATGTGATCGATTACTCCGGACTGGAGGCGGACGGACTGGCGCTTGAAGGAACCGGCGCCATGGTCCTCGATCATGTGGCCCGGGTTGCCTACACCGCTCAATCCAACCGCGCCGATCCAGTCATTCTTGAACGGTTCTGCACCAATTTCAATTTCGAGCCGATGGTGTTTCAGGCACAGGACCGGTCGGGGTCAGCCGTCTACCACACCAATGTCATGATGACTGTGGCGACAGACTTTGCACTGGTCTGCCTCGACATGATCGTGGACCGGCAAAGGCGTGCCGAGGTTGTCAGGCGGCTGGAAGAAAGCGGCCGTGATGTGATTGCGCTGAGCCACGAACAGACCGCCGAGTTCGCCGGCAATGCCCTTGAACTGAAAGGGCGGGACGGACTTGTCCTGGCCCTGTCGGCCCGCGCCGAGCAAAGTCTTGACGGCGATCAGCAGACCCTCATCCGGCAATCAGCAGCCCTACTGCCGATTTCCATCCCAACCATTGAAATGGCCGGCGGATCGGTGCGCTGCATGCTGGCCGGTGTT
Source organism: uncultured Anderseniella sp. (assembly GCA_938039915.1). GTDB lineage: Bacteria > Pseudomonadota > Alphaproteobacteria > Rhizobiales > Aestuariivirgaceae > Anderseniella. The sequence goes on from CALHUA010000206.1 coordinate 1,861, forward strand.
CACCTTTCCCAGCGATAGAAAGACGATAACCATGACCAAACTCCCACCCGCGCCTTCCAGGCTCGCCTTCGTGCCGTTCGTCAGCGTTGAAAACATGATGCGCATCGTCAACACAATCGGTGCTGCGAAAATGATTGCCGAAATGGCCGACTATATCGAGGCGGATTTCGTGCGCTGGGACAAGTTCGACAAGACACCGCGTGTCGCTGCTCATTCGCACGAAGGGGTGATCGAACTTATGCCGACCAGTGATGGCGAGACCTACGGTTTCAAGTATGTCAACGGCCATCCGGCCAACATGGCCCGCGGTTTCCAGACCGTGACCGCCTTCGGTGTGCTGGCACGGGTGGACAATGGCTACCCGATACTGCTGTCGGAAATGACGGTGCTTACCGCGCTGCGTACAGCGGCAACCTCAGCAGTGGCGGCGAAACACCTGGCGCCGAAAAACGCCAGGACCATGGCGATGATCGGCAATGGCGCGCAATGCGAGTTTCAGGCGCTGGCCATGCAGGAAATTGTCGGCATTGAAACCGTCCGGCTTTTTGACATTGATGCGACCGCAACAAAAAAAGCAGTCTGCAACCTGGCCGACACCGGCCTGAAAGTGATTGCCTGCAAGTCAGCCGAAGACGCCATGACCGGCGCTGAAATCATCACCACCTGCACCGCAGACAAACAGTACGCCACCATCCTGACCGACAACATGGTCGGGTCCGGTGTTCATATCAACGCCATTGGCGGCGACTGCCCAGGCAAGACGGAACTGCACAGGGACATCCTGCTGCGCTCCAGCATTTTCGTGGAGTACCCGCCGCAAACCCGCATTGAAGGTGAAATTCAGCAACTGGATGCAGACCATCCGGTAACCGAACTGTGGCAGGTCATCACCGGCAAGACCAGCGGACGCACATCCGGCGACCAGATCACCCTGTTTGACAGTGTCGGTTTTGCCACAGAGGATTTCTCCGCCCTGCGCTATGTGCACGATCAACTCGAGACCACCGGGCATTTTGACGAGCTTGACATGATCGCTGACCCGGATGATCCACGCGACTTGTTCGGCATGGTGCAAAGAGCGAAGGTCTGACAAACAAGGCACCGAAAAAGGTAATCAAAGTTGACAACCGGACACGTTTTCATGGCCATGAGCCTGGATGGTTTTATCGCCAGGGCAGACGGCAATCTCGATTGGCTGATGAAGCAGAAAACCGATGGCGAAGATCACGGTTATGATAACTTCATGGCATCGGTTGACGGCCTCATCATGGGTCGGGGTTCGTTTGAAAAAGTCCTGAGCTTTGACGAGTGGCCCTATCAAAAACCGGTTGTCGTGATGAGCCGCACATTACGGGTTGCAGACCTTCCCGACGGATTGCGAAACACGGTGACACTTTCAACCCTCGAGCCAGAGGAGCTGATGCAGGAACTTGGTCGCAAGGGCTGGCAGCGTGCCTATGTTGACGGTGGAAAAATCATTCAATCGTTTCTGCGCGCCGAACTGATCGCGGACATCACCGTTACCCATATTCCGATCCTGATTGGGGATGGGTTGCCGCTGTTTGGCCAGCTTGACCGCGATATCGATCTTGAGCACCTGGAGACCAGGTCATTTGCATCAGGTCTGGTGAGTTCGAAATACCGAGTTCAACAGACCGGGTGATTGCGGTGTACTGACAAGGTGCTGGCGGATTTTAACGACACATTAAACCCGCTCTTGTCATGCAGCAGACTTGCTTTACTGTCATAGATTCAGCTTGTTCGTGCCCATTTCCGATTGGACAGTCACCGCATGTCAAAAAGTCCAGCTTCTCAAGATCCTGCCGGCTTTCACCTGCCTGATCCCATCCAGTTGATGGACAATCTGTCCAAGGCGCTGCAGGTAGGTGCCGCAATCGCCCAGAACATGGCAGAGCAAAAACAGGAAGATGCCGGCGCTGTGGATGGAGAACCGTTCAAGCCCATTGAACCGGTGTTGAAGACATTTACCGAAATTGCCCAATCCTATGCCCAGCACCCCGAACGCTGGGCCGAAGCGAGCTTCCAGTTGTGGCAGGGTTATACGCAGCTTTGGCAAAACTCCTGGGCCCGGATGATGGGAGAACACCCCGACCCGGTTGCGACACCTGAGCGGGGCGACAAGCGGTTCAAGGATCCCGACTGGTCGCGCAACCAGGCATTTGATTTTTTCAAACAGGCATATTTGCTGACCGCCAAATGGGCACATGAAACCATCGCAAATACCGCAGATACAGACGAGGCAACCCGGCACAAGGCGAATTTCTACTTCGACCAGATCGCCAATGCCCTGTCGCCGTCCAATTTCGCCATCACCAACCCGGAAGTACTGAAACAGACGCTTGCCTCAAACGGACAGAACCTGCTGGACGGCATGAAAAACCTTGCCCGCGACCTGGAAGCAGGCCGCGGTTCCCTGCGCATCAAGCAGACCGACATGAGCGCCTTTGCGCTGGGTGAGAACATGGCACTGTCGCCTGGCCAGGTCGTTTACCAGAATGAGCTGATGCAACTCATTCAATACGCGCCTGCCACGGAAAAAGTGCACAAGACCCCACTGCTCATCGTGCCGCCGTGGATCAACAAGTTTTATATTCTCGATCTCAATCCGAAAAAATCGTTCATCCGCTGGTGCGTGGAACAGGGGCTGACCGTGTTCGTGATCTCCTGGGTCAATCCGGATGCGAAGCTGGCCGAAAAAGGTTTCGCCGATTACATGCATCACGGGATTCTCAAGGCTATCGACAAGATCCAGGAGCAGACCGGCGAGAAACAAAAGGTCAATGCCATCGGGTACTGTATTGGCGGCACGCTGCTTGCCTCAACGCTCGGTTACATGGCAGCGCGCAACGATGACCGCATCAAGTCTGCGACTTTCTTCACGACCCAGGTTGATTTCACCTATGCAGGTGATCTGAAAGTGTTCGCTGATGAAGAGCAGATCAGTCTTGTCGAGGAGCGCATGGCCAAGGACGGCTTTCTTGACGGCAAGGAAATGTCCAACGCCTTCAACCTGTTACGCTCCAACGATTTGATCTGGTCCTATGTTGTGAACAACTATCTGAAGGGCAAGGATCCGATGCCCTTCGATCTTCTGTACTGGAATGCCGACCCGACACGCATGCCGGCTGCCACCCATTCATTCTATTTGCGTGAATGCTATCTCTACAATCATCTCAGCCAGGGCAAGATGACCCTCGACCAGGTGCGTATTGACCTGAACAAGGTCAAGATACCGGTCTACAATCTGGCTGCGCGCGAAGACCATATCGCGCCGCTGAAGTCGGTGTTCAAGATCGGTGAGTTCCTCGGCGGCGACACGCAACTTGTCGTGGCCGGGTCCGGTCATATTGCCGGAGTGGTGAACCCGCCTGAGGGCGGCAAGTACCAGTACTGGACCAATGACAAGGGAGCAGACACGGTTGAAAAGTGGCTGGCAGAGGCCGAAGAGCACCCGGGATCATGGTGGCCGCACTGGATGGAATGGCTGGCCGACAGGTCTGGGAAAAAAGTGCCGGCACGGGATCCGGAACTGGGTAAATTGCAGCCGATTGAACCGGCACCGGGTTCCTATGTGAAGGTCAAGGGGAATTAGGGTCACGATAGGTGACAATGAGGCAGTTCCCTCCGAAGCCCATGATGAGGCGGCATGTGCTCAACACAGATTTGATACAGAAACTTTGCGCCTGACAAACGAGTGATTTTTGCTCACCCTCCTGTAACCGGCCATTCGTGAAAACGCAGTTGAGGTCCGGGTCGATCCCTTTGTATTAAACGCCGTGCCACACATGCAAAGGCTCAGAAAGCCGCCGTTGGTGTGGGGCAATAAATCCTCAAAAAACATTCTCCATTTCTATCATATCGATTGGCGGCAGCCCTTCGTCTCTATCTGGCAGGACCGTACGGCCAATTTCTTGAAACCCCCACTTTTTGTAAAAGGGCGCGGCATTTAACAGCGCAAATATCTTGACTGTTCCGGTACCAGCAGGGAGTGCGTCGTTCAAAGCACGTTCCATAAGACGGGAACCAATTCCTTTCCCGGCGTGATCGGCATGAACAAAGAGTCGCTTGATTTCCCCTGGCACTGCCTGTGCAAAACCGACAGGAAATCTTGCGAGTTCGGCAATCCAGATCTGTTGATTTGCGCACTCATTGCGATAGTCATCAACAACGGTTCCAACCATCCAGGTGTCAATTACCTGTTGCGAGTATGGAGTAGGAGCAAGGTGGCGAACAGATGCGGCAAGCAGATGAAATACTGCTTCAGCATCCTCTGCGGTCGAACGGCGGTAGATAACATTAGATGAGTCATTCATGCAGCTCGGTACTCCGTAGACTACACCTCACACTCTAAGGTTTATGGTTTCTTTTTTCTACCACCAACGGCAGCCTCGTCCGCTCCCTCATCATTTGCAGAGACTATTTTCAAGGTCCGCTTTCTTGATCGTCTCAATTGACAGATAAGGCCGCTGCCAATGAAAGATCCTGCTTTGCCTACAGAATACCGTCTTCTGCCGCCTCCACTGAAATACCCATCTTGTCGAGACCGTCTTCCAGATAGTCTGCCAGCAGGGGCACTCCCAGCAGATAGTCCTCGGTTCTGTTGACCCGTTCGGAACGAGCCGTGTCCAGCGCCTCCTGAACATCGTCCGGTTCATAGGTGCCGCGCCCGATCCACATCAGCGCCACCAGTGCTACCTGTTCATCGACGTTCATATCGTCAATGAACCCGCGCAATTCGGCTTCTGTGGGATCGTCCCGGCGAGATTCCAGGATGCTGTCGGAATCTGCCTCATCACCATCCCCGTCCCAGGCAGCGACCTTACCGTCCAGTTCGCGGGCGCGCACAATGACATGAGCCACTTTTTCCGGAGAGATATCAAGCATCAACGTGTCCTCCTGCTATGTGCCGCAGCACAAATCCTGAGGACCAAGATTGCTCGACGCCTGACTTAACGTCGTTGATCCATCTCAAATCTGACGGAATTCAGCGTTCGACGAAAATGACGCCTGACGACGGCTTCAGTCTTCCGACTTGGCCAGTTGATGCAGGCCGCGGGCGCGGCGATCAAGCCACCAGCCATATTGTTCAGGCCAATGGGAAAAATCCATATCAACACCCATTGCCTGGGCCTGATGGAGGGGCCAGAACGGGTCATTGATGGCTTCGCGCGCAATCGCGATCAGATCCGCCTGGCCGTTTTGCAGAACGTCTTCAGCCTGCGGCCCATCCAGTATCAACCCAACCGCCATGGTGCGGAGTTCGGCATCGCGTCTGATCTGTTCGGCATATGGCACCTGGAATCCGGGACCGCGAAAGCCGGTTGAGGCGGTCGCACCTGCCGCTGCATTGCCGCCTGAAGAACAGTCGATGACATCCACACCGGCGGCTTTCAGGGCCTTTGCCAACACCACGGAGTCTTCAATGCTCCAGCCGCCTTCAAACCCGTCCACGGAAGAAATGCGCACAAACAGCGGCTTGGCGTCCGGCCACACCGGGCGCACCGCGTCGGTCACTTCCAGCAGAAACCGCATGCGGTTTTCGCGGCTGCCGCCATATTCATCGTCACGTTCATTGGACAATGGCGACAGGAACTGCTGCAGCAGATAGCCATGGGCGGCATGCAGTTCCAGGATATCCATGCCGATGTCATCGGCACGTCTGGCTGCAGAAACAAAGTCGGCGGTGACCTGTGCAATATCCGCTTTGGTCATTTCACGTGGCACCAGCCAGCCCTTGCCGGCCGGCAGCGGACTTGGACCGATGACCGGCCAGGCCGTCTCTCCGCGCAGCGCATCGGTTTCATCCAATGCCCCATTGCCGTGCCAGGGCCGCTGAATGGATGCCTTGCGACCCGCATGACCGATCTGGATACCGGGCACCACACCCTGTCTCCTGATGAAATCGACGATGCCGCGCATGGCATCGGCGTGGATGTCCGACCAGATACCGAGATCGCCATGGGTGATGCGGCCGATATCCTGAACGGCACTGGCTTCCAGAATAATCGCACCGGGCCTGCCCAGGGCATATTTTGAGTAATTGGCGAAATGCCAGTCGGCAAACAGGCCGTCCTGCGCTGAATACTGGCACATGGGTGCAATGACCACGCGGTTCGGCAGCGTGACCTGCTTGATGGTGCAGGGCGAAAACAGCTTAGTGTCAGGTCCCATCGTCACGGGAACAACGTCACCTGTTCCAGGCCGGTTGCTTCCGGCAGTGAGAACATCAGGTTGAAATTCTGCACTGCCTGACCGGCAGAGCCCTTGACCAGATTGTCCAGTGTCGACAGAAGCACCACCCTGCCCTCGATCCGATCGGGAACCACGCCCATCATCACCCTGTTGGACCCGCGCACCAACTGTGTCGCAGGCATGACCCCGTCCGGCGCCATGTTGACGAACGGCTCATCGTTATAGCGCTCAGCAAGCACGTCATGACAATCGCGCGCGGTCTTACCATGCGCAAGCCTGGCGTAGGCGGTGATAAATTCTCCGCGGCTCATCGGCACCAGATGCGGCGTGAAGTTCACGATCACATCGCGGCCTGCGGCAATCGACAGTTCCTGCTCGATTTCAGGCGCATGCCGGTGCTTGCCGATGGAGTATGGCCCCATGCCTTCACCGGCTTCGCAAAACAGGGTGTTCTGCTTCAGCGCACGCCCGGCGCCGGACACGCCCGACTTGGCATCAATCACCAGATCGGATGCATCGATCAGCCCGGCTGCGACCAGCGGCAGCAGCAGCATCAGAACGGCGGTTGGATAACATCCCGGACAGGCAACCAGCCTGGCACCGGCAATCTGGTCGCGGTAATGTTCCGTCAGCCCATAAACGGCATTGGCCTGCAGATCGAGCGCAGTGTGATCATTGCCATACCACTGCTTGTAGGTTTCCGGGTCGCGCAGCCGGAAGTCAGCCGACATGTCTATGATCTTCAGGTGTTCAGGCAGTGCCTTGATGACCTGCTGGCTGGTGGCATGCGGAAGGCCGCAAAATGCTGCATCGACGCCCGACCAGTCTACCTCGTCATTGGTTACAAGCCCGGGCAGGCCGAGGCCACTGAGATGAGGAAACACCGCTTCCATTGGTTTTCCGGCGTGGGAATTAGCCGTCAGCGCCACAATGTCCATGTTCGGGTGAGCATACGCCAGGCGCACGAGATCAGCACCGGTGTAGCCTGATGCTCCGATGACCGCGATGCGGACCTTTTGTGCACTGCTCATGTTGTAAAACTCCAACCAATATAAACCGTGTCTGCAATAACCGGTTCATTGGTTGGCGTAAAGCCGGTATGTTGTGCAGCAGTGTTTTCCTGTCAGGGCGTCAAATTCCATGCGGCTATTGTTTGTCAGCTCTGCTGAGCATTTCGGCGGTACCGAACGCTGGGCCAGTATGGCCATCGCCGAGCTCGAACGGCGCGGGCACCAGATATGGATGGCATGTCCTGACACAACGCATGCCGGCAGTTTCACACGCGCGCAGCATCTTTGGCATGACGGGCCCAAATCCATGTGGGACAAGTCCGGCCTGGACCGCATGACCGCATTCTGCCGACAACATCAGATAGACTGCATCGTTCCGCTAAGCCAGAACATGTACTTCACCTGTGGCCGTCTTGCACGGCAACTGGGCATAACGCTTGTGCTGCGTCTGGGTATCGTACGGCTGCCATGGCGACCGGTTGTGGACTGGTACGGGTATGGCATCTATCCGGACGCCATCATCGTCAATACACAGCGTATCAGGCAGGTCCTGTCGCGGGCACCGTTCGTGAAGCCTGAGCGAATCCACGTGATCTACAACGGCATTGTGGAGCGTCCGGCATCCGGTGTCACCAGGCAGCCTGACAGGTTCACCATTACCAGTGTGGGCACCCTGTCCTGGCGCAAGGGCATGGAACACCTGATCAAGGCGGTTGCCCTGCTGCCTGATGATTTGCGCGACAAGGTTCACGTCAAGCTGATCGGTCAGGGCCCGGCCCGGGAGAAACTTGCCGATCTTGCAACGAAGCTGAAGCTGGCAGACCAGATTGAATTTACCGGGCACGTCGAAAACCCGACGGCTCACATAGCTGCAAGCGATCTGTTTGTGCTGCTGTCTGCGCAGGAAGGCATATCAAACGCCCTGCTTGAGGCGATGAACTGCGCGATACCCGCCTATGCGACACTGGTCGGTGGGCACGGGGAGTTTATCGAACACGGCAGCAATGCCTACGCCGCACATTCGCGGACCCCGTCACGGGTAGCAAGCGACCTTGCCGGCATCATGTCAGATCCGAATATTGCAGCGATTGGTACAGCTGGTCGCGAGACTGTGCGTGACAGGTTTTCCATGACCGCCATGGGAGACAGGCTGGAAGACGTATTGAAGCAAGCGAAAAAAGGCCCCACCGGAAAACCGGCAGGACCAGATCATTGATAGTGGGATAGGCTCGTATTAGCCCTGGATTGCGGCCCACTCGTCTGCGCTCAGTTCACCATTCTGGTCGCCATCGGCAGCCTTGAATGCGTCTTCAGCCATATCAGGCATAGCAGCCTTGGCTTCTTCCATGGATACTGAACCGTTCTGGTCAGCGTCTACAGCGGTGAAGTCAGCAGCGAGAGCTGCGGTTGAAGCGAAACCAGTGGCGAGTACGATTGCGAGAAACTTTTTCATTTTAAATTCTCCAGTTAGACTTATAGCGACCTGCACGGCCCATCACAAAGAGCAGCCGGTGAGGTCGTTCAGTTGCCGTCCGCGAGACAGAAGGTGACTTCCCAATGCGGCAGCGAGAAGCAGGCCGCAAGGAATTGTCAGGACTAATTTGTGGTGGAACAGGACCAATTTGTGGTGGAATGTGGCGTGCACGCACAATATGCAAACGGCGCCTCGACAAACGAAAACATCGGCAAAACAGGTCAAAAAACATCAGGTGTGCTTGAAGTTCGTTTTATCTGCCGGCGAAACGAGACGGAACCGCAACAGACATCATCCGCCCTCACTCTTCAAAGAGAACCTGCTGAGTATCGGCATGAATGATATTTACATCCACGGACAGCTGCTTCAGACCTGCCACTCTGGCCATGCAAAGCCGGTGGCGGCCATCTTCAATTGCCATTCTTCCCTGGCGGCCAATATTTACAATCGGCCGGCTGACAGCCTCGTCCCGATACTGACCAGACTTGAAATCGGAATATAACGTCTCGAGAAACTCAAGACGCTCAGCCACCTCATCCTTGTTTCTGTAACGCCTTACCGGATCGTTGTCCTGCCGGGCGATCACCCATTGATACCATCTGGTGTCCCGCCACGGCTGGCCGTTGAGAAAGTGGGCTTCCAGGGCATTGTAAAAAACATAGTGCTGCAGCGGAACCATGCCTCTTGCAGCGTCCGCAGCCGGTTCATAGACAGAACTCCAGAAGACTTCCGCATCGATTTCCTGATCCCAGTTTCCTGAACGGCGCCTGGTCCTGGGTCTGATGAACAACTGATGAGAACTACGAAACTCCGGATACTGCAAATAACCGATGTCGGCCGGATTTATGGTCATGCGCTGAAAGCTTCTACCGACAATCGACTTTATCAGCTTCAGTGTCTTGTTTTCCGAACCCATACCGGACATTCACCCGGTTGTTTTTCTGGCATGGAAAAACAACCTGTGTGGTTCCGACTTGCTGTGAGCCAGAACCCTGACGTCGGATACCTGCCAGTTATGGCCGAGTTCCGATTGAAACAACTCCTGGTGCCACCTGCCGGCATCCTGGGTATCGAAGTCGGTAAACTTTGGCGCCGGATGACCACCACTCATATATCTGGCCTGTCGTGTACTGCCTTCAATAAACAGCTGGTTGGCCTTCTCGCCGCAAGCCTTCAGGACTGATCTCATAAACTCTTCGCCTTCGAAAGAATAAATTCGATGCAAGACACTCAGCAACAAGATCGCATCCCAGTTTACCGTTGAGTGGATAAACTCCGGCGTCACGGACGTGCGCATGAACGCCGTCCCGGGCACAGATCTGGCACATGCGATCTTGTGTTCTTTTTCGAATTTTTCCACGCCGACCACAAAGTGTCCGTTTGACGCCAGGAAATTTGATGTCTGGCCAATGTTGGAACCAACATCCAGTATCCAGGAGCGCTCCTTGCCAATGCCGGAAGCGATAAGCTGGTTGCGTTCGTTGAACGAAGAATGCCGTGAACCAAAATCCAGATAGCGGCGGAACTTCAGAAATTTCATTGGAATATTTACCCTGATGTGGCTTAACGGACGAAATCAAGCTTGTTACAAACCTGTCATCCGGCGCACTTGTAGACAAAATTCTCCGTTCGACAAACCACTGTTTCGCACAACTGGCACGCCGATCAGCTTTTATGAGCTAATCTTTACATGAAGATTTGATCTGCCAGAAAAAACAAAGGCGAGAAAACATGTGTAGAGACATATGAGCTGGCGCACGCTGGTTGGAAAATCCATATTGTCAGCATTACTGCGGTGAAAAGTTTTTCCGCAATGACCTGCCGTAGGACAACTCTTTTATCAACCGGTGGGGCTTGGGCAAGGACACGAGGTGCTGCACCGCTGCAAGAGAGCCTGGCTGTGATTGTCAGGATCCGCGAGGCAAGACCATTGGACCTCATCGGAGTGACTATCGATACCACGATAGCAGCAAAGAACCTCGCCCAGCCACCGACGCCGTATTCATCAAATCAACTGTCGGCAAAGCACGTTGAGGTTCCGCTGATGGGCGCGACATGGACCCCCAATTGACGCCTTCATCAAACAATTGCACCACTCGATGCCAACAGACTGGCATCAAGTTCAAAGGTTTGCATGATTCGATTGCGTTGCTTGGCGGTTAGGCGGTTCTGAAACTCCCCACGCGGGCGTTGAACAGACTTGAATCTCGGAAGTTCAACTTTGTCGTGACTAATGTTCAAATGCTCCAGCACGTGAGAAATAGATTTTTCTAACGAATGAAAATTGACGATGTGATCGACGGCAATTTTATCGTCTATGGTGATTATACCATAGTTCTTGTTTTTAAGCGTTTCAAAATACTTACTTGTATGAAATTCGTCGAACCTGTTGTCGAAGTTTGATACAGAGTCTTCCCATCCTTTTCTTGCCGATATCCAAAAATACTGAGATAAAACCCGGTCAATGGGGTGGCGTAATATACAAAACTTAAAGTATGAATTCCAGATGTCATCACCCACATACTCTTTAACGTCAGCGGCTGATGAATGAGCATAAACACAGCATTTTTTTATTGCTCGTTTTTGCCCTAGGGCAACCTTGATTCGGTCCATCGCAGATGCGGACCGCAGTATTTTTTTGTATCCGGTAGGCGGACAGAAACCAAGTGAGCGAATTGTGCGTTCCTCCTGTCTGCTGAGAGGTGTTACAATATCGCCGGCCTGACAAAATTGCCTGAGAAACGCTTCAACTGATGAACCCGCGGCTTTGCTCACTTTTAGAAATATGAATTTGTGCTTGTGATTAACAATCAAGACAATTGCGCCCCCATTCCAAACGACAGTTCAGGCAAACTTCCCTGAGCATGTCAGCCGCTTTAATATCGATCAGCTCAACACGTCTTTCGAGTGAGTGCTTAACTCTCCTGCTCAAAACACAACAATTTATGAAGCGGATCACATGGTGACCTTTCTGGCTGTCCCATAGTGATTTGGCAAACAAAACTGACAGGAGTTACACAGTTTTACGTCTTTGCCCGCCTAACAGCCCTGCATTCAATTTTGAATGAAGCAGATAGCGCAGGCTACTGTCCCGGAATCAGAGCAAAAACGCACTTCGCGACATAGCGCACAAGTTGATAAAATCCTCAGTTGACGCTAGCGTCATTTTGACATTCTCATCGTGTTTTGCCAATGCAACAACAATACGATAGTCGGGTGGCAGTTTTGCGGCGGGGCTGGACGGCAGTTGTTGTTTGTTGTTAATGGTTTACGCCTCCCACGTTGGTGATATTCGATTCCTGAAAGACAGAATTCCTATTCGCCGGCACAGCGCAGTAACAGAAGTGAAATTGGTTTGCCGAAATGTCCCGCACGCTTCTGATTCCAGTAGAAACTGCCGCCCGCGAATTTGATGGAAAGCTGCTGCTCGCCCTCACCGCGCGTAAGCGTGGTTGGAACGTGTTTTTGGGGAGCCAGGGAGCGATGCGGCAGCGTTCCCCGGATTTGCCGAAAGGCGTCTACCTCTCAAAAAGCGCACGGCGGACCAACAAGAAGCATTTTTCCAGAATGCGTGCCGATGGTCACAGGATTGCAGTACTGGATGAAGAGGTGCTGATACGGGAAAGTGACGCCATCTACAGCATGAAGCACGAAATGGGTGCTTTTGACGATGTCGGGCTGGTCTTGTCCTGGGGAGACGACAGCAGGAAATTGCTGCAAAATCTCCCGCAACTGAAGAATGTCGACGTCGTTGCCACCGGGAATCCGAGAATTGACATGCTGTCGGACAGGCTCAGAGATTACTACCAGGATGAAATTGCACAGATAAAATCCCAGCACGGCGATTATGTGCTTTTCAATAGCAATTTCGCCAACGTCAATCATTTCATATCCGGCCATACCCGCTTCAAACTGGCCACCTGGGTTCCAAAGGCTCAACACGCTGAATTGTTCAACGAAGTGCGAGCCCGCAAGACATCGTTGATGAACTCATTTGTCGGCCTGCTGCCGGAACTGGCAAACAAGATTGCTCCAAAAAAGCTGATCATCAGACCTCATCCGTCAGAAAGTGACGAGATCTGGAAACGAGCCATAATGGATATTGAAAACGCGGAGGTTGTTTTTCAAGGAAGCGTTGTTCCCTGGATTCTCGGCGCGGAGACGGTTGTGCACAGCGGCTGCACCACAGCGGTAGAGGCCACTATCATGGGCGTCCCCTGTGTCAGTTTTTCGCCTTTCCAGGACCCGGATTTGAGCCTTCCTGATGCGCTGAGCCTGCGGTGTTCAACACAGGCCGGTGTTGTCGAGGCAGTGGATAAGCTGCTCCGCGGCCAGCAAGAATTCAACCCGGCATCACCAGCCAACAAAGCGCTGCTTGCAGACTATATTGTCAATGACGCCCGCAAGTTGAGTTGCAGCAGGATACTGGATCAACTGGAACGGAAGTTTTATGATCCGCCGTTTGACGCTGAAACTGAAGTCAACCGTAAAGCTGACGTACCTGTTCGCGAACTGTTGAAAGAGTTTGCGAGACGGCTGTTCCTGAAAACATGGCTGGGACGATACAGCCGGTCATACAGCGAAAGAAAGTTTCCCGAACTGAAGAAAGACTTTGTCGAAAAGCAAATTGGCGTATTTCAACATGTTCTTGGTGACTTTGAGGGGGTGAAACTGGAAAAAGTCGACAGGAATGTGTTTCGTCTGAGGTAGCGCCAGTGGAAGCAGTCACAGCCCCGTTTAGCCGAGTTTGCGCCGCCACAGAACAGACCGCCGGACGATGGAAAAGATGCCCGTCACGGCAAGATTGCTCCGCAACCGTCTTTACCGAAATGCTGACATTGCAAATACTGCAACAGGTCTGGCATTTGGTAGGTGTGAAATCCAGCGCGAATTGGCTGTTGGTGACTTGACCGAGCAGGTGCGAGGTTTCACTGTCGATTGTCGTGCGAGTTTGATTTTGTGGCGCAGCCGGCGCGAACCATTTTCGTCGGAATTGGAAGACAGATGAACGAACTCAATCCCGACAGTAAGAAAATATATCTCCCAATTGAACATCAGGAGCGGGAACTGGACGCCAAAATACTGTTCTCGCTGTTTGCGGCTGAGTACGGGTATGAAACTGTATTGGGGTACAAGGAAACGCTGAGACAACAACATGGCGATTTTCCGCAAGGCGTCTGGATTCAACACAATGCGCGGGGACGGGGAAAGTCTCTCGAATATTTCTGGTACAAGAGACTCGGGCTCAGCATGGTTGTACTGGATGAGGAAGCTCTGATCCGGCAAACGGACAATCTCTTTCTGAGAAAACATGTGCCCGGTGTTTTCAACTATATCGACAGAGTATTCGCGTGGGGCGAAAGCGACCGGGATTTTTGGCTTCAGTCGGATATTGTTTCGGCTGAAAAATTGGCTGTTACAGGAAATCCAAGAGCTGATCTGTTGCGACCCGAATTGCTCAACTACTATGAGAAAAAGGTCTCTGAGATAAGAGGCAGATGTGGCAAGTACGTTCTGATCAATAGCAATTTTCCTACCGTCAACAATGCGATGGGAGAGTTCCACAAGTTCAATATTTCTGACAAGAGGAACTTTGACGCCACCGAAGATGAAATGAAAGGTTTCCTGAACCACAAGAGGAACGTATTTGACCGTTTTGTAGACCTGATTCCCGAATTGGCGGCTGCCGTCCAGCCAAATCTCCTCGTTATCCGACCGCATCCGTCCGAAGACAGGTCCGTCTGGGACGAACGGGCAAGAAGTATTGCAAATGTCGAAGTGGTGCTGGAAGGCGGAGTTGCGCCCTGGATAATTGCTTCATCGGTATTGGTTCACAACAATTGCACCACGGCCGTTGAAGCGGCGCTGCTGAAAAAGCCGGTGGCGTCTTACATGCCGGTCTCATCTGATAGATTTGACAATAAGTTCTGCAATTCCATGGGCACCATGTGTTTTGATGAAAAACAGCTTTTTTCTTTCGTCAACCGCGTTCTGAATGGCGAATATCCAAATGATATCTCTCGCAATGAAATATTGTCACATCACGTCAATGTTGATGAGAAAAAATTCGCTTGTGAATATATGCTTGATGAAATTGATCGACTCTCAGAAAGCGGACTGATTTCAAGGAAGGCCGGAAAAATCGAAATTGGCCTGAGGAATATAATTGTTGATACAGCCAAATTTCTTCGGAAAAACAAGAAGAAGAAAGGCGTTCGCTCCCTATACCTACGCCGTAAGATTTCCGACATCGAGACGACTGAAATAGTATCAAGGATGGAAAGTTTTAAATCGTGCCTCGGTAAATTTCATGATGTCGAATGCGCCGATGTTGGGCGTGACTTGTTTATGATTAGAAAACAGACCTGCGCCGAATAACGGTTTTCCGTCCCCAGATCGCTGCAATAGTGTTGTGCGAGACCCTTCCTGTATTCAAGCTGTCTGACGAACCTTTACAATCCTGCCCTGCCTCAGATCGCATTTGTAGCGATGCGAAGAATTGTTGTGTCGGTTCGCCACAGGGCTTCCTAGACATCGGGTCGTTAAATCAGCTATGTAGTCTGCCCTGCGCGCAAACCATCATTCAACGGAAGATCAGGATGCACAGCATACGCATAGTCGGGGCGGGCTCGATTGGAAATCACTTGGCCCATGCAGCCCGGCGTCGCGGCTGGAAGGTTGTTCTGACCGACATCGATGATGCGGCTCTGCAAAGATCCCGGAGCGACATATATCCCGCCAGGTACGGCGCGTGGGACAGTGAAATCGAACTGAAGGATGCGCGCGCGGCTGCCGGTGACCCTGCTGATGTCGTCTTTATCGGCACACCTCCGGACAGTCATGTTCCATTGGCGCTGGAGACTTTGGAAAAGATGTCACCGCAAGTTCTGCTGATCGAAAAGCCGCTGGGCTGCCCCGATCTTGCCGGATGTGAGATGTTGGCAAAACAAGCGGAAGACAAGAACGTTTTTTGCGCGGTTGGATATAATCATTGCCTGGGAGCAAATACAGTCAAGGCCGAGCAAGTGCTGGCCTCCGGGCAGATAGGACAGTTGCAAACCATAACAGCACACACACGAGAGCACTGGAGGGGGATATTCAACGCTCATCCGTGGCTATCGGGGCCATCGGACAGCTATCTTGGCTTTTCAAGCCGCGGCGGCGGGGCGTGTGGCGAACACTCACACGCGATAAACATCTGGCAACATTTCGCCCATGCCGCCGGCGCCGGCCGGGTGTCAGATGTGTCTGCCACACTCGACCTGATCACACGCGACGGTGCCGACTATGATCAGGCGGCGTATATGACGTTGAGGACCACCGAGGGCCTGGTTGGGGATGTGGTGCAGGACGTGGTGACCTCGCCGCATGAAAAATCTGCGCGCTTGCAAGGTGACCGGGGTTTTCTCGAATGGCATGTCAACCATACTGCATCCAGTGACATGATTGAGTTTGGAGACGGTTCCAGCCCGGCGGAACAGGTTGTGCTGGAGAAGACACGGCCCGATGATTTTATTGCCGAGATCGATCATCTGGCTGAGATCATGGCCGGCCGGATCACTTCCTCACCGATATCGTTGGAGCGCGGGCTTGAAACCATGATGGTGATTTCTGCAGCATTCAGGTCTCACGCTCTCGGGCGAAGAGTGACAATTGACTGGGATCGCGGATATTGCCCCGAAGCAATTAACTGAGGTTTTTCGATGCAAAACGAGTTTCACTTCAAAGACATCTTTGTCTACGATCTGGCCAACAATCATCAGGGCGATCTCGATCACGCCAAGGCCGTCATTTCAGAGGTTGGGCGGGTGAACAGCGAAGCCGGCGTTCGCGGTGCACTGAAGTTTCAGTTCCGCCAACTGGACAGCTTCATTCACCCGGATTTTCAGGGGCGGACAGACCACAAGTATGTGAAGCGGTTTTCCGAAACCCGCTTGTCGATGGATGAGTTTCGCGAACTTGTGCCTGTTGTTCAAGATGCGGGTCTTCTGACCATGAGCACGCCGTTCGATGAAGAGTCCGTCGATCTGATTTGCGATATGGACCTCGATATCATCAAGATTGCCAGCTGCTCGGCAAATGACCGCCCCCTGATCGAAAAGATCGCCCTGGTAAACAAGCCGGTCATCGTTTCAACCGCAGCCCTGCGGATAGACGAAATCGACTGGCTGGTGAATTATCTCGAAGCCAAACGGGTGAATTTTGCCATGATGCATTGCGTGGCGGTCTATCCAACACCCGATGAAGACCTGCAACTGGACCAGGTTCGCCGGTTGCGCGAACGCTATCGGGGGATTGAAATTGGCTGGTCGACACACGAAGACCCTGACAATACCAGTGCAATCCAGATCGCTTATGCGTTGGGTGCACGGATGTTTGAACGCCATGTCGGTCTCAACACTGACACAACAAAACTCAACGCCTATTCATCGACACCTGACCAACTCACCGCATGGCTTGCTGCCTATAATGCAGCCAGATCGATGATCGGGGCTGGAGAACGGCCACCGGCCAAGCAGAAAGAGTTGCAAACACTATTTGAACTCAAACGCGGAACGTTTGCACGCCGCGCGCTTACGGCTGGCGAGACCGTCAACAGCGAGGATGTGTTCTTTGCGATGCCGTGTGCTGAGGGATCCATGACGTCCGGTGAGTTTCGATCCGGAATGATTGCCGAGCGTGACTATGCGGCGAACGAAGCATTGTCAGCCGGTACTTCGGACGATGCGTCTTCAGATGAACAATTGATATATCAGATCATGCTGCAGGTACGCGGCATGTTCAGCGAAGCGGGCATCAACATCAATGAAGATGCCAGTATCGAAATCTCGCATCATTATGGACTGAACCGTTTTCGCGAGTTTGGTGCAGTACTGGTGACATGCATAAACCGGGATTATGCCAAAAAACTTGTGGTGCAACTGCCGCGCCAGAAACATCCCTATCATTTCCACAAACGCAAGGAAGAGACGTTCCAGTTGTTGTATGGCGACCTGGAACTGACCAAGGACGGCAATTGTGTCGCCATGCGACCGGGCGATACAATTCTGGTAGAACCCAACAGCTGGCACAAGTTCCACACGCTGGAAGGGTGTATTTTTGAAGAAGTATCTTCCACCAGTTTTGACAACGACTCTTTCTATGAAGACCCGAAGATCGCAGCCATGGAGCGGCAGGACAGAAAGACACAAGTGAACCACTGGATATCGTACTTTCGTGGAAACCGTGCGCTTTAAGGTCATTGTCTTTGATTTTGACGGCACCCTGGTTGATACGGCTTCAGCCAAGCGCAAGGCGTTTTTTGAAGTGTTGCCGAAACAATGTCATGCCGCCGTTGAATCGGTTTTATGTGCCGATCCAGACGGCTCTCGCCACGCTGTGATACCGTCGATGCTCGACGAAGCACGCAGGAGTAGGGTCGATGTGTCTGGCCTTGATGCTGAAGCCGTCATCGCTGCATATTCCGATGCAGTCAGGCAGGCGGTCGGGCAGGCCCCCGATGTTCCCGGCGTCCATAAGGTGCTCGACTGGGCCGCCGGTCTCGCCCCGGTCTACATTTTTTCAATCACCCCTGCCCGTGAACTGTCGAGCGCCATTTCCCGGCGTCGCTGGAGCGGATACATTTCGCAGGTATTCGGCTATCCGGCTGGCAAAGAGGATGTGCTAGCCGGCTTGCTGGAACGCCATGGCGCGCAACCTGAAGAGGTGCTTGTCGTGGGCGACGGGAGAAGCGATCGTGATGCGGCCGCTGCGCACGGGTGCTGTTTCTACCAGATATCACCGGGCCGGCCGCTGCACGGAGTCATGAACCTTGGAGGTGCCGGATGATTGATGGACACCGCATTCTGGCCGTCGTTCCGGCGCGGGGCGGGAGTAAGGGCATACCTTTAAAGAACCTCCGCAAACTCGGCGGCATTCCGCTTGTGGCACTGGCGGGCAAGGTGGCTGGAGACTGCAAGCTCATTGACCGGGCTGTTGTGTCTACAGACAATGAGGAGATAGCCCGGGTGGCCGAAGCTGCCGGTCTGCTTGCACCATTTCGTCGGCCGGAGGAGCTTTCGGGCGACCGGATTGCCGACTGGGACGTTCTCAATCACGCACTCCAGACGATGGAACGGATCGACAACACAACCTACGACATAGTCGCCATGCTGCAGCCGACTTCGCCGGGACGCACCAGTCAGCACGTTGAGGCAACCCTGAACAAGCTCATATCCGGTGGGTTCGATGCTGTCTGGTCTGTCAGCGAAACTGACAGCAAACACCATCCGCTCAAGCAATTATCGATCGGCGAAGAAGGGCGCTTGACCTATTACGACCCAAGTGGTGCGGAGATAATTGCGCGGCAACAATTGCGTCCGGTGTACCATCGAAACGGAATAGCATATGCCATTACCCGAGACTGCATCATCGACCAGAAATCTATCAGGGGTTCGCGGACCGGTGCGCTGATCATTGAAGGCAACCTGCCCAACATTGACACAGAGACAGATTTGGCATGGGCGGAGTTCCTGCTCAAGCGCCGCGGCAAAGTAACAGATCCGTCCTAGTCCTCGCGTGGACCGTATTCTCGGAGCAGTCTCTTTGTGTTTTATCCACTTGCTGACTGGACACAGGTTTTGTACCTATGGACTATTGTTCGGTACCCGGATTGTCTAAACAGATGTTTCGATGTGATCAGATAGATGAAAATTGGAATAAAAAAAGCACTCAGTCGCCGCGCCTTGGTCAAACCGAATGCGTTGTACTACTTTTGGAAATATGCTGCGAATGCGGGCCGGGTTAAAGCCGCAAAAGATTATACGCCAACCTATTCAGATGTTCCTTCAATCGCGGAAGAGATCACGCGAGAGGGGATTGTTACCGGTCATGTCTCTGACTTTCTGAGCCCGGAAGGGCTGGAGCATTTTGCCGATGCAAAGGCGGAAGTACTCAAGCTCAGCCGCAGCGAAGAAGTTCAGCGGATGCTCGCTGACGGAAATGCAAAGGGTGAGTTCAAGTACAACAAAGGCAAAGACTACCTGGTGAATCTGATTACACCGAAGACTGAGCACCTCGCAGACGGGCCTGTCCTGAGATTGGCGCTGGACCCTAAATTGCTGGAAGTCGTTTCAAGCTATCTTGGGCTCTGGCCAAGGCTGTTCCAAATTCATTCCTGGCTGAACTATCCAACCGAGGAGCCGGCCAAAGCATCGCAGATGTGGCATCGCGACCCGGAGGATCTGAGGATTGTAAAAGCCTTCATCTATCTCGTCGATGTCGATGAGGACACAGGTCCTTTCAAATTCATTCCGCGTACCCATTCCTTTGGTGAATTCGCCAATTGTGTTCCACATCATAAGGATCGCAAGAGGGTGGAAGACGACGAAATGAATCCGATCCTGTCACCTGACTTGCATCGGGTATGCACCGGTCCTGCTGATACCATGATCCTTGCCGACACGGTCGGCTATCATCGTGGCGGCAAGCCAACGTCGAAGAACCGGGTGCTGCTGACGTTTACGTACACTTCTTCCTGGCAGAGTAAACCGGGGCCGCAGATTTCTGGAACACCATCCTGGTCAATGAACGACATGCAGCGCATGGCGTTGTAAACCGGACCGATCGATAGCGCACCTGCAGGCAACTCAGATATCGATTTTGCGGCAAACAAGGAAACCGGCACCGTTGTTATTTTGTGCGGCCAGGCGGCAAATCGACAAAATGGCTAGAGGCTGTAACCACTAAAGTCTTTTACGTCGAGTGAGATGTAGTTCTTGATTTGTGCTGGCAACTGCTGGAGTGGATCAGAATTGACGTCTTTAACCAGCTCGACCAGGATCGCATGTGACTTCACTGCACGGCGCATCTCAACCAAAGCTTTCTGGCGAATTTGTCCACCTGTTCGATCGCCAACCAGGTGAAGAAACCCTACCGGTTTGCACCAGTGCAGATTTCTTCTCGTGCACGCTTGGGTTGGCGTAATCTGACCAGTTGCTCTATACAATGATCGGGGTTGAAATTCCCACGTGGCATGTGGCCGTTTCACTTTTAGGTTTGTAAAATTTGTCCGGGAGATTCATTGGTGAATATCAGAAAAACACTAA
>CALHUA010000207.1 GCA_938039915.1 uncultured Anderseniella sp.
ATGACGTCGCTGTTTCTGGTGTTCATGTTCGGACCGTGGCTGATATCCAATCTGCGGTTGAAACAGGGCAGGGGCCAGCCAATTCGCGAAGATGGCCCGGCCCGCCACATAATCGAGAAACAGGGCACACCCACCATGGGCGGGCTGATGATCCTGGCCGGAATTGTGATTTCGACATTGCTGTGGGCGGACCTGAACAATCTTTATGTGTGGTCGGTCCTGTTCGTCACGCTGGGCTTCGGCGCCATCGGGTTTTATGACGATTATCTGAAAGTGACCCGCTCCACCGTTGGCGGATTTTCCGGACGCATGCGGCTTGCGCTGGAGTTTGTGATTGCAGGTTTTGCAGTGTGGATGTTCACGGCGCTGGGTGAGGACAAACTGTCCAATGCGCTTGCGCTGCCGTTCCTGAAAGACACACTCCTTCAATTGGGAGCATTTTTCGTGCTGTTCGGCATGGTGGTGGTGGTTGGCGCCGGCAATGCTGTCAATCTGACTGACGGGCTTGATGGACTGGCCATTGTGCCGGTGATGATTGCTGCAGCCAGTTTCGGCATCATTGTGTACCTCGCCGGCAATGTGAAATTCGCCGACTACCTGCAAATTCATTATATCCGCGGTACCGGTGAACTGGCGGTCCTGTGCGGCGCCCTGATCGGGGCCGGACTTGGATTTTTATGGTTCAATGCACCACCTGCCATGATCTTCATGGGCGATACGGGATCGCTGTCGCTTGGCGGCACGCTGGGCGCCATTGCGGTGGCGGCAAAACATGAAATCGTGCTGGCAATCATCGGTGGCCTGTTCGTCCTGGAAACCGTTTCGGTGATCGTGCAAGTGGCGTCATTCAAGCTCACCGGCAAGCGGGTGTTTGCCATGGCGCCGTTGCATCATCACTTCGAGCAGAAGGGGTGGAAAGAGCCGACCATCGTGATCCGTTTCTGGATCATATCTGTTGTTCTGGCACTTATCGGACTTGCCACCTTGAAACTACGCTAGGGACCGGTTTGACTACGATGACTATCGCAGCGCACAGCTTCAAAGGCAAAACGGTCGGCGTGTTCGGCCTGGGACGCAGTGGCAATGCCACTGTCGACGCGCTTGTGCGCGGTGGTGCCCATGTGCTGGCATGGGACGACGCACCGGCAGCAGCCGACAAGGCTGCGGAGCAGGGCTTGCCGGTGGTCAATCTGCATGGTGTTGATTTTACCATGCTGGACAGTTTTGTCCTGTCACCCGGCGTGCCGCTCACCCATCCGGAACCGCACTGGAGCGTCAAGAAGGCGCTTGCGTGCGGCGTGGAGATTATTGGCGATACGGAAATACTGGCGCGTGAACTGACAGGAACCGGTGCAAAGCTGGTGGCGATCACCGGGACCAACGGAAAGTCCACGACAACGGCTCTGGCCGGTCATGTGCTGGCATCTGCGGGTCTTGACGTTGCCGTGGGCGGCAATATCGGCACTGCGGCCTTGTTGTTGCCAACGCCTGTGGCGGGAAAGATTTACGTCATCGAGCTGTCGTCTTACCAGATCGACCTGATGCCGTCGCTGAAGCCGGATGTCGGCATCCTCATGAACCTGACACCGGATCATCTGGAACGCCATGGTGACATGGAGCACTATGCAGCGGTCAAGGCGCGCATGTTTGCGTTGCAGGACAAAGATGACCTGGCCGGTATCTCGCTGGATGATGACTGGTGCGCCCGGATTGCCGCTGCTGCTGCGAAACACACGTCACTGTGTTCATTTTCTGTGGGCACCAAGGACGCTGCCGTCAGATCGGACGGCGACGTGGTATCCGATAGTCGTGATGGCACATCGGCATCGCTTGTGCAGGCGCGGGCGCTGCGCGGTGCGCACAATGCCCAGAATGCCTGTGCGGCATATATTGTTGCCCGGCGGCTTGGTCTTGACGCCGACCAGATCGAGCAGGGTTTCAACAGCTTTCCCGGGCTTGAACATCGCATGGAAGAAATCGGCTCATCGGGGCGTGTCGTGTTCATCAATGACAGCAAAGCGACCAATGCCGATGCGGCTGAAAAGGCCCTGGCGAGTTTTGAGCGCATTTACTGGATTGCCGGCGGACAGGCCAAACAGGGCGGTATCGGCGCACTGAAACCTCACTTCCACCGGATCGCCAAAGCCTATCTGATCGGCCAGGACGCCGCATTGCTGGCGGACGCGCTCGAGGGTAATGCGGCCCATGTGGCCTGTGATTCAATGCAGGCTGCCGTGGAGCAGGCAGCGAAGGACGCAGCCCGGGACACAAGTGAGCAAAGTGAAATCGCGGTGCTCCTGTCACCGGCTTGCGCATCGTTTGATCAATATCCAAATTTTGAAATGCGCGGAGACGATTTTCGCGCCTGTGTGCTGGCGCTTGACGGTGTGCAGCAACAAACAAAGGTGGCCTGAGACATGCTGATCTCGCGTTCTGATCGTGGCCTGATTGCCGACTGGTGGTTCTCTGTCGACAAGGTGCTGCTGGGTTGTGTTCTGGTGCTGATGGCGTCCGGTGTCCTGTTCTCCATGGCAGCCAGTCCGCCCGTTGCGGCGCGGCTCGGGCTTGAGCACTTTCACTTCTTCACCCGTCAGCTGGTGTTCCTGGCGCCGGCAGCTGTTGTGCTGGTGCTGACATCGCTGTTGTCTCCATCGCAGGCGCGCCGCATCTGCATGCTGACCTTCATCGCAGGTCTGGCAGCCATGCTGCTGGCTATTTTCGTGGGCCCGGAAATCAAGGGCGCACATCGCTGGCTCGATCTTGGTCCGATAAACGTGCAGCCTTCGGAATTTGCCAAACCGGCATTCGTCGTTGCCGCGGCCTGGTTTCTGGCCGAGGGCATCCGCCGCCCGGACATGCCGGGATTGTGGATTTCCTTTGGTATGTTTGCAGCCCTGGCCGGGTTGCTGGTCCTGCAGCCGGATTTCGGGCAACTGGTGCTGATCACAGCCGTTTTCGCCACCCTGCTGCTTGTTCACGGCATATCCTGGTTCTGGATTTTCGGGCTTGGTGGCCTGGCCGGCGGCGGCGCGGTTGTGGCTTTCTTGACCTTTCCCCACGTTGCGTCCCGGGTGAACCGGTTCCTTGATCCCGAGAAACACGACACGTTCCAGGTGGATGCTGCCACCCAGGCCTTCAACAATGGTGGCCTGATGGGAACCGGTCCGGGCGGTGGAACGGCAAAGCATATTCTGCCCGACGCACATACCGACTTCATTCCCGCTGTCATTGGTGAGGAATTCGGATTTGTCGCAAGCGCCATCCTGATCGGTATTGTCGGCTTTATCGTGTTGCGGGTGTTGCTGCGGGCCATGCGGGTCAGCGACCCGTTCACTGTTTTGTCGCTGACCGGTCTGGTCAGCCTTTACGGGTTTCAGTCATTCATAAATCTGGGCGTGAACCTGACACTGTTGCCGGCCAAGGGGATGACATTGCCTTTCATCTCATATGGCGGGTCATCGCTGATTGCGATGGCGTTCTCCATGGGGTTATTGTTGGCGTTCTCGCGTGTGCGGGTACGCAACACCGCACTTCATTCCCAAGTCGGCGGCATGGTTCCAAAGGCAGTTTAATTATTATGGAGAGTTCCGAGATAGCCGAGACCGGCAGAACGATTGTTCTGGCGTCAGGTGGCACAGGTGGTCATCTGTTCCCGGCGCAGGCGCTTGCATCAGTGTTAGAGGAGCGCGGCTGGGCGGTTCACCTGTTCACCGACAAGCGCGGTCTGGAGTGGCAAGACCGCTTTCGTGATGGAAGCGTGCAGGAGATTGCCTCATCAACTCTGACATTCGGCAAACCATGGCGACTGCCGGGGCAGGCTTTGCAATTGGTTTCAGGCTTTCGGCAATGCCTTGATCAGTTCAAATTGCTGATGCCCAGGGTGGTGGTCGGTTTTGGCGGTTATCCCTCTTTGCCGGTCATGATGGCCGCGCGTTATGCCGGGATTTCGTCCATGGTGCATGAGCAGAATGCCGTCGCCGGGCGTGCCAACCGGATTGCAGCCGGCCTCGGCAATGCCAGGATAATCGCGTCATCGTTCGAACCGTTATACGGGTTTTCCGCCCGCCAGATGGAGCGAGTCAGGCTGACGGGTAACCCGGTGCGCAAACAGGTGATCGATGCGGCACGGGCCTACAGCGCCCCGCCCGCTGATGCACCGTTCAACCTGCTGGTATTTGGCGGCAGCCAGGGTGCCCAGTTCTTCTCCGACTTCATGCCCAAAATGATTGCCGAACTGCCGAAAGCGGTTCTCAAGACCTTGCGGGTCGCCCAGCAATGCCGCCCGGAGGACATTGACAGGGTGCGCCAGGCGTATGAGGCGGCAGGTGTCACGGCGCTTTGCAAAAGCTTTTTTGAAGATATGCCGGAGCTGATTGCCAGATCCCATCTGGTGATATGTCGGTCCGGCGCCTCCAGCGTGGCTGAACTTGGCGTGATCGGCAGGCCTGCCATCTATGTGCCGTTGCCGCATGCCCTCGACAACGATCAGTTGCGCAATGCGCAGAGTATGGAAAAAGCCGGTGGCGGCTGGGTCATGCTGCAGAATGAAATGACGCCGCAGGAAACCGCAGCCGTGTTTACACGCTTGCGTTTCGATGAGGCTGACCTTACCAGAACGGCATTGGCCGCGTCTGCGCATGGTCGTCCGAATGCTGCGGCGTTGCTGGCAGATGAGGTTGAAGAGCTGGCGCGCGAAAGACAGTCAAAGGATACTGCACCGGAATGAAGTTAACCCAGGATATCGGGCCGATCCACTTTGTGGGCATTGGCGGCATTGGCATGAGCGGCATTGCCGAGGTAATGGCGACGCTGGGCTACACAGTGCAGGGCTCCGACATGACCGACAACTACAATGTTGCCCGGCTGCGCAAGGCCGGCGTCACCGTTCACATAGGCCATCAGCCGGACAACCTGGGTGACGCCCAGGTCGTGGTTACCTCAACAGCAGTCAACCGGGATAACCCGGAAGTACTGGAAGCGCGGGCGCGGTTCCTGCCTCTGGTGCGGCGGGCGGAAATGTTGGCGGAACTGATGCGCTTCAAATCATGTGTCGCGGTTGGCGGTACACACGGCAAGACCACGACCACATCGCTGGTGTCGGCCCTTCTGGACGCCGGTGGCATCGACCCGACCGTTATCAACGGTGGCATCATCAACGCCTACGGTACCAATGCCCGGCTCGGCAAAGGCGACTGGATGGTGGTGGAGGCAGACGAGTCCGACGGCACTTTCGTGAAGCTGCCGGCCGATGTGACAATCGTTACCAATATGGATCCGGAACATCTCGATCATTACGGCACATTCGACAAGGCCAAGGAAGCCTATCGCACATTTGTCGAGAACATACCGTTTTACGGGTTTGCGGTGATGTGTATGGACCATCCGGAGGTGCAGTCGCTGATTGCGCAGGTCACTGACCGACGTGTGTTCACTTATGGCAAGAGTGCACAGGCTGACTACCGCCTGACGGATGTCAGTTACTCCGGCGGCAAAAGCCACTTTTCAGTGGTCATAAACGACCGCAGGACCGGTGAAAGCCGGACGCTCGACAACGTCACGCTCGCCATGCCGGGCGAACACAACCTGCTCAACTCGACCGCAGCGATCGCCGTTGCCGCCAACCTGGGTGTCAGTGATGAGGCAATTCGCAATGGTCTGGCAGGTTTTGCAGGTGTGAAACGCCGCTTTACACTGACCGGTTCCAGCAATGGCATAGATGTCTATGACGATTACGGTCATCATCCGGTCGAGATAACGGCGGTGCTGAAGGCGGCGCGTGGCGTCACCGACAAGCGGGTAATTGCGGTCATGCAGCCGCATCGCTACACCCGTCTGGAAAGCCTGTTTGATGACTTCAGTTCCTGTTTCAACGATGCCGACCAGGTGGTGCTGGCACCGGTTTATGAAGCCGGAGAGGCGCCGATTGAAGGGTTCGACCACATGACGCTGGCAGACGGCCTGCGTGCGCACGGCCACCGCAACGTGTCGACCATTTCGCACAATAGCGAACTTGCGCCGCTGATCCACGAAGCGGCTGAAAGCGGCGACGTGATCATCTGTCTTGGCGCCGGCAGTATCACGCAATGGGCGTACTCCCTGCCCGAGGAACTCGACGCACTGGCCCTGCGGAGCGGCAGGTAATGACGACGCCGGGTGCGCAACTGGCGCGCAGACTGCCTGAGGTTCGCGGCCGCATGGAGCTGGACAAACCGCTGGCAGAATTTACCTGGTTTCGGGTCGGTGGACCGGCGGACGTTTTGTACTCACCCGCCGATGAAGAAGACCTTGCAGGCTTTCTTGCTGCCCTGGACGAAGACATTCCGGTGCTGGTTATCGGGGTTGGTTCCAACCTGCTGGTTCGCGATGGCGGTATTCCCGGTGTGGTGATCAGACTGGGGCGCGGATTTGGCCAGATGGCCGTTGAAGACGGGTTTCAGGTGCGCTCCGGTACCTCGGTGCCCGATGTCCGGCTGGCCCAGTTCGCACTGCAACAGGGTATTACTTTGTTAACCTTTCTGAGAGGTATACCGGGCACAATCGGCGGTGCGTTGAGGATGAATGCGGGCGCTCATGGCGGTGAGACCCGTGACATCCTGGTGGAAGCGCGTGGGATTGACCGCAAGGGGATGCTTCATATCATGTCAAACGAGGACATGGGCTATGGCTATCGCAGCTCAACAGCACCGGCAGACATGATCTTCACGTCTGCACTGTTCCAGGGTGCCCAGGGTGACCGCGATGACATCAAGGCTCACATGGATGAAATCACGGCTGCCCGCGAGGCAAGCCAGCCAATCCGCTCACGTACCGGGGGGTCAACGTTCAAGAATCCCGAAGGTGAAAAGGCCTGGCAACTCATCGATGCAGCCGGCATGCGCGGCTTCGCGATCGGTCCGGCAAAAGTATCCGACATGCACTGCAACTTTCTGATCAACGAAGGTGGTGCTACCGCCGCCCAGATCGAGCAGCTCGGGGAGACTGTCAGGGCGCGCGTGAAAGAGAATTCCGGGATTGATCTGCACTGGGAGATCAAGCGTGTTGGCGTGGAGCAGCGTTAACAAATCGAATGCGGTCAGGTCGAAGATTTTTGATTGTCTCAATCACAGATTTCCTGGTCCAGAGCAACTTTCCTGATCGGTTCCGATCAATGGATGTTTCTTAATAGGGTTGAGTAATGCAACAGCGCGAACCGGAACTGACCCATGTCGCCATGCTTATGGGTGGCTGGTCGAACGAGCGTGAAGTATCTCTGAATTCAGGCAAGGCCTGCACCAAAGGCCTCGAGGATGCGGGTTTCCGGGTCACCCAGATAGACGCCCAACCGGACATTATCGATCAGCTGGCTGAAGTGAAACCCGACGTGGCATTCAATGCCCTGCATGGCAAATGGGGCGAGGACGGCTATGTACAGGCAGTTCTTGAAACCATGAAAATTCCATATACCCATTCAGGCCTGCTGGCATCAGCTCTGGCCATGGACAAGCATCTCTGCAAGTCCGCTGTCGCCCGGGTCAAGGTACCTGTGGTCGAACATCAGGTCGTGGCGCTGATTGATGCCATCGACCACGATGTCATGCCAATGCCCTATGTTGTGAAGCCTGTCGCGGACGGGTCCAGCGTCGGGGTGCATATCGTAGACAAGAACAAAAACTCCCTGACCTCCATGGTCGACAGCGAAGGGTTCGATGCGGAAAGCCTGGTTATGGTTGAGCGCTATGTGCCGGGCCGCGAACTGACCTGCGCAGTGATGGGAAACGTGGCTCTGGGTGTCACCGAGATTGTGTCCACGGAAGGGTTTTACGACTACGCGGCCAAGTATCAGCCGGGCGGCTCCGAGCATATCCTGCCTGCCGATCTCTCCGATATGGTCTATCATCGGGTTCAGAAGTATGCACTTGCGGCCCACACCGAACTTGGTTGCAAGGGCGTGACGCGGTCGGACTTTCGCTACAATGACACCGAAGGTGTCGACGGGGAGTTGATTTTCATGGAAATCAACACACAACCAGGCATGACATCAACATCACTGGTGCCGGAAATGGCTGCCCATGCAGGTCACAGCTTCTCCGACCTGCTGACATGGATGATCAATGATGCGGGGCTGGACCGATGAGCAGCATGTCAATTGCGCGCAAGCTTCGTAAATTGCGCCGGGCACCCTTGTGGGCTGACGCCTCCCGTGTCCTGCAGGCAGGTGAGCGTTTAGCCAATCGCCGAACAAGCCGCGTTCTGGTGCGTTCAAGTGCGGTCGGCATGCTGACCCTGGTGACAGGCTACGGCCTGCTTGTCGGAGATCACCTGTCAGACCCGTCAAGCGGGACACGCGGACTGCCGGCAGTGGTGTCGTCGTATTTCGGCTATGCGGCGGAACAAATACGGATTACCGGCCTGAAACGAATGGGTGGTGCAACCGTGCTGAAAGCCATTGGCATCAAGCCAGGTGGTTCACTCATTGGATTTGACGCAAACAATGCACGCTCAATCCTGCTTAATCTGGACTGGGTCCAGGAGGCCAGCGTGCGGGTTGTGCCGCCCAACCGGATCGAAATCGAAATTGGTGAGCGAGAACCGTTTGCCGTTTGGCAGCGCGACGGAAATTATTATGTCATCGACCGTGAGGGTGCCGCGATTGCCAGTTTTGAAGCGCACAAGTTCCCACACCTGATGCTGGTATCTGGCGAGGGTGCACAGAAAAGTGTTTCGAAACTTGTTAACCAACTTGAAGCATGGCCTGAGTTACATTCAAGGATCAAGGCTGCGGCACGTGTGGGAAAACGTCGGTGGTCGTTGTATTTTGCCGGCGGACGGCAGGCTCTGTTGCCTGAAAGGGATGTGGAGACGGCCCTCGCCAATTTGGCAGACCTGGACGCCCGGTTTGGTGTCCTGACATCGGGGATAGAGCAGGTGGACCTTCGTCTCGCCGGTTCTGCCGTGATGGTTCCGTTTGACGGCGCCAAGGTAGACGCGGACCGCAAAGTTGCTTTGCGCAATCGCTGAACAGAACTGATCGGCCGCGGTGCCGGGTGTGTAGATTGTTTGAGTAGGTTTTTGAGTTTCATGAAAGTTGTGCCTTTTCCATCTTCATCCGCTCATGGCGGATCGACCCTCGCATCGGCGCCTTCCACCATCGCGGCACTGGATATCGGTTCCACCAAAATCTGCTGCCTGATCGGATCCGTTGAGGGCCGCAGGCGCCGTGCCGTCGACGAAACGGTGCCGCAGATCAAGGTTGTTGGCGCCGGCCATTGCCGTTCCGAGGGTGTGAACGGCGGTGCCGTTGCCGATCTGGATGATGCCGAGCGCGCTCTGCGCACCGCAATTGACCAGGCTGAACGCATGGCCGGGCGCACGATTTCCGATGTTTATGTGAACATGTCGGGTGGCAGAACCGTAAGTGTGCATGTCTCGGGTCAGGCCACGCTCGGCCGGCAGGCTGTCGATGAAGCTGCCAAGCGCCGGGCGGCGGTCAACGCCATGTCGAAGGTTGAAACCGGCGGTCGTGCAGTTCTGCATGCGTCGGTGATGCAGTATCGTCTTGACGATGCGCGTGGTGTGCGTGACCCCGAAGGTATGCACGGCAGCACACTGACGGCAGAGATGAATGTTGTCCTGGCAGACCCGCACGCCATTACAAATCTGGGTATCCTGCTGGAGCGCTGCCATCTGGATGCGGTTGGGTTCGTGGTCGCGCCCTATGCTGCAGCGCGATCGGTTCTACTCGCTGATGAGATGGAACTGGGAGTTGCAGTGATCGAGCTGGGGGGTGGCACCACGTCATATGCGGTGTTTAACGAAGGCATGCTGGCTCATGCGGATATGGTTCCGGTGGGGTCTCACCACGTAACCACGGACATAGCCCGCGGTCTCAACACGACCATTGCCCATGCAGAACGGGTCAAGACCCTGTGGGGGTCAACTGTACCTGCGCAGCTTGATGAGCGGGAGCTGATTACCTGCCCGATCCTTGGCGAGACTGGCAGTGATGCGGTGCAGAGCATTCCACGCTCAATGATCTGCGGCGTTGTCCGCCCGCGCATGGAAGAGATATTTGAAATCATCCGGGACAGGCTCGACCAGGTGCCAACGGCACGGAATTTCGTGCGTCGTGTGGTGTTGACCGGTGGCGGTGGCCAGTTGAACGGTGTTGAGCAACTGGCTGGAGAAATTCTCGGTCGGCGGGTTCGCGTGGCGAAGCCATCTCGCTTTGATGGCTTGCCGGATGCGCTGTCTACGCCGGGTTTCTGTGTCGCAACGGGTCTGTTGCGCTACGGCCTGATGCCCGATGAACAGGCCGCAAATCTCGGCGCTCTGATCGCAGGCGCAGGCCATGACAGCAGTTATTTCAGCCGGGTCGGTCAGTGGCTCAAGGAAAGCTTCTGATCCGGCAGCCGTCGGCGGTCTGGATTTTCGGTTGACCTGAACCCATGTTGCTATGAAGCGATTCTCAGTTGGTATTACATGGTCCAGATTGCAAAGACGCTTTGGCGAGCAACTATAAAATTCATTGATGACGGCGGCTCCGCGATCGCGAGCAATGTCGCTCTTTCCCTGCTGCTTTCGCTGTTTCCGTTCCTGATGCTGGTCACGTCATTGGTGCGCCTGTGGGGCAGCCCCGCTTTGGTTGACGAGGTATTCAATCTTGTGCTCGAGCACTGGCCTGCCGACAGCGAAAAGGCGATTACCGACCAGATCAAGATCATGGTTGCTCAACGGCCCAATGAATTCTTTTCCATCGGTACCTTTATCGCGCTTGTTCTGGCCACCAACGGCATCGAGAATGCCCGCGATGGTCTGAACCGCGCATATCGGGTAACGGAAACCCGCCCGTTCTGGTGGCGCCGCCTGCAAAGCGCGATGTTTGTCATTATCGGCGCTTTCGGGGTGATCCTGGCCGCGTTCATTCTCATCGCGACGCCGCTTGTGTGGTCGTTTCTGGTCAACAAGCTTGCCTGGCTGGAACCGTTTTCCTTTACCGTCGGCGCCGCCAAGTACGCGCTTGCTGTTGGTGTCCTGACGCTTTCCCTGTTTTGCTTTCATCGTTTCCTGCCCGATGGCAAGCGCTCCATCACGACGACTTTCCCCGGTATCGCCCTGACCATCTCCGGCATCATTGTCGGGTCTCAGCTGTTCGCCATCTACCTGCAGACGATTGCCAATTATACCGCGCTTTATGCAGGGCTGGCGGGCACCATGGTTGCCATTGTCTACCTTTACGGCCTGTCTGCGCTCATCCTTTTTGGTGCGGAGTTCAACGCTGCGTTGGCCGAAGAAAGAGCTGCCGAAAGTTAGGGGCAGGGGCCCCGTCAGCGTTTCGGGTTGATCGGGCGGTCGTGGGTCCAGTCATAGGTGCCGAGATCACGTTCACGCACCGCCTGCTTCCATCCGACGTCCTCGGCGCGGTGTTTGAAGTTCATGCCTTCCGGTGAATGCCGGGTGATGCCGTCGAAAACGGTCGCCATCATCTGGGTGTTGGCAAGACCCATGGCATCAATCGCCTGGTTGATCACCAGCTTCTGCATCATCAACTGATTGGTGGGAACGGTCGAGATGCGTGCCGCCAGGCTTTCCACATAAGCATCAAGCTCGGCCGGCGGTACTGACTTGTGTACCAGGCCAATGTGCTGCGCCTCGCGCCCGTCGATCCTGTCGCCGGTCAGCAGCATGCGTTTGGCACCTTCCGCACCGAGCCGGTAAACCCACATGGCGGTGGTCGGACAACCCCAGACACGGGTCGGCATGTAACCGATTTCGGCATCGTCGGCCATGACGACGAGATCACAGCACAACGCAATGTCTGAGCCGCCGGCCACTGCATATCCGTGCACCTTGCAGATCACCGGTTTGTAACTGCGCCACAAGGACATGAACAGGTCGGTGTTGCGTTTCATGAAGGCATAGTCCTTCATCGGGTCCCAGGGCATCTCCTGGGTAACGGAATTCTCGCCGGCGGTTTCAGCATAGGCCTTCAGGTCATATCCGGCGCAAAATGCCCGGCCTTCGCCGCTCAGGACAATCACATGCACCTCGTCATCAGCGTTGGCACGGGCCACGCAGTCGGCAAGTTGGGGTGGGACGTCGTTATCTATGGCATTGAGAACGTCTGGCCGGTTCAGGGTGATCCGCCCAATGCGTCCGTCGCTGTGATATTCTACCTTTGCCATCCTGGGCCTCCTGCGGGTGTTTCCGCATGAGGCTCGCAAGTTGGCGCAGCCGGATCAAGCGCAGTTTTCTATTTAACGTGGCGGACCAGGAAGTGTTTCTTCGTGGTTTCCACCACGTCCCAGTGACCTTCAAATCCATTCGGGATGATGAAGCTGTCACCGGCGCGGAAATCCTTTGCGGTTCCGTCCTTGGCGACCAGGCGGCAGTGGCCGGACAGGATGAAACAGATTTCATCCCGATCTGCGAATACGTGCCACTTGCCCGGTGTGCTGGTCCAGGTGCCGGACATGACAGTGCCGTCCGGGCTTTCGAAGCGGATCTGGGTGGTGTGATGGGGATCGCCGTCGAACACTCGGTCCGGCAAGTCTGCAAGACGGCGGTGGGTCTCTTCGACACTGTCGGCGAAGTCGATGATCGGTGTGCTGGTCATTTGGGTGTGTCCTGTCTCTGGCGAATTTGTGTGGTTAGAGCTTTTCGTCCTGCATCCAGTACCAGCCATACATCATGCGCTGACCCAAACGGCGGAACGGGGTGAGGATGCCGTGGCCCGGCAACTGCGACGTAAAAATCGGCAGATCGAGCCCATGAGCCTTGCCGGCAATCATCTGGGCCATGCGCCTGCCTGCCTGGGCAGAATACATCACACCGTTGCCGCCATAGCCCATCGCATAGAAGATGCGTCGGTCCGGATCTGGCTGAAAGATACGCGGCATCATATCGTGACTGACATCCACCCAGCCCCACCATGAGTAATCCAGATCGATGCCGGTCAGAGCCGGAAATTTCCGATAAAGACTTTCCTGTAAACGCTGAAGATGTTTGGGGTTTTCCGCATCTGCCCCGGTGACGGCGCTGCGGCTGCCAATCTGAACACAACCGTCTGGAAGAAAACGGTAATAGTGGCGCAATGTCCGGGTATCGGTCAGGGGAGAGCCTGTCTTGAAACCGCACGCTGCAATCTCGTCTGCATCCAGCGGACGTGTCACCATGGAGTTTGACAGGACCGGCATCAGGCGGTGCTTGGTGCGCTTGTGCAGTCCGGGCGGCGTATATCCGGCTGTTGCAAGCGCAACGGTTTTGGCGCGCACCGTGCCGCCGGGCGTGGTCAGATGATTGACGCCGTTCACTGTCTTCCAGCCCATCACCGGGCTCGCCGGGTGAATTTTAACCCCAAGTTTGCGGGCCAGCCTGATATATCCGAACGCCAGTTTTGCTGCGTGGATGGAAATGCCGTCCGGCTCCATCATTGCGCCGGCGGCCTCTTCATCTTTCACGACGGTTTCGTGCAACTCATCTCGCGATATGATGCGGGACCTGTAACCAAACACCTCGTTGAGCAATTGGGATTCAGCTTCCAGTTTGGGCATCACACCGGGTTTGTGAGCGATGTAGTAATGACCGCCATCCTGCGGGTCGCAGTCTACTTCTGGTTCTGAGATCAGGCTGCGAAACAGTTCAAATGCCTCAACAATTTCGTCATGCATCTTTTTGGCAACGTCGACACCCCAGCGCTGAATCCACTGGGAGCGCTTGAGCCGGCCGGATGAGATCTGCGCCTGGCCGCCATTGCGGGTGCTGCACCCCCATGCAACCGTGTTTGCGTCCAGCACAATTGCCTTGATGCCGTGTTCGCGGGCAAGGTGGATGGCACACGACAGGCCTGTATAGCCTGACCCGATAACCACGACCTCTGCGTCGGTATCACCGGAGATCGGGCCGTCGTCAGGCGGTGGTGTGCCAGCCGTGCCGATCCAGTAGGTCGGTGCGTAGTCGCGATTGTGACCGGGGCCAGCATCGACCAGCGGGTCATAGTGCGGATCATAGCTGCTTTTGGGCCAGTGTCTTGGGCGAAGGCTATCAGGCATGACAGAAACCACCGAAAATGTGACGTGGGATGATCCTCACGTGCATTTTGCGGCGTATATGCCCAATTTGACTGGCACCATACCCTCAGATTGAACAATCTTGTGGTACCACATTGGTGCCGATACCGTCCGGCGACCTGTTAACCTTTGTAAACGCGCTGCGCCGGTTTATTGCAATTTTCTGCACTGTAGTAAGGTCGCGTTAACCATTTGTTAGTGATTTGGAAACCAAAATGGCACTCCCAGGGGAAATCAATTGGATGCAAAGCCATGCCTATCAAGTTAACTGTACCTGACTCTACGGAGTTAAAACCGCGTATTACTGTTTTTGGCGTAGGTGGTGCAGGGGGCAATGCCGTCAACAACATGATCGAGTCGAACCTTGAGGGGGTCGAGTTCGTTGTCGCAAACACCGATGCACAGGCAATTTTGCAAAGCGCCGCCGACCGGCGCATCCAGATGGGCACCGATCTGACACAAGGTCTCGGAGCCGGATCTCAGCCGCAGATTGGCGCTGGTGCAGCTGAAGAGGCATTGCCGGAGATACTGGATCACCTGGCCGGCGCACACATGGTGTTCATTACCGCCGGTATGGGCGGTGGTACCGGTACGGGCGCCGCACCCGTGATTGCACGTGCAGCAAAAGAGCAGGGCATTCTGACTGTTGGTGTTGTCACCAAGCCGTTCCACTTTGAAGGCCAACGCCGCATGCTGACGGCGGACCGCGGCATTGAGCAACTCACCAATCACGTCGATACGCTTATTGTCATCCCGAACCAGAACCTGTTCCGTGTCGCCAATGAGAAGACAACCTTTGCCGCTGCTTTCGCAATGGCTGACGAAGTGCTGTATTCCGGCGTTGCATCCATCACTGAACTGATGACCCGTGATGGGCTGATCAATCTCGACTTTGCAGATGTTCGCGCCATCATGTCCGAAATGGGCAAGGCGATGATGGGCACCGGCGAGGCCTCCGGTGAAAAACGCGCCATTGAAGCGGCCGAAGCTGCCATTTCCAACCCATTGCTTGATGATGTATCGATGCGCGGTGCGCGCGGCCTGTTGATTTCGATCTCGGGCGGGCCTGACCTGACACTTTACGAAGTAGATGAAGCTGCCACCCGTATTCGCGAAGAAGTTGATCCGGAAGCCAACATCATTCTGGGCGCGACTTTTGATGAGAAGCTGGAAGGCACCATGCGGGTGTCGGTTGTTGCAACTGGTCTGGCAGAAGAATTCCTGCAGGGCAGCGACGATGGCGATGCGGAAAGCGACGAAGAAGAATCCAGCTACGGTTATGCCACTCCGCAGCCTGCCGCGAATACCGTCGTTTCTGCGCCGGTGGCCGCAAAAACTCAGGTTGAAGAGGTCGATGAAGAAAGCATGGAAGTTGCCGCGGAGCTTCAGGAGG
Source organism: uncultured Anderseniella sp. (assembly GCA_938039915.1). Classification (GTDB taxonomy): domain Bacteria; phylum Pseudomonadota; class Alphaproteobacteria; order Rhizobiales; family Aestuariivirgaceae; genus Anderseniella. The sequence continues at coordinate 15,439 of CALHUA010000207.1, forward strand.
CCGCCGCGCCGGAGCCTGCGCCAACACCGCGGCCCGTCATGGCCGAATCACCGCCCAAACCACGCCAGCAGATACCGGCGCGTGAGGAGTTTCCACCTATTGCGCGTGAGCAAATGGCAGCCGGTCCTGAAAAACTGCAGCAGGTTGCAAAGGCTGCACAAACAAAGCGCAAAGGTCTTCTGGAACGGTTGGCCAGTGTTGGTTTGGGCGTGAAGCGTGATGAAGAGCCTGCACCCGCTCCAAAAGCCGCCAAGGAAGAGCCGAAGATGCAGCGCCCGCAGTCTGCAGCGCAAGCCCAGGGAAATGTGCACCCGCTTCAGCCTGCCATTGATCCGTCGCTTGATGATGATCAACTGGAAATACCGGCGTTCCTGCGCCGGCAATCCAACTGATTTCAGCCGCTCAGGTTCAGGTTCTGACATTATTGTGTGCGGGTCCGGCTTAAACCGGACCAGCCATATTTCCGCCCGGTTGCTGCACCATTCCACATGTACTAACAGACGCGCAAAGCTGGCTGTATACTGCTTTTTGCGCTAGTCTAATCGGAACATGGCCTGCTTCACACTGATTCAGGCCGGAATTCAGCGGAGTAGAGCGTTGTCGTCAAAGTCCAGAATTACGACACTGACCATGTTTTGCGCAGCGGGTATCATGCTGTCCGGTTGTGCGGGCGGCAACCTGAATGACTACCTGCCCGGCGGTGACGATGACGGTTCTTCGCAAGGCTTCAGCCTGTTTGGCGGTGGCGATGCGGTCGCGCCCGATCTCGGCAACGATCCGGACGGCGCGCCGATCGGAAAGCTGTACAATGCGGGCGTCAAGGACGTACGCAACGAAGAGTATCGCTCTGCGGTGAAGAAATTCTCCGAAGTGGAGCGCCAGCATCCGTATTCGAAGTGGGCCACCAAGGCCATCCTGATGCAGGCTTATTCGCAATACAAGCGCAGTGCCCATCCTGAATCCATTGCGGCAGCCCAGCGGTTTATTCAGTTGCACCCCGGACATCAGGACGCGGCCTACGCGCAGTATCTTATCGCGCTCAATCATTATGAGCAGATCAATGATGTTCGCCGCGATCCGACCGCTGCCCGTAAATCACTTGCCGAGCTTGAAGAGTTGGCGCGGCGCTATCCCAACACATCCTATGCGCAAGATGCAGCGGGCAAGGCGTCATTGGCACGCGATATCCTGGCCGGCAAGGAAATGGAAATCGGCAGGCATTATCAACGTAAGAAGTCATTTCTTGCTGCCATCAACCGGTACAAGACCGTCGTAAAAGATTATCAGAGCTCGACCCACACACCCGAGGCGCTGTACCGGCTTACGGAAAACTACATGCAGCTGGGCATTCGTTCCGAAGCGCAGACCGCCGCTGCCGTACTGGGGCATAACTACCCCAATTCAAAGTGGTACAAGGATGCTTTCTCATTGTTGCAGGGCGGTGGCTTGAGCCCGGTTGCCGATTCCGGTTCGTGGCTGTCCGGTATCTTCGGTTCATAGGACTTCGTGATTGTCGTCGCGTTTTAGTTATCTGTTTTCAACAACCAACCCATGACCACTACGGCAGCCGCTGCGCCGATCAATTCCGCGCTTATGAAGCCTGGCAGATCGGCCGGGCGGATTCCTGAAAACGTGTCTGTCAGGGCACGGGAGATGGCAACCGCCGGGTTGGCGAAAGATGTCGATGCGGTGAACCAGAAGGCTGCGGTAATATAAAGCCCGACCAGCCACGGTACGGCGTCGCTTCTGAACCTGACGCCACCGAGGATGACAGCCATCAGGCCGAACGTGGCCACAAATTCTGCAAACCACTGAGAACCACCACTTCGCACTGTTTGTGACAACTGCACGACGTCCAGTTCGAACATTACGTGTGCTGCCCAGGTGCCGATGATGCCGCCGGTTATCTGGGCCAGCACGTAAGGTGCAAGTTCGCGCCAGGGCAGGTCCCGCCGCAACGCAAACCCGAGCGACACGGCCGGTCTGAGGTGGGCGCCCGAAATGGGCCCGAAAACTGTAATCAGAACGATCAGGATTGCACCGGTGGGCAAGGTGTTGCCCAACAGGGAAACAGCCACGTCGTCAGTCAGCCTGTCGGCCATGATGCCGGACCCGACAACCGTGCATACCAGCGCACAGGTTCCCAGAGCCTCCGCCGCCAGCCTGCGCGGCAGATCAAAATCGCTCATTTTGTTTTACCCCTATCGCTTGCCGATATCATCGAGCCGCCGGGTGAGGCTCAATCGGTCTATACTGCGAATCGGCAAGTTCACGAATGCCGCAATGCGATTGTTCATGAGGCGATAGGTTTCTGCAAAGGCCGCTGCAATTTCCGCATCAGACCCTTTAACTGCAGCCGGATCAGGCACCCCCCAATGGGCACTCACTGGCTGGCCCGGCCAGACCGGGCACACTTCACCCGCTGCATTGTCGCACACCGTAAACACGAAATCCAAGTTTGGGGCGCCGGGTCTTGCAAATTCGTCCCAGCTCTTTGACCTGAACCGGGTCGTATCATAATTGAGCGATCCGAGCAGTTTGAGCGCCTGCGGATGTGGTTCCCCTTTAGGTTGCGAACCGGCAGAGTAGGAGTTGAAGTGCTGCGTGCCGAGGCGGCTCAGAATGGCTTCCGCCAGTATTGAGCGCGCGGAATTTCCAGTACAAAGGAACAACACATTGTGTGCTTTTTCAGCCATGGCGGAGCCTCCTCAATCGGACAGTATCTGCGATACGTCGGTGACATGACAATTGGGTGACAACCGTCAGATCGGCAGGTTCCCGGTGCCTGCGAGTTGACCGCAGCCTCCACATCAGGTTCTTTTAGGCGCGGGGTATTCTTTCAAGTCAGAACTGGCAAGGTTGCCAAACAATAAGGGTCGGTTATGGGGTTTGTCGGAAGTCTTGTCGCGCAGGCATTGTCGCTGCTGGCGACCCTGTTCGTGTTCGCGGTCGGGGTGATTGTACTGAGCGTTGTCGTGATGTTCATCATCGACATCAGCCAGCGCCAGGACGCCATTCGGCGAAACTATCCGGTGATCGGACGCTTCAGGCATCTGTTCTCCACACTGGGAGAGTTTTTTCGGCAGTACTTTTTTGCGCAGGATCGCGAGGAGATGCCGTTCAACCGGGCACAGCGCGAATGGGCGTACAAATCTGCAGCCGGCATAGACAACACGGTTGCCTTCGGGTCCACCCAGAATATCACTGCCGTCGGCTCACCGATTTACGCCAATGAGATTTATGCCCCTCTGGATGAGGAAGTGTCTGATCCACCATTGCTCACCATCGGTGAGGGTGCCCGCCAACCCTACCAGGCAGCATCCCTGATCAATATTTCAGCCATGAGCTACGGCTCACTTTCGGCACCTGCTGTGCGGGCTTTGTCGAAAGGCGCCAAACTGGCCGGGTGCTGGCTCAATACCGGCGAGGGGGGATTGTCGGACCATCACCTGTCCGGAGGATGCGACATCATATTTCAGATCGGTACGGCAAAGTATGGGGTGCGGGATGAGACCGGAGACTTTTCTGAAGACAAGCTAAGAGACATCGCCGGCCTGCCACAGGTGAAAATGGTTGAGATCAAGCTTAGTCAGGGTGCCAAGCCGGGCAAGGGCGGCATTTTGCCGGCTGACAAGGTAACTCCGGAAATAGCGCGCATCAGGGGGATCCCGGTTGGCCAGGCGTCATTGTCGCCGAACCGGCATGCGGAAGTTGCAAACAATGGTGAGCTTCTCGATTTCATTGCCCGGGTGCGGGAGGTCTCCGGTTTGCCGACCGGGTTCAAAACCGCCATGGGCGGGGTGGAATGGCTGGACGATCTGTGCACGCTCATCAACAGGCGTGGTGTGGAATCCGCGCCTGATTTCATTACCATCGATTCAGGCGACGGGGGCACCGGTGCTGCGCCGATGCCGCTTATCGACAACACTGCCCTGACCGTCCGTGAAGCGCTGCCGCTGGTGGTGGATGTGCTGGCCAAGCATAAACTCAGGGATCGTGTCCGGGTTATCTGTGCGGGCAAGCTGATTACACCGGCAGAAGTTGCCTGGGCCTATTGTGCAGGTGCGGACTTCGTCAATTCGGCACGCGGGTTCATGTTCGCGCTCGGATGCATCCAGTCGCTGAAGTGCAACAAGAACACCTGTCCAACCGGCATTACCACCCATCAACGTCACCTGCAGCGCGGGCTGGATCCGGAAGACAAGGCGGTGCGGGTGAAAAACTACGCCGGCAAGATACATTATGGGGTTGGCCTGATTGCCCATGCCTGCGGGGTTCCGCACGCCAGGGCTCTTGAACGCCGTCATGTCCGGCTCATCCAGGCCGACGGAAAATCTCGCCCCCTGAGTGAGATTTACCCACCGGTGGAACAGGACCGGACCGGATCGTCTGCCGGGTCCAAGTCGACAACAAACGGAGTTGCCTGAATGCGGGGTCTTGAAGGAAAAGTGGTCATCGTAACCGGCGGCGGCAGCGGCATTGGCCGGGCCATCTGTCAAAGGTTTGCGGACGAAAATGCACATGTCGCCATCTTCGATATCAACGAAGATGGTGCGGCGGAAACAGTCAGACTGATTGCGGATCAAGGCGGGCGGGCACGCTCGTATGTGACCGACATTTCAGATCATGATGCCGTTGAAGCCTCGGTTGCGGCGACAGAATCAGACCTGGGTCCTGTCGACATCCTGGTGAACAATGCAGGCTGGGATGAAGCCAAGCCGTTCCTGGCCACAGATACCGCTTTATGGCGCAAGATAATCGACATCAATCTGTACGGGCCCTTAAACCTGCATCACACGGTGGTCTCGCGGATGGCGCAGCGTGAAGCCGGCAAAGTCATCAACGTCGCCTCTGATGCCGGTCGCGTCGGCTCTTCCGGTGAGGCGGTCTATTCAGCCTGCAAGGGCGGCATCATCGCGTTTTCGAAAACCCTGGCGCGGGAACTGGCGCGCAAGAATATCCAGATCAATACGGTATGTCCCGGCCCGACTGATACACCGCTGTTTGCCGGTTTTGCCGGCGATGGCGAGCAGGGCAGAAAGCTGATTGACGGGCTGACCCGCGCCATCCCCATGCGACGTCTCGGCCAGCCGGCAGACTATCCCGGCATCATCGCGTTTCTGGCCAGCGACGATGCCGATTACATCACCGGGCAGACGATCAGTGTATCCGGCGGCCTGACCATGCACGGGTGATGTCAGTATTTGTCAACACATCCTAATCCTCTCGCCCGATTCTATAAAAATGCGCTATAAACAGCGCTGTCATGCTCACACATCTTGCCATACGCGACATCGTCCTGATCGAGAAACTGGACCTTTCCCTAGAGGAAGGCCTCGGTGTGCTGACCGGTGAGACCGGTGCCGGCAAGTCGATCCTGCTGGATTCGATGGGGCTGGCGCTTGGCGCGCGCGGTGATGCATCTCTGGTCCGTACCGGCTGCGACAAAGGCAGCGTAACGGCGAGCTTCCATCCTCCTGCAGATCATGCCGCGTTCCGGTTGCTGGCGGGTGCGGAAATCGATGCGGACGAGGGGGCAATTGTCATTCGCCGTATTCAGGGCGCTGACGGCAAATCGCGGGTGTTCATCAACGACCAACCATCCAGCGTCAACCTGCTGCGGCAACTGGGCGGACTGCTGGCGGAAATTCACGGTCAGCATGATGATCGCGCGCTCATGGATGTGTCGTTCCATCGTACGGCCCTGGATGCCTATGGCGAGCTTGAACCGAAGCTGCGCAAAGTGGAGATTGCGTGGGAGGCGTTGAGTTCGGCGCGCGAGGCCTACGATGCCCATCAGGCCCGGCTTGACCGGGCGGAGACCGAGCGTGCGTTTCTGGAACATGCGTTGAAGGAAATGCATGAGCTTGATCCACAGCCGGGTGAAGAAGCCACCCTGGCAGACAAGCGTCAGATGATGATGAATGCAGAAGAATTCTCATCCGTGGTCAATGAGGCGCAAAAGGCCGTGTCTGACGGCGATACCATTGCCGCCCTGAACACGGCGCTGCGCAAGCTGGAAAGACGCCGCGAGCAGGCCAAGGGTGGACTGGACCCGGTATGCGCCGCGCTGGAACGTGCCGTCATCGAGATGAATGAAGCGCAAAACCAGCTTGATGCAGCGGCCCGGGAATTCGTCCTCAATCCGGCAGAGCTGGAAAAAGCCGAGGAGAGACTGTTTGCGCTGCGCGCACTGGCGCGAAAACACAAGGTGCAGGTGGATGATCTGGCGGCTCTGATGGAGCGTTTCGAAACGGATCTGCAATCCATCGATGATGGCGGCGTCATGCTTGCCAAACTGAAAAATGCCCGTGATGAAGCGCAGATGGTTTATGACGACCTGGCTCTCAAACTGTCGGATGCGCGTGTAAAAGCGGCTGTGAAGCTTGACCAGGAGATATTGTCGGAACTTGCGCCTTTGCGACTGGAAAAGGCGCGCTTCGAAACCCGGGTTGAAACCGACGAAGCCCGCGCCGGACCGCACGGCATTGACCGGGTTGAATTCCTGATTGCGGCCAATCCCGGTACACCGCTTGCGCCTATCGTCAAGGCGGCGTCCGGTGGTGAACTGTCCCGCTTCCTGCTGGCTTTGAAGGTGGTGCTGGCAGCGCGCGCATCCGCGCCCACGTTGGTGTTTGACGAAATCGATACCGGTGTGGGCGGGGCTGTTGCAGATGCAATCGGCCAACGGCTTTCGCGCATGTCTCAGGGCTTGCAGGTGCTGGCCGTCACCCATAGCCCGCAGGTGGCCTCGCGAGCCGACGCGCATTTGCTGATTTCCAAGATGGAAGAGGCGGGCGATGCTGCCGGCAGACGCATGATTACCCGCGTTACACCGCTGACCGGCGAGGGCCGCCGGGAGGAAATAGCCCGCATGCTGTCCGGGGCCGAAGTGACATCGGAAGCCCGTGCCCAGGCTGACCGGCTGTTGTCGGCTACAGGGTAAGCTAGCATGACGAAGGATACACCTGTTGCGGCCCTGACGCCGCTGGAAGCGGCTGACGAGCTTGAGCGTCTGGCAACCGAAATTGCACGCCATGACGAAGCCTACTACCGTGAGGATGAGCCGGAAATTTCCGATGCGGACTATGATGCGCTGCGTCGCCGCAATGACGAAATTGAAGCTGCGTTTCCCGAGCTGGTTCTGGAAAATTCGCCTTCGCAGCGCGTGGGCGCTGCACCGTCGGAAAAGTTTGGCAAGGTGCGTCATGCCATCTCGATGCTGTCTCTGGGCAATGCGTTTGCAGATGAAGACGTGCATGAATTCGTTGCCCGTATCCGCCGCTTTCTGAAACTTGGCGATGATGAAGTGGTTGAGGTGACCGCTGAACCGAAGATCGACGGGCTGTCGATATCGCTACGCTATGAAGCCGGCAGGCTGGTGCAGGCTGCAACACGCGGGGATGGGCAGGAGGGTGAAAACGTTACCCGAAATGTCGAAACGATCGCAGACATTCCCCGCAAGGTTGTCGGCGATGACTTTCCGGACGTGTTTGAGGTTCGTGGCGAAATATATATGTCTCACAAGGACTTCGCCCGGCTTAATGAGATGCAGTTGGCGGCAGGCGCCAAGGTTTTTGCCAATCCGCGCAACGCAGCCGCCGGTTCCCTGCGCCAGCTGGACCCATCGATCACCGCGTCGCGGCCACTGCGGTTTTTTGCTTATGCCTGGGGTCAGGTTGACCAGCTGCCTGCCGATACCCAGCGCGGGGTTCTGGACGCGTTTGACCGTTGGGGTTTTCCGGTCAATCCACTGACAAGACTGTGTATTTCTGTCGACGAACTGCTGGCGCATTACCGGTCTATCGAGCAGCAGCGTGCATCACTGGGCTATGACATCGATGGTGTTGTCTACAAGGTGAACCGGCTCGACTGGCAGGAACGGCTCGGTTTTGTCTCGCGCTCGCCGCGTTGGGCGGTTGCCCACAAGTTTGCCGCCGAGAAAGCCACCACGGTGCTGGAGGGCATTGATATTCAGGTCGGGCGCACCGGTGCGCTGACGCCGGTTGCAAGACTGAAACCTGTCACGGTCGGCGGTGTGGTGGTATCAAATGCAACCCTGCATAATGAAGACGAGATCATCCGCAAGGATATCCGCATCGGCGATACGGTGACCATCCAGAGGGCAGGGGATGTCATACCGCAGGTGCTTGGTCATTTGCCCGACAAGCGCCCGGCCGACGCAGTCGAATATGTATTTCCAACCACATGTCCTGCGTGCGGATCGCATGCGGTGCGTGAGACCAATGAGAAAACCGGCAAGATGGATGTGGTGCGCCGGTGCACTGGCGGCCTGATATGCCCGGCACAACGTGTCGAGCGGCTCAAGCACTTCGTGTCGCGCAATGCATTTGACATTGAGGGCATGGGCGACAAGGTCATCCAGGAGTTTTATGATGACGGCCTGATACAATCGCCGCAGGACATCTTCACGCTGCGGGAGCGCGATGAACGCTCACTGAAGAAGCTCAAGGACCGCGAGGGCTGGGGTGGCACGTCGGCAGGCAATCTGTTTGCCGCCATTGATGAGCGCCGCAGCATCGGGCTCGACCGTTTCATCTATTCGCTCGGCATCCGCCATGTGGGCGAAACCACCGGGCGGACGCTGGCGCGGTCGTATGGTACAGCAGATCAGTTTCTCGATGCGATCGCCGCCGCGCAGGATCATGCATCGGAAGCCTATGCCGATCTGGTGAATATTGACGGTATCGGCGATGTTGTGGCTCGCGCCGTGGCTGAATTTTTTGCCGAGCCGCACAACCTGTCCGTGGTCAGGGAACTGGTTGGTGATCATCTCGACATCCAGCCGCTGGAATCCGTCGACACCGGCTCGCCCGTGTCGGGCATGACGATTGTGTTTACCGGGGCGCTTGAGCGCATGACCCGCGATGAAGCCAAGGCCATGGCTGAGCGGCTTGGTGCAAAGGTCGCTGGATCGGTGTCAAAGAAAACCAATCTCGTCGTGGCGGGGCCGGGTGCAGGATCAAAGCTCAAGAAGGCAACAGAACTGGGTGTCGAAGTGATTTCCGAAGATGACTGGTTTGTCCGGGTAGGGGCCTAGTTCAGGGCGGATGTGTGGTTAAGGTCGAGGGCTTGTGCTGACAACGGCCTAAATCCTGAATTGTCATCATTGAGAAAATCATGTTATATTGAATGATCATTCAGTTTGACAGAGGTGTTCCTGATGACCCGGATGGAAAGCGTCATTACTGCCCCACTTGCGCTTGACAAGTCACAGGTCAGCGGCGCGCCGGCGCAATGGGAGCGCAGTGGGCTACCCGCCTGGGCTTACACAAATGATGAACAGCTGCAATTGGAACGCGACGTTTTGTTCCGCCGCCACTGGCAACTGGCGGGCCATGTGAGCAATGCGCCTCAGCCTGGAAATTATTTCTGCTTCGACGTGGCAGGAGAGCGGGCCGTCATCGTGCGTGGCAAGGACAATGAGATACGCGCCTTCCATAATGTCTGCCGCCACCGTGGCTCTCGGGTGGTAGTCAGTGAGACCGGCACGTGCGGGTCGGCACTGGTGTGTCCGTTTCATGGCTGGTCGTTCAATCTTGACGGCACACTGCGAACGGTTGCGCAGCCCAGGTCAGTGCCCGCACTTGATCCTGTCGAACATGGGCTTGTGCCGGTAGAGTTTGAAATCTGGCACGGATTTGTATTCGTCAGGTTTCAGCCGGGGCCGCAATTGGCGGTCAGGGACATCATGGCCCGTCATGAGGCTGAGATCGCCTTATACCGGCCGTCAGAGGCGGAGCCGACCAGCAACAGTTTCTGGTCGCAGGAAATAGGGTCCAACTGGAAGTGCGTTCGTGATGTCGACAATGAGGGATACCACGTCCCCATGGCACATCCGGGCCTGCAGGACCTGTATGGCAACAACTATTTCGATGAACACTGGAAAGACGGCACGACACGATCATTCGCCCCAATCTCCGATGACCGCAAACGGCTGTGGTCCGTGCGCGCATACTGCAACATCCTGCCGGACATCGAGCATCTGCCGGAAAGCCATCGCCGGGCATGGCTCTATATCGGGATGTTTCCCAACACGGTGCTGTACTTCTATCCGGAGGGGCTGGGCTTTTATCAGGAGTTTCCGCTCGCAACAGACAA